>NZ_JBHTLM010000025.1:0-69934 GCF_042678945.1 Paenibacillus puldeungensis | reverse complement strand
GAAGCCCCCCTCAAGATGAGATTTCCCAATGAGTAAGACCCCTTGAAGACGACGAGGTTGATAGGCCTGAGGTGGAAGTGCAGCAATGCATGGAGCTGACAGGTACTAATCGGTCGAGGGCTTATCCTAAAAATCTTAAAGCGCAAACAACGTTTCGTATCCAGTTTTCAGGTGATCAAACATCTGAAGTAAAGATTTTAAGCTGCATGTCTTTTCTGAGGTCTGATATTTTGCTGTAGCGAAATCAGGCAGCGGAAGCAGCGCAAAAATCACGTTTGGTGGCGATGGCGGAGGGGTTCCACGCGTACCCATCCCGAACACGACCGTTAAGCCCTCCAGCGCCGATGGTACTTGGACCGAAGGGTCCTGGGAGAGTAGGACGCCGCCAAGCAATGTTCCCTGATAGCTCAGTTGGTAGAGCACTCGACTGTTAATCGAGTTGTCACAGGTTCGAGTCCTGTTCGGGGAGCCATATGCTCTCATAGCTCAGTAGGTAGAGTGCATCCATGGTAAGGATGAGGTCACCGGTTCGATCCCGGTTGAGAGCTCCATTTTTTAAGGCCCGTTGGTCAAGTGGTTAAGACACCTCCCTTTCACGGAGGTAACAGGGGTTCGAGTCCCCTACGGGTCATCATGATATGGAGGCTTAGCTCAGCTGGGAGAGCATCTGCCTTACAAGCAGAGGGTCGGGGGTTCGATCCCCTCAGCCTCCACCATCAATAATGGGGATTAGCCAAGCGGTAAGGCAACGGACTTTGACTCCGTCATTCATAGGTTCGAATCCTATATCCCCAGTCTTTAATGAGAGCCATTAGCTCAGTTGGTAGAGCACCTGACTTTTAATCAGGGTGTCGAAGGTTCGAGTCCTTCATGGCTCACCATTTTCTTATGTGACTTTTGCAACAGCATTAGTTGCTAGGATGATATAACATTGTGCGCGTGTGGCGGAATTGGCAGACGCACTAGACTTAGGATCTAGCGTCTTTGACGTGGGGGTTCAAGTCCCTCCACGCGCACCATTTGCGGACGTGGCTCAGCGGTAGAGCATCGCCTTGCCAAGGCGAGGGTCGCGGGTTCGATTCCCGTCGTCCGCTCCATAATTTGCGCCCTTAGCTCAGCTGGATAGAGCGTTTGACTACGAATCAAAAGGTCAGGAGTTCGAATCTCTTAGGGCGCGCCATTTTTTCTTCATTATCGGGATGTAGCTCAGCTTGGTAGAGCACCTGGTTTGGGACCAGGGGGTCGCATGTTCGAATCGTGTCATCCCGATTATGTTTTTTGCGGGTGTAGTTCAATGGTAGAACTCCAGCCTTCCAAGCTGGTAGCGTGGGTTCGATTCCCATCACCCGCTCCATACATATCAGTAACATCATCGTAGCAGATGATGTTTTTTGTTATAATTTTTCGGACTTGGTTCATGAAGCATATTGGCATAGAAAGTTCAACCAATATTAATTATACCCTTGCATTTTATTACTTCACCGTGTTAAGGTTTGAGGAACTACAAAAAAAGCAACGCAATTTGGGCTAGCTAGAAGGCAAGACACCTTAGGTTGTTGATTTGTCTCAAGGATGCACCAACAGTGGTATGTCTACACATCATGCATAAATATGAGGTGATTCTTAAGCGGATTCCTTGTATATCTTTTGAGGCCAACTATTTACTAATAGTTTTTCTTGAATTGTATTCATGATTTTGAATATTAAATCATTGACGAACTTTGAATTTTTTCAGAGTTTTCATGGTTCTTACAAATAAAGTGAAGATTTTCAGGGAAGATTATTGTATTATGTTAAGAAAGCTCTTAGAAAGACGGAAGGAAATGGGGGAGAAACATGACTGAGCTAACGGTTACCGCAGGCAAGGGTAACTCAAACAACTTGCTTCGGCGCGACATTCGTTTTTTGGGCAATATTCTAGGAGAGGTCCTTGTTCATCAAGGCGGCAATGAGCTCTTGGATATTGTCGAGAAGATTCGTGAAGCCAGTAAGTCACTGCGGGCTGTATTTTTACCTGAACTGCATGATGAGTTTAAGGAACTGATCAATTCTCTTGAACCCGGAATTCGTCACCAAGTGATTCGTGCATTTGCTATTTACTTTCAACTGGTTAACATTGCAGAACAAAACCATCGTATTCGCCGTAAACGGGATTATGAACGGTCGGCAGGGGAGACGGTTCAATCGGGTACGATCGAATCGTCCGTTAAAGATTTGAAGGACCAAGGCTTCAGCTATGAGGAAGCTCAGGAAATTCTTGAAGGCATGTCTCTAGAGCTGGTCATGACTGCACACCCGACGGAAGCGATGCGTCGTGCTATTCTGGACATCCATAAACGGATTGCCGATGATGTGATGCAGCTCGACAACCCTACCCTTACTTTCCGTGAACGTGAACAACTTAGAGAGAAGCTTTTGAACGAGGTCATCACCCTATGGCAAACCGATGAGCTTCGCGATCGCAAACCAACAGTACTTGATGAAGTAAGAAACGGGATGTACTATTTCCACGAGACCTTGTTTCACGTTCTTCCTGAGGTGTATCAGGAGCTAGAACGTTGTCTTACGAAGTATTATCCGGAGCACTATTGGCACGTGCCTACTTATTTGCGCTTTGGATCCTGGATCGGAGGAGACCGTGACGGCAACCCATCCGTAACATCCGACGTTACCTGGGAGACTTTGCGGATGCAGCGTAAACTGGCTGTACGAGAATATCAGCGTATTTTGTCCGAACTGTTCAAGCATCTAAGCTTTAGCACAAGTATCGTTGACGTTACAAATGAGCTAAATGCCTCTATTCAAAAGGATCGGCTCCAAGTTACCTTGCATAAAGCACCGCAGTGGAACAATGAAAAGGAACCCTACCGTATTAAATTGACATACATGACCGAGAAACTGCATAACCTTCTGGACGATACCAAGCAGGGCACGCAGGAACGCTACACAGATGTTAAAGAATTTATTGAGGATTTAAAAATCATAGATCGCAGCTTGCGTCACCATTATGCGGACTATGTAGCGGATACCCATATCAAGAAACTCATTCGCCAAGTGGAGCTATTTGGTTTCCATACGGCAACGCTCGACATTCGTCAACACAGTAAAGAGCATGAGAATGCCATGACGGAAATTTTGGCAAGTATGAATATTGTGTCAAATTACGGCGATCTGCCTGAGGATGAGAAGGTTAAGCTGCTGGAAAGCTTGCTGAATGATCCGCGTCCGTTGACTTCTCCGTACCAGGATTACACGGAAAGCACGAAGGAGTGCCTTGAAGTCTACCGAACGGTTTATTTGGCGCAAAAAGAATATGGACCACAGTGCATTACCAGCTACCTCATCAGTATGACGGAGGCTGCAAGCGACATTCTGGAGGTCATGGTATTTTCTAAAGAAGTGGGCTTATTCCGCAAAGAAATGGACGGTAACGTCGTTTGCACCTTGCAATCTGTGCCGCTATTTGAAACGATTGATGACCTCCATGCAGCTCCGGGAATTATGCGCCAGTTATTTAGCATGCCGATTTACCGGCAATCTGTCGCTGCGATGAATGACCTTCAAGAGATCATGCTTGGTTATTCCGACAGTAATAAAGATGGTGGCGTGGTAACGGCAAACTGGGAGTTGCGGATGGCCTTGAAACAAATTACGTCCGCGGCCAGTGAGTTCGGCGTGAAGCTTAAGTTTTTCCACGGTCGTGGCGGAGCGCTGGGTCGTGGCGGTATGCCTTTGAACCGCAGTATTTTGGTACAGCCGCCGGAAACGATTGGCGGAGGCATCAAAATTACCGAGCAGGGCGAAGTGATTTCGTCCCGGTACTCACTTCGTGGCATCGCCTACCGAAGCTTGGAGCAAGCAACATCAGCCCTAATAACTGCAGCAATCCATGCTAAGCTGCGCCGGGAAGGCAATCCGGAAGAGGAACGTTGGGAAGAGATTATGGCTGGTATTTCGGAGACATCGCTTAACAAATATCAGGATCTTGTATTTCGCGAGTCAGACTTCCTTAAGTTCTTCAAAGAATCAACGCCTCTTCTGGAGGTGGGCGAGCTGAATATCGGCTCCCGGCCTTCGAAACGCAAAAACAGCGATCGGTTTGAGGATTTACGGGCTATCCCATGGGTTTTCGCATGGACGCAAAGCCGTTACTTGTTCCCGGCCTGGTACGCTGCCGGTACCGGATTGCTGCATTTTTATCAAAACAAAGAAGAGAACCTCAAAGTTCTTCAAAATATGTATCAAAATTTCTCATTCTTCCGTTCGATTATCGATACCCTTCAGTTTGCTTTGATCAAGGCAGACCTGGTTATCGCCAAAGAGTATGCAAATATGTGCTCCGAACATGAAGTGAAGGAACGGGTATTCGGCCAAATTGAAGAAGAGTTCCACCTAACTAAAGAGATGGTATTGAAAATTACGGGTATCTCTGAAATTTTGGACAACGTCCCAGGCTTACAAGAATCCATTCGGTTGCGTAACCCTTACGTTGATCCTTTAAGCTACCTGCAGGTACAACTGCTGAGCGAGCTGCGAACGATTCGGGATCAGGGACAGGATGATCCTATCCTGCTTCGTGAAGTCCTTCTTACCATTAACGGAATTGCAGCTGGACTTCGGAATACGGGCTGATACCCTACAAGGGATTCTAGAGCTCTAAATCAAGCCGGGCCTTCGCAAGAAGGTCCGGCTTGTTCCTTATTGTCTATTGCTTTTTGCAGAAACTTGCTTTAACATTTGAATGAAGTGCCGACGACTAGAGACGCTCCTTTGCAAGAAGGAGACGAGAGCCGGACAGGCAGGTGCAAGTTTGAAGCCCGTCCACGGATCTGGGGGATAATATGGTGGTGGATCATTTCGATGCAAGACTGGTGAAGCTGGCCCGAAAAGGGGATCAAGGGGCTTTTGCAGAACTCGTCGATTTATATAAGGATAAATTGTTTCATTTGGCGTACCGCATGCTGTCCAATCGTCACGAGGCTGAGGACATTGTGCAGGAGACGTTTTTAAGAGTACATAAGAACTGGGCACGCTACGATGACAAACAAAAGTTCTCTACATGGATTTATCGAATCGCAACCAACTTGTGTATCGATCGATTGCGCAAGCGTAAGCCGAATTACTATCTGGATGCCGAAATGAACGATCAGGAAGGCATGGACGGGTATACGCTTATTCCTGGAGATGAACGGACGCCGGAATCGGAATACCTGCTGTCGGAAACGCAGCAGACGATTCATCAGGCCATTGCGGGTCTGCCGGCTAAATATAAATCAGTTATTATTTTAAGGTATCTGCAGGAAATGTCGTTACAGGAGATCAGTGAGGTGCTGGACATGCCGGTAACGACGGTAAAAACGCGCGTCCATCGTGGACGGGAGTTTTTGCGAAAAAAACTGGAGCATAAAATGCTTTAATTGCACCAAATTTTTCAATTTATGTTTTATGAAACGATTTGAGAAGCACAACGTATATTATGGTAGGACGACTGTGAACTTGCCATAAAGATGGTTTCCGCAGAGATTGATACTGAAAGGATTGGCCGATATGGAATGCAAACAAGCCACCTCATTAATGCATGAATACTTGGATGGCGAATTGAGCGGCGATCAGACTGTATTGCTGAAGCAGCATCTTGAAGGTTGTCCGGAATGCCAGATGGAGTTTAAACAACTGGAACAAACCGAAATGATGCTGTTTGCTACCATCAAGCATACCAACCTCTCGGCTCCGGATGAATTGGTGAATCGGATCATCAGTCAAATTCCGAATAAGCCGAAGCAACAAGCTTGGATTAAATGGATTAGGCGGCACCCGGCATTGACGGCAGCAGCTATGTTCCTCTTAGTCATGCTGTTTAGCTCGGTTTCAATGTGGGACCGCAATGACCAACTTGTTGTAAAAGGGACGGACCTTGATCAGGTTATCATTAACGGCGATACGGTTACGGTACCGAGCAATTCCAAAATTGCCGGCAATCTCACTGTAGAGAATGGCAAGGCTGAAATCTACGGTGAAGTGCAGGGCAACCTGACGGTGATTGACGGGTCTTATTACCAGGCTTCAACAGCCCACATATCCGGTGAGGTAAAACAAATCGATCAGGCGCTGGATTGGATATGGTATAGGATCATCAATACGTTTTCGGAAGTCGCCTACAGGTAATGGCATACTCCGCACCACCATTTTTGGCGCCTCCCTTCCGGGAATCAAGGCGCTTTTTTATTTTTTTATAAAAGGAAAATATTACAACGGGATACGAAAGATACTATAGATACGGAGCGCTTGCATCTGACATGTGAACGTTATAACCTAGTAGTTAGAAACCAGAGGTAAGCATTGACGCTGTACATATCGTTTTCTTGCGGCCGTTTGGCTGCAAGGAATAATCCGGGGGTTGCACCATGAACTATTTTACCAGTCTGACTTGGCAGGACTCGATCAAGGATATTATAGATATACTGATCGTTACCTACATCATTTACCACCTGATTTTACTCGTACGGGGAACAAGGGCTGTCCAGCTACTTAAAGGGATATTAGTTCTCGTGGTAATCTGGGCGGTGAGTACGTGGTTTGATTTGTACACGCTGAAATGGCTTATGAATCAGATGTTCACCTTTGGGGTGCTGGCGATCTTTATTATTTTTCAACCAGAGCTTAGACGTGCGCTTGAGCAGCTTGGGCGGGGAAAATTGTTTGGCAGAAATATAGCCGACGAAGAGGAATTAAGCAAGGAAATCGGCGAGATTATTAAGGCCGTAAATTATTTATCACGTAGAAAAATTGGGGCCTTAATTGTCTTTGAACGTGACACAGGGCTTAACGAATACACCGAGTCTGGAATTCCTATGCAGTCCATCATTACTTCGCAACTGCTGATTAATATTTTTATTCCGAATACACCGCTGCACGATGGGGCTGTCATTATCCAGGGGCAAAAAATTTCGGCGGCAGCCTGCTATTTGCCGTTATCGGAAAACCCGTTCATCAGCAAGGAGCTCGGTACACGGCACCGCGCGGCAATCGGCATTAGCGAGGTAGGCGATGCGGTCTCCGTCGTTGTATCCGAGGAAACCGGGCAAATTTCTCTTGCCATCGACGGGCAGGTTGTGCGCGATATCAATGAGGAATCGCTGATCTCCAAGTTATATGAAGAGCTTCGTCAAAACTCCGCAGAGAAAGAGAAACGTGGGCCTTTCCGGAAAAAGAAGGGGGCCAAAAACAATGGATAAATGGCTGACACATAACAATTTTGCGAAGGTGCTGGCCCTTGTGATCAGCATCATGTTATGGGCTATGGTTCACTTAGATAGCGGGTCTCCCGTGAGCCCTACAACGGTAGTTAATAACAAAGTTATCGACAATGTGAAGATTCAAGTGACTGGATTTGACGATAAGAAATATGTACTCTATGATCTCGAGCCGAGTACTGTTCGTTTGGAAGTTAAAGGCAAACGCACCGATATTACAACGGACTTTTCCGATTATAAAGTAAAATTGAATTTGGAAAACGTAGGACCCGGTACTTTTACGCTGCCATTAACTCATGAATTGCCTCCTGGGGTTCAACTCGTATCGATGGATCCATCGATTGTGAAGGTTACGATTGAAGCCAAGGAGACGAAGAAGGTTCCCGTCACGATAGTGACGAAGGGGGAGCCTGCTGATGGTTTATTGCTCGGAACACCGATTATTTCTGGGGATAGCGATGTTGAGGTTACCTTGCCAGAAAGCGAGCTGAATGATCTCGATAAAGTTCAGGGTACGATTGACGTGACTGGTTTGAAGGATTCCATTAAGGGAAAAGCCGTAAAACTGGTGGCTTATGATAAGCAGGGGCAAGTGATGCAGAATGCGGAGATTTCTCCTAGCTCCGTCGATGTAGAGGTTCCGATTAATAAAATGTACAAAAATGTGCCGATCGAGCTGCATCAAACGGGTCGGCTTCCGGCGGGCTATGTATTAGCAGGAATCGAGACCGATGTGGAAGGCGTTGCGCTTTACGGGACCAAGGGAGCTTTGGACGGAATTACCGCATTCCCGCTTACGGTTGATTTAGGAAGATTTGACGGCTCGGAGGAGACGAAATACTCCGTAGACTTGACTCCGCCGGACGGTTTTGAGAAAATCGAGCCGAGCTCTGTTACGATTACACTAAAGGTAAAGCCAGGCGGACAAAAGCAGGTTGATAACATTCCAATCACCTTGGAGCACGAAAATCCACTGTATGATGTGAAATTTCTCCGACCATCCGATCGGATGATATCCCTCACCGTGCTTGGTGCAGAGGATGCCTTGAGTCGGGTGGGGCCAGATCAAATCAAGGTAACGGCTGATATATCTCATTTGGGGGTCGGGGTGCATACGGTTCCAGTAACTGTAAAGCTGCCGTCCTATGTGGAGCTCTCCGACCAGGATAAATCGGCTGAAATTCAAATCGAAATTTTAGAAAAGGGGAAGCCGGCTTCGACGAACTCTGAGGGACAGCCTGCGAATTCGGCAGATAATCAAGGTCCGAACCCGTCAGGGAATGGTGAAGAAGCGGCTAACAATGGCACGGCAGGCGGAACGTGAGGCTTGTTAACACAATAGAGTGTAGAGAGACGGTTGTGGACATCATGAGAGGACATGACAAAACTTAGCCTCGCAAATAGTTGAAGGAGTGAAATTATGGGGAAGTATTTTGGAACTGATGGAGTAAGAGGTATTGCAAATAAAGAGCTGACGGCTGAGCTTGCTTTTCAAATTGGACGCTGCGGGGGTTATGTCCTTGCTGGTCAAGCACCAAAACCTAAGGTTGTAATCGGCATGGACACGCGTATTTCCGGCGTTATGCTGGAGTCCGCACTTGTGGCAGGGATGCTGTCGATTGGTGCAGATGTGATCCGGCTTGGTGTTGTCACAACACCTGCTGTAGCGTATCTGACTAGACTATTAAAGGCCGATGCTGGCGTAATGATTTCTGCATCCCACAATCCAGTGGAGGATAATGGGATTAAATTTTTCGGAAGCGATGGCTTTAAATTGTCAGACGAAACGGAGCTCCAAATTGAGGAACTGCTTGATAAAAATATCGACGAACTGCCTCGTCCGATCGGTGGAGGTTTAGGAAACGTAACGGTGGATAACGAGTCCAAGCTGAAATACTTGGATCACTTGAAGACGACGATTTCTTCCTCCTTTGAAGGACTCAAAATCGTGCTGGATTGCGCGAACGGGGCAGCCTATGAACTTGCTCCTAAGTTGTTCAAGGAGTTGGGTGCTGACGTTCATACGATCGCTGCAGAGCCTAACGGGTTGAACATTAACGATCACTGCGGCTCTACGCATCCTGAAGGGCTTAAGGAAGAAGTAGTTCGTCAGGGTGCACATTTGGGCTTAGCCTTTGATGGGGACGCTGACCGCCTGATTGCCATTGACGAAAATGGGGAAGAGGTCGACGGCGACTACATTTTGTGCATTTGCGGCGATGCGATGAATAAAGCTGGCAAACTGAAGGACAACACAGTAGTTTCCACCGTAATGAGCAACTTCGGTTTCTACAAGGCTACGAAGAAGCTTGGCCTAAACACGCAGCAAACGGCTGTAGGCGACCGTTACGTTATGGCAGAAATGCTTCGCGGCGGGTATAACCTGGGTGGCGAGCAGTCTGGACATGTTATTTTCCTGGATTATAATACGACCGGAGATGGCATTCTGACAGCAATCCAGCTAGTAGATACCCTGAAGTCTACCGGCAAGCCGCTGAGCGAGCTGAAGAAGATTATGAAGCAATATCCACAGGTGCTCGTCAATGTTCGTGTACAGGACAAGAGCAAATATGCTGGAAACACAGCGATTGAGGAAGCTGTCGCTGCTGTAGAGCGTGAGCTTGGCGATAATGGCCGCGTACTCGTCCGTCCATCGGGAACGGAATCGTTGATTCGCGTCATGGCGGAAGGACCGGATAAGCAGGAATTGGAGCAGCTGGTTGGCCAAATCGTAGCTGTTGTGGAGAAGGAGCTCGTATAGCTCTAAATTTTCATTTATCATATCGTAAGCCGCTGGACCGGAAAACAACCGGACTCAGCGGTTTTCTTTTTTAAATTAAAAAAGATTCCATAAAGAGTAAGCTAATTGGGACTAGATCAATATTGCCAAACGGGTCAAAGATGCATATAATTAAGCATATTCGAGTAAAGAAAGCGAGGATCGTGAGGTTACTAGCAATATAAGCGCCAGAGCTTGATTTCGCGCGAGGAGTCAGATCTAAATCATTCATATCGTTAAGTGCCACGTATTGGGGCTGGTTAGATCGTGACTGGACGGCAAATGCAAGCTGACGAGGTGGAGGTGTTCGAAATGTTCGGCGGGGGCCTCCCGGTGCCACATCGCACCGTAACTGAAAGAGCAAAAGGAATGGGCGACTGTTCTGACAAACCTTTCGGCAGATGGATAACATTCATTTGAAAATTCATGAGTGTACGTAGGGGGCAAGACGCGGAAGAGCCGCGGTAGACAGAGTAAAGTGGACATTCATGAAAATATTTCACAGTTAAATAGAAATTTTCTATATTTTCATACAATTGAATAGTTCTTTCTCGTGTACCGCGCGAAGGGTCTTTCGCTTCTGCTCTTACGATACCCATCTATGAGTATGAAACGGAGGATATTTAATTATGTGTGGTATTGTTGGATATATCGGGAATAGAGATACGCAGTCGGTTTTGATTGACGGGCTTAAAAAGCTCGAATATCGTGGTTATGATTCGGCTGGGATTGCTGTGTTCACTTCTGACGGTCTGAAAATTGAGAAGTCGTTAGGACGTCTAGTGAACCTTGAATCCAAACTGGAGGATGCTCCGCTCGTTGGTACGGCAGGGATTGGTCATACGCGCTGGGCAACTCACGGTAAACCGTCTGATGTAAACTCTCACCCACATACCGACCATACCCAGAAGTTTTCGGTCGTTCATAACGGTATTGTCGAGAACTATCTGGAATTGAAAGAAGAGCTGATCAGCCAGGGTTATGAGTTCGTTTCCGAGACGGATACGGAAGTTATCGCCCATTTGGTTGCGCGTGAATACGATGGAGACATCGTTAAAGCTGTTCAAAAAGCGATTAGCTTCATGAGAGGGGCTTTTGCAATTGGCGTGCTGACGGAGTATGAGCCGGATAAGCTGGTAGCCGTACGTCAAGCCAGCCCGCTCATTATCGGGATCGGAGAAGGCGAGAACTTTATCGGTTCAGATATTCCTGCTCTCCTGAAATATACGCGGAATGTGTATATTTTGAATGATGGAGAAATGGCGGTGCTGACAAAGGACTCTGTCGAATTGATGACAATCGAAGGGAATTTTATTTCTCGGGAAATGATTCGTGTCGATTGGGATGCAGTAACGGCAGAAAAAGGCGGTTTCGCTCATTTTATGCTCAAAGAAATTCACGAGCAACCAAGAGCATATCGCGACACGATGCTGGGACGGATTGACGAGAGCGGACGGAAGGTCGTCATTCCTGGACTTAACCTGACGGATGAGAAGATCCGAAGCATTAACAACATTCATATTGTAGCCTGCGGTACAGCTTATAATGCGGGTCTTGTTGGCGGAACAGCGATCGAACAGCTCGTACGGATTCCGGTCATGAACGATGTGGCTTCGGAGTACCGTTATCGTTCACCATTGATCACGCCGGATACTTTGGTCATCGTTGTCAGCCAATCCGGTGAAACGGCCGATACGCTTGCTGCATTGCGTGAAGCTCATGCTAACGGTGCGCATGTACTGGCTATTACTAATGTGGTTGGCAGCTCCATTGCCCGCGACGCAGATGATGTAATCGCGACACTGGCTGGTCCGGAAATCGCCGTAGCCTCGACCAAAGCTTACACATCGCAGTTGATCGCGTTCTATTTGCTTGGCCTGTACATGGCTCAAGTGCGCGGCACGCAAAGCGAAGACGAAGTAGCCCGCATCATAGCAGCTATGCAGTCTCTGCCTGAACAAGTAGAGAGTATGCTTTCGCATTCTGATGCAGTTAAGGCTTATGCCGAGCATATCGCTAACCATGAGCATTTATTCTTTATTGGTCGCGGGTTGGATTACTCTGTCGTACAGGAAGGCTCGCTGAAGCTCAAAGAGATTTCCTATATCCATTCCGAAGCTTATGCTGCAGGTGAATTGAAGCACGGCACGCTGGCGCTGATTGAGGAAGGCATCCCGGTCATCGCTCTTGCAACTCAAGAAAGCGTACTTGAGAAAACCGTAAGCAACATCAAGGAAGTAAAAGCTCGCGGTGGCGAAGTTATGGCCATCACGCATGAAGAGCATGTTCCTGGTTTACTGAAATCGGTCGATAAAGCACTCGCTATTCCGAAGACGCTGTCGCTATTAACGCCGGCTTTGTCTGTTGTACCTCTGCAGCTACTCGCTTACTACGCCGCACTTGCTCGGGGCAACGATGTCGATAAGCCGCGTAACTTGGCGAAGAGCGTGACGGTGGAGTAGGATCGGGGTTAGCGTATTGCAAATGTTGTTAAAAGAAAATAAAGTATTAGACTGAAAATTATCAAGACCTAAATTTAAGAAAATCAAATAACATAAAGGGTTCTACATATTATGCATGACTAATATGTGGAACCCTTTATGTTTAACTATCGTTTCCCGATAGTTCGATGGTTGCAGGATGTAATCACTCAATCACCAGTTTTTCGAGGTCTCCTCCGCATACGTCATATGCAGTAACTTGTACGATACTCCGAAGGTGATATTCCAAGCCGTTTACGAAAAGTAGTCGAAAAATGCGCAGCGCTAGAAAATCCAATAATGACAGCAATATGCGTTATAGTGTAGTTTGAGTTTTCCAATAATTGTTTCGCCTTCTCAATACGTTTTTTCATGACATATTCCATTATCGTTATGCCTGAGACACGTTTAAATGTGTGGTGAAGGTAATACATATTGATGTGCAAATTTCCTGCTATTAAGCTGAGTGTTAAGTGTTCTTTATAGTTTTTATTTATAAATTCAGTAATTTGGAAGACCAATTCTTCTGCTGGACACAAAATCCGGTCTGGTCTACATCTCTTACAGGGTCTGTAACCTCCATGAATAGCATCATCTACAGACATAAATATATCAACGTTATCACGATTTGGAACTCGTGATTTACATGATGGTCTACAAAATATCCTAGTAGTTTTTACCGCATAAAAAAACTTCCCATCGTATGAACTATCGCATTGGGTAATTGCTTGCCAGTGTTCTTCATGCATGATAAGTGGATCCTCCTCACATGTTTATTATAACTCACAATCTATCCACCCCTAAAGATTTTTGAATGAGACAACAAGATTTCGAAAGATCACCATCTCGTTCCCTTGTTACAATCAATGAAAAAAATCGAAGGTGAAGGAGCTTATCTATGCATAAAATTGTAGAACCTAAAATTTTCTATTTCGGAACACCAGTCGTACTTATCAGCACTCTAAACGAGGATAATTCGGTAAATTTAGCCCCAATTTCATCTGCATGGTCGCTACATCAGTCGTTTATGCTTGGAATAAGTAACCGATCTCAAACAGTACAAAATCTTCTGCGTGAACGCGAGTGTGTCTTAAACCTGCCTTCCGTAGACCTTGTTCACGCTGTGGATCGATTGGCTCTTCTCACCGGACGTAATCCTGTTCCTGATTACAAAGTACGACAGGGGTATAGGTACGAACCAGACAAATTTGGTACGGCCCAATTGACTCAAACACCATCAGATATAGTAAAACCTTCATGTGTTAAGGAATGCCCTGTTCAACTTGAAGCAATCGTCAAACATGTTCATGATTTTGGAGAGGATCCAAGTACATTAGCTGCTATTGAAGTTAAAATTGTGAAGTCGCACATTAACGAGCAGATATTGATGGATGGAGAGGAGAATTATATCGATCCAGATAAGTGGAATCCGTTAATAATGAACTTTTGTGAGTTTTATGGTATCGGGGCAAAGGTACATCCGTCTAGATTGGCTCCAGTCTTCGCACCACCTGTCCGTCAGTGATAATGTTCCTGCCAAAAACCCTCATTTAACAAGAACAGGCGCTCAACAGCACGTCTAGCTATATAGACGTGCTGTTGAGCATTTGCCCTTGCCGCGCCGAGCAAACGGGTATATATTACTATCAATCTTCAGGAAGAACGCCGAGTACATCACTCCATAAGAAAACAACTTCATGATAATCGTTCGCTTCATTTTCTCTTATCTTGACCCCCCTGCTGTTGGACTAAAAAAAAGTATTAGACTCGGAAAATAGAGTTGTAGACTGAGAAAATGAAGTATTAGACTAAAACGCGCCATTAAGCGAACGGGCAGATTAGTTGAACCAAGGAATTCTGAATATTATTCCATCCTCTGTCAGCTTGGCTGCAAGGATGTATAACGGTTGCTTAAGCCGAACGAGTCTTTTGTGGTTTCATATACCAATTAATGTTCTGAACAGGAATTTTTTATAATGCCCCCTAACACAAAACTATAATTCTATAAGGTGTGGTTTGGGCGGGGATACTTTTTGTTATAGTTCCATAAATAACAATTAGATCTCGGTTCTCAGGGGTTCTTGAAAAGTGTTGCCCATTTGTTAATACTATTTGAGTATACGGAGAAATATTTAATCGTAATCGTCCATCACTACTCTCCAACTCAGTATTAAAATAATCTACTTTTACATTCTGATATGGGCTATGTTTTACCATGACAATTGCTTGATACTGTGGAGGGTAAATTAGAAGAGCAGGTGCGTTTCCGTCATAATATCCAGTCACTTGATCTCCTACTGACACCATTACATGGTCTACAAAATAAGTTTTGGGTGATACCACGAAATTTACTAATGCTCCCAATCCGTTGTCTACAGATATTAATTTATAACATCCTTCACCATTTTGACCTGTAAAAAAATCATTAATCATAGTGATAGTCCCGTGAAAAGAATAAAAATTTGTCATACAATACCTCCTTTTGCTTTAAAAAGATAATGCACTATTCGTAAAGTCAAATAACCTGTGTTTACAGTATTATGTGGGTTAATAACTATATGATTGTGCAGATGCCCATAAAGGAGATTCCTCAGCGAATAGCGTGTTGCGCTAACGGGAAACGTTAGTTCAACAAAATACAAGAAAGCTTTGAAAATTAGGGGAACTTTTACTTGTGATGAGTAAAGTCCTCTTTTTCGTTCTAACGAAAGGAACAACCTTCGTCTGGGGCGGTTCCCAGTGCATTAGAGCAATGCAGGAACAAAAGGGAGCTTGAGACGTTGCTATAATATAATCAACCGTACGGGGAAAGGAAACGATGCAATATTGAACTACAGTAACGATGTCGAACGGACTGTTGAGTATATTGAAGCCAATATTAAAGAAGAACTAATATGAATTTCTGTTTGTTTGCGGTTAATCCAACAATGGTATAATAACGTCAACCAGGAAATTGGAGGTCGTACTTGAAACGTGGAAACAACAACCGAGAAGCAAATTGCCGAATGGATGGTTAACGAGACTAAATTCAGGGGGATTCTGCGCCAGGAAGAAGCGATCGCGCATGTGAAAGAGCATTTCGGCGAGCAGTATATCTTTGTGAACGAGAACGGGAATGTCTCGCTGGAGAAAGAGGTCAAGAAAGCTTTCCGCAAGCAGCATAAAGGCAGAATCGCCTGGGACCGCGACGGCTTCTTCTGGGCATGGACTTAGATGGCTGACAAAAATTAAAGTTAGTTGTCGAGTGACAAGAACTTAGTAACATTCCTAATGCAACTATGAAGTGATCTAAATTTGTGATTGTTGTCCGGACAAAAGGTTAATGAATTTGACCGTTTAGAGTTCAACAAATAAAGAAAAAGTCTAGATATGCATAGGAATGAATTTTGATGGATTGGACGCAGAAATGATTAGTAAAGGCTGATTAACCTCGTACCAAGTATGGCAACTGACAATCTTGAGGATGTAAATTGAGTGCCATTCCATGTCATAAGGTTTTCGACATACCCTAATGTGCCGGAGTTAGAAGTACCAATAATACGTTGAACAGCAAGTAAATCATAACCCATGCTTTTCTCGTTTGTAACTATGGGATACAATGCACCTAAAGCAAGAACCTCACCCTTGATTGGTTGTTTGAGTTTACCATTTTCGAGGTAATATTGTGATAAATAGTCATAGCCTTTATAACTAATGTCTATTGTAAATAGCACGTCAAGTTGAGGACTCCCTACACTCACTTTGTAGAACTCCTCATAATTCACATTGAATTTATACTCATTATTATATTTTTCAACATCAAACATTTCGTGTAGAATGTTATTTTTGAAGGAATAGATATAAAATATACCATATCCGCCGCTTCCTCCAGAATCTATGCTTACTAAAATGTCCTTTACGTTATCCTTAGAAAAATCCCCAAGGAATAGCCTAGCATTATATCCCGCATTGTTTTGAAGATTTACCGTTGTACTTTTGTTAGAATGTCCATCTTGAATAATAAGTGTAATGTTATCTGCAAAGATTCCATCGAGTCTATTTCCGTATAAATACACGTTATCCATTATTCCATCCCCATTTACATCTCCTTGCTTCATATCAAGCAAAGTAATGCTTCTGGAATGAGTATAGCTATCATACGTATGATTTTGAAATTGTCTGTACAAATTAAACATCCCCTATTCTTAAGTCAAATACCCTGTTTCTACAAATATGTAGGTTAATAACTATATGATTGTGTAGATGCCTATGAAGAAAATGAAAATTCATCAGCGAATAGCGTGGAATCAGGAGGAGTTTATTGAGCGAGTCAGTAGCATTTACGGTTTGGAACGGTTGTTCCATGCAAAAGCGAAAATGTTGTTTCTAACTGAAAAATAAACATTGTAACTGAGTTATTAAGTGTCTAACTGATTCATTACAATACTATTTATACCAAAACGTACTTCATCACATAAACATGATCGAGAGCATCAAGTATAACCAAGCCCATATCATTCAATCTGATCCACATGGAGTTGTGATGCTAGATATCTCCAGCGAGACGCATATGATCAGTTGCGATACTATAGAGGATTATATGAGATTGCTGCAAGGTGTGGATAATATGAACGAGTGTGAGGTTTTTCAGAGCTGGGCGGGAGGTTTTGTTCAGGGTAAGTATCATTTAACTCATAAAGATACCTATGTTCAAGCGGCTTTTTTAAATGAATATCCACAAGTTATTCAGAATTGTGACTTAAATGTGAGAATCTTGTTCCCAGCGAGGATTATCCACATGTGGAAAAGTTTTATCCCGCGCATAATCTTTCGTATGTGATGTCACGACTTCGGGCGAACGCGCTGTTCGGAGGCTTTTTCAATAATCAGATTGTTGGGTTCATAGGAATTCATGATGAAGGTTCTATAGGTCTCCTGGCTGTGGTAGAAGAGCATAGAAGAAAGGGCTATGGGGTCAAACTCATGAACTTTATGATTCGTTATTTTCTTGAACATCACAAGATCCCTTACTCACAAATTAGTGAATCCAATAAACCGTCGATTCTGCTTCATCAGAAGGCGGGGATGCAGATTTCTAAAGAGCATGTACAATGGCTGAAGAGAGATTAATAATTGCTCAATATTCATATCATTACGGTAAAATACCACATGAAGGACTTCTTTTCATATCGTGAAATATGTGCACATGTAGTTTCAAAGGTTCATAGACTTCGCGGACTATTGGGACGGGAAGCATATTTGGAAAAAATACAAGAGGGAGAGGTCATTTATACGTAAAGGAGCGCTGCTGGCCCTAAGCTTTTTGCTTATGGCCCTAGCCTTTTTTTACCGGAGGGTTCTGCACTGGCAGCAGTTAACAAATGGATCCATCAGGCTTGGAGCAAATACGAAGCCTAAAGTAAATTGTATCAGCAATACACCACGCAAATCTCCAAAGACATGGCGAAATATAAACAAGAAATGCCGGTAGGAATTCATAATAGGAACAGAAGTCGGCTGTTGGTATAAAGTGTAAATTTTAAACCCTTGAAACCGCTTTATTTCCTGTGCTACAATAACCTCAACAAACAAACAGGATTGTGACCGGTTATGCGGGCAATGCCTAAGTTTATTAGATACCATGATGTATTTTGTGGTGTTTGAATAAACTTAGGCTTTTTTTATGCACTATAGGTGTATGAGAGGAGTTGAGCCAGGTGATCATTGAGAAAGTACTGAACAACAACGTCCTGCTAACCAAAAACGAGAAGGGTAAAGAAATGATCGTGATGGGCAGAGGTATTTCCTTTAATAAGTCCATTGGAGATCCAGTCGATGAGCACAAAATAGATAAGGTTTTCATGCTTCATGAACATGAATTTACAGCAAAATTAGCCGAGCTTCTAAATAATATTCCCCTCTCTCATTTGGAAATCGTAAATGACATCGTAAAGCATGCTAATGAGAAACTGGGGACGGAACTGAGCGATAACATCTATTTATCGTTAACCGATCATATTACCTTTGCGATTGAAAGGGCAAACAAAGGGATTCTGCTCAAAAATGCGATGCTGTTTGAAATCAAGCGCTTCTATAAGCGAGAATTTTCGATAGGATTGGATGCGCTGAAGATCATTGAGGATACTCTGGGGATCAAACTGGGTGAAGATGAAGCCGGATTTATCACTCTCCATATTGTCAATGCCCGGATGGACAGCACCGAGATGACGTCGACGCTGAAGATGACGGAAATGGTGCACTCTATTCTGAACATTGTGACATATCACTACGGGATTGTATTGGACGAATCCACATTGAGTTATTCTCGTTTTATTACACATCTGCAATACTTCTCGATGCGGGTGCTGCATAAGGAGGTGCATGAGACGGGCGAGGATTTCCTTTATTCACAGATCAAGAAGACGTATGTCAAAGCGTTCGAGTGCGTGTCTAAAATTAACGATTTTCTTGAAAAAACCTACGACGTATCGCTTAGCAAGGATGAATATGTGTATTTGACGATTCACATTCAACGGGTTACCGAACGAAACAGCATGGAATAAACAAAATAAGCAATGTTAACGGAATACAGTATACAGGGTGTTACTGGTAATGCAGGCAAAACCTGAACTGGTGGTGAAAACATGCGCTCTTTTTGGAGTGTATTTTACCACGAGTTCAGGTTTTTCTTGTTTAGCAGGGTAGAAGGAAGCATGTCAGTGCATTCTAAAAACATCTGCGACAGTGAACCTGAACGATATAAATCATTAGAAGGAGGACATATTTGATGGGAAGCAGAGATAAAGACCTATCCAAAAAAGTCGTTGAGCTAGTAGGTGGAGAATCCAATATCAATTCTGTTTTTCACTGCGCCACAAGATTAAGATTTCGACTAAAGGATACAACAAAGGCGAATAAAAAGGCGCTGCTTGATACCCCTGGCGTCATTACGGTTGTTGAAAGCAGCGGACAATTCCAGGTGGTAATCGGCAATAACGTAGCCCAAGTTTTCGAAGGCATAATGGAACAAACTAACCTCAAGACAGAGAACACGGATCCGAAGGAAGAAACCAATGAAAAGTCCAGCTTTCTCGGCAAAGCCGTGGACATTATTTCCAGCATCTTTTCGCCGCTCTTGGGGGCTATGGCTGGAGCCGGGGTACTGAAAGGCTTGTTGGCGCTTTTCTTAACGCTTGGCTGGATGAACAATGCTTCCGGAACCTATCTGCTTCTCAATGCGGCTTCGGACAGCATCTTTACCTTTCTGCCGATTTTTCTGGCCGTAACATCTTCGCGCAAATTTAAAACAAATATGTTCGTTTCTATTGCCATTGCGGGTGCGATGGTATATCCGGCGATTGCGACTGCCATGAGCAGCGGTACCCCATTCTATTTCTTGGGCATTCCCATCGTATTTGTAACATTTACCTCAAGCGTTATTCCAATTATTTTGGCGGTATGGGTTCAGAGCTATGTGGAGAGATTCTTCAATTCGTTTATTCATCAGTCGTTAAAAAATATTATTGTTCCTTTGCTAACGTTGATTATTCTCGTTCCACTTACCTTCCTCTTATTTGGACCGGTGGGAAATGCGGTCAGCGGAGGTCTGGCTTCAGGCTATACATGGGTATATAATCTGAGTCCTTTAGTGGCGGGGCTGATTGCAGGCGGTTTCTGGCAGGTATTTGTCATCTTTGGCGTGCATTGGGGTTTTGTTCCTGTGATGCTCAACAATTTGACGACGCTCGGGTACGACACCATGTTGCCTATGTTGGCTGCGGCAGTGCTGGCTCAAGCTGGGGCGGTTACGGGAGTATTGCTGAAAACCAGAAACGGACAACTCAAAGCCTTATCCGGCTCAGCGGCAGTTGCTGCAGTATTTGGCATTACGGAGCCTAGTATTTACGGGGTCAACCTGAAACTAAAAAAACCGTTCATTTATGGTTGTGTTTCCGGGGCAATTGGCGGGGGAATCGTTGGGATGGGCCACGGTAAGGGACTCGCCTTTGCCCTGCCGAGCCTGCTTGCTATTCCGTCCTATATCGGACCTGGGTTCCTGTGGGTGATTACCGGCATCGTCGTTGCCTTTGCCCTGGCCATGCTTTTGGTCATGACGCTTGGATTTGCTGATCCTGTTGACAAGGATACAGTTCAAGAAAGACCTGCTGCCTCAACTGCGGCTACAGAAGAGTGCAGCAAAGAGGCAAAATCGCTTCTTGCTAAAGAAATCATTGAAAGTCCACTGCAAGGAAATATTCATACGCTGGACAGCATTTCCGATGAAGCTTTTGCATCAGGGGCAATGGGGCAAGGACTTGTTATCGAGCCGAAATCAGGCCGGTTGGTTTCGCCTGTGGATGGGGTGGTCACAACGGTTTTCCCGACAGGCCATGCCATCGGCATCACCTCTGACGGCGGTGTCCAGCTTCTTATTCACGTTGGTGTCAACACCGTGAGACTGAAGGGGCAATTTTTCGATAAGCAGGTTAAGGAAGGGGACAAGGTTCAACGTGGGCAACTGCTGCTGAACTTTGACGTTGAGAAGATTAAAGCAGCCGGGTATGATCCTTCAACATCGGTCATTGTCACTAACACGGCAGATTACCTGGACGTGCTGAAGACCACAGAGAAGGAAGTAAAGCCAGGAGACTACCTGCTGACAACGGTTGTGTAATCAATTTAGAGAAGAGGTAAAGAACATGCCAAAATCATCTCAAGGATTTCCAGAACATTTTCTCTGGGGCGGTGCAACGGCAGCCAATCAATTAGAGGGCGCATATAATGAAGATGGAAAAGGCTTGTCCAGCGCGGACATGGTAGTTTATGTGCCTAAAGAAAAGCGAACCGGTGGACATGCTATTGAAATCACATCCGAGCAGATTGACAAAATTTTGTCCGGTAAGCTGGACCACGAACGATTCCCTAAGCGGCATGGGATTGACTTCTATCACCGGTATAAAGAAGACATCGCCCTTTTTGCCGAAATGGGCTTTAAGGTATTCAGAATCTCCATAAACTGGTCGCGGATATTCCCGAATGGCGACGACGCTCAGCCTAATGAAGCCGGATTGCAATTTTACGACAATGTGTTCGATGAATTGCACACATATGGGATCGAACCTCTGGTGACTTTGGCTCACTACGAGACCCCGCTTGGCTTGACTCAAAAATATAACGGCTGGGCAAGCCGCGAAGTGATCGGGCATTTCACGAACTATGCCGAAACAGTATTTCGCCGCTACAAAAATAAAGTGAAGTATTGGCTGACTTTTAATGAGATCAATATGATGACGATCAGCCCGTTTACAGGTGGGGGCGTGGTGATTGATCGCGTGCAAAATAAACAGCAGACGATTTATCAGGCACTGCACCATCAGTTTGTAGCCAGTGCCCTAGCGACAAAGCTGTGCCATGAGATCATTCCGGGTGCCATGATCGGCTGTATGCTGGCCCGGATGGAGACGTACCCGGCCACCTGCAATCCGGAGGATGTGCGCAAGAGCCAGCATGAGAACCAGATGAACCTGTTCTTTACGGATGTGCATGCGCGCGGCGAGTATCCGAGCTACATGACCCGGTACTTTGAAGAAAATAACATCGTGATTGAGAAAGACGCCTCAGATGACGAGATTCTTAAGGCGTACCCGGTCGATTATATCTCCTTCAGCTACTACATGTCTTTGACCGTATCGTCAGAGCTGGGCGGGGATCGTGCAGAAGGAAATTTGTTCGGCGGGGTGAAGAACCCTTATCTTAAGGCTTCCGACTGGGGGTGGCAGATTGACCCGGTGGGCTTACGGATTACGCTAAACAATTTTTACGACCGCTATCAAAAGCCGCTTTTTATCGTTGAGAATGGATTGGGCGCGTACGACAAGGTAGAGGAAGACGGGTCCATTCATGATACGTATCGGATCGATTACCTCCGCCAGCATATCGCTCAGATGAAGGAAGCGATCAAGGACGGGGTTGACCTCATCGGCTATACGAGCTGGGGCCCGATTGACCTTGTGAGCATGTCCACTTCCGAAATGTCCAAACGCTACGGTTTTATTTATGTAGACTTGGACGACGAAGGCAACGGCACATTGAAACGCTCGAAAAAAGACTCTTTCCAGTGGTACAAGCAAGTAATTGCGACGAATGGTGAAGTTTTGTAAACCATATGATTGAGTGAAGGACCGGTCCGACCGGTCCTTTTTTGCGCAGGTGTGATGAAATTGTTATGTGATGTGCTTTCGTAATTTTTCAAAGATAAACGTAACTTCTTCCCATGTTGGGCTTTGGGCTATTCCTGTAAGATAAGATTGTGCATCCTCAGGAAATTTTTTCTTAACTATAATGAAAAGAGGGATGGTAGTCAGTGGAAAGTCCATTGTACAGAGATCCGATATATGACGGAGCAACCGATCCGGTCGTCATTTATAATCGGGAGTTACAGGAATGGTGGATGATATATACGAGCCGCAGAGCATCTGCGGAAGGTCCCGGTGTAGCATGGGTTCATGGAACCGATCTTGGTGTTGCAGTATCCTCGGACGGAGGGATAAATTGGCTCTACCGCGGCACCTTGTCCGGGCTTGATTTTGAATGGGGAAGAAATACGTTTTGGGCGCCGGAAATCCTATGGCATCAGGGGATCTATCACATGTATGTCAGCTATATTACGGGAGTACCGATAGACTGGACCGGTCCACGTCATATTGTTCACTACACGAGTAAGGATATGCTGAATTGGGAGCTGCAAGGTCCGCTGCAGCTTAGTTCGAATCGGGTGATCGATGCGTGTATTCACGAAAAACAAGATGGCGGGTTCCGCATGTGGTATAAAGACGAAGAAAACGGATCTTTTACTTATGCTGCCGACAGCGAAGATTTATTCGAGTGGGAGGTTGTTGGTCCCGTTCTGACCCATCGCGGACATGAAGGACCAAATGTTTTTTATTTCAAAGAGAGCTATTGGATGATCATCGACGAGTGGAGAGGGCAGGCCGTCTATCGTTCCGATGACATGGAGCATTGGGAACGAAACAACATGATTTTGGATCAACCGGGCACCCGAACGGATGATGGGGGAATCGGTCATCATGCGGATGTCGTCGTATCGGGCGACTCTGCTTACATCTTCTATTTCACCCACCCGGGAAAAACGAATGCTGCAGCGTCGGAGGACAAGTCAACCTATGAACAGCGGCGTTCCAGTGTTCAGGTTGCTCGCCTTGACGTACGTGATGGGGTACTCGTTTGTGACCGTAATGAGCCTTTTGAGCTCACCATGGAATCCCCGAAATGAGGAGAATGAATGATGGTTAAAAAGCTATCCGAAATTCATATAAGAGATCCTTATATCCTAACGGTTCCAACGGATAAAAAATATTATCTCTACGGGACAGAAGGTTCTACCGCTTGGTCGGGACAACCTGTCGGCTTCGATTCATATGTCAGCGAGGACCTGATTCATTGGGATGGACCTTATCCCGTATTTCGCCCGAATCCAGGATTTTGGTCGGATCATCATTATTGGGCGCCGGAGGTGTATGCGTTCGGGGAAAAATATGTGATGTTTGCCTCCTTTAAAGCGGACCATGTTTGCCGGGGGACAGAAGCCTTAATCTCCGATCATCCGCTGGGGCCGTTTCGTCCCCTGGGTGATCGTCCCCTTACTCCTCCGGATTGGGAGTGCCTGGACGGCACCTTGTATACGGATGAGGATGGCAGGCACTGGATGGTATTTTGCAGGGAATGGCTACAGGTGACTGATGGTGAAATGTATGCTGTTCCTTTGAAGCCGGGGCTTGACGCCGCCGAAGGAGAACCAAAGCTGCTGTTTCGCGCTTCAGATGCCCCGTGGTCCAAGGCGGGGGAGCAGGGGCAATACGTGACGGACGGTCCTTTTCTGCACAAAATGGCGAGTGGAGAGCTGATCATGCTCTGGTCAACGGGCGGTGCAAAAGGCTACACCATGGGCATTGCCAGATCAACCAGCGGTAAGGTCACTGGGCCTTGGTCACAGGACCCGGAGCCATTGTTCGCCGAAGACGGAGGCCATGGTATGATTTTTCGTGATCTGAACGGTCATTTGCGGATGACGATCCATTCACCGAATGTCCAGCCTTTGGAACGCCCTGTCATCTACGAGCTGGCAGAGGAGAATGGTCGATTGCGATATGTCGCAAAAAACTGAACACCCGTTCTACTCAAAGAACCGGATAACGCCAAGCAATATGGGCGTGTATCCGGTTCTTTTTAATATAAGGAACAATAAAACAATAACCGGCCATCACTCTCATTCCTTGTAGGCGATCAACAGGCAATCAACAAATGTGTCGATCAACAAGTGGAAAATGGGTATCGCAGAGTTTCTGTAAACTTATTAAATGCATTAAGTACAGTTAAACAGCACCGTATTGGAAGTATTGAGCATTTAAATGTAAAAAGTGCATCTAAAAGGTATGAAATAACCCTGCCAGTACAAAGTGGCCCAATTTAGATGCACATTTTACATCTAAAATCTTAAAAACCACATTTTGCCCGGAATTAGATGTACTAAATACATTTAGTGGTAGATGGTAAGCGAGGCAAGTACCTAAGCGTAAGAATTCAAAGGTTATCATAGGTTTTGCTGCTATAAGTGAGCCCTGCTCCTTTATACAATTAATACATAAGAAACGCAACAAGGATGGGGGAGATGGACTTGAGCGTGATCCGAGAGCTTCGCGCAAGATGGCCGCTGTATCTGATGTTTCTGCCAATAGCGGTATATTTCATTATTTTCGCTTATGTGCCGATGGCCGGGGTTGTGATGGCCTTTAAGGAATTCAACTACCGGGACGGAATATTCATGAGTCCATGGACTGGCTTGGACAATTTTCAGTATTTCTTTTCCTCGGGAAAAGCCTGGCTCGTCACGAAAAATACGATTCTTTACAATGTGGTGTTTCTAGGAGCATATACGGTGTTCTCTATATTGGCAGCCGTACTTATTTCCGAAATCACCAAGAAGTGGTTCAAACGGACGGCCCAGACCTTTATGTTTCTGCCTTACTTTATCTCTTGGGTAACCGTATCTGCTTTTGTTTATAACTTTCTGAATTATGAATACGGGATCGTGAATCGGTTACTGACTCACTTGCATCTAGAGGCCATTGATATTTACTCCAACACCTCTTACTGGTATGTGCTGCTTCCGTTACTGTATGTGTGGAAGTGGGTCGGTTTTGGAAGCGTGTTGTACCTGGCGGCCATTGTCGGCATCGATCAAGAAATTTATGAGGCGGCAACGATCGATGGCGCTACCCGGTTCCAGAAGATCACTAAAATTACGCTGCCATTGCTTAAACCGACCATGATCATTCTCATTTTGTTGGGGCTTGGACGGATCATGCGGGGCGAGTTCGATATGTTCTACCAGTTGATCGGCAATAACGGAACTCTAATGGATTCGACCGACATTATTGACACCCTGGTGTTCCGTTCTCTGGTTGGATCTTTAGACTTTGGTATGGCATCTTCGGTAGGCTTCTATCAATCCGTACTTACCTTGGTTATCATCCTGACTGTCAACTATCTAGTTAAGCGTTATGAGCCTGATCAAGCCCTATTCTAGGTTCTAACCTGCGGAAAGAGAGTGATCTTGTAATGGAATCGAATATTCAGCCGATGAACGGCACTATTCCGGCGGTGAAACATAAATCCGTAAAAATACGAAAGTCCAAAAATGACAGGATATTTGAGGCGATATCCTATACGATCGTGGCGCTCATTGCCCTCTTTTGTCTGATTCCCTTTATTGTCATGCTGGCGGGCTCGTTCTCTTCGGAGGAATCGGTGCTTAAGGAAGGCTATTGGTTCTGGCCGCGGTCCTTTTCCCTCCAAGCTTATGATTTTATTTTCCGCTATCCGGCGGACGTATTGAACGCTTTTAAAATTTCGCTGTCAGTTACCGTAATTGGTACAGCGCTTTCCTTGTTTATCTCGACGATGGCCGCTTATGTCCTCTATCGGAAGGAAGTAAAGTACCGCAATGGACTGGCCTTCTTCCTGTACTTCACAACACTGTTTAACGGTGGCCTTGCTCCTTACTATTTGTGGGTTTGCAACAACCTGCATCTGAAAAATACGTATCTCGTGCTGGTTCTTGTTCCGATGTTCAACGTCATGTATGTGCTGATCATGAGAAGCTTCATTTCCGGAAGCATTCCGGAGCCGCTTGTTGAGTCCGCTCGTATTGATGGGGCGGGGGATTTCCGGATATTTTTCCAAATGATTCTCCCACTGAGTAAACCGGCTTTGGCTTCGATAGGGCTGTTTACGGCTCTCGCTTATTGGAATGACTGGTGGACTGCCATGATGTTTACGGACAAGACGCAGCTTGTCTCGCTTCAGTACTTGTTATACAAGATGCTGTCATCGATTAACCTGTCATCTACCTTTGCTCAGCACGTAACAGATAACAGCCCGAAAGAAACCTTTAAACTTGCTCTTACGGTCATCACGACAGTTCCGATTGCCATTGTATTCCCGTTTGTTCAGAAATACTTTGTCAAAGGCGTTACGATTGGTGCCGTGAAGGGATAAGGGACCCGATAAATTTCCCGCAAGGGGATTTATAAATATCAACACCAAGTCTTCTAAAAAAAAGAGGAGGTCTTATCTTGAAACATCTGAAGAAGTTTTCGCTGTTATCCGTGTGTCTCGTGTTGATGATCACCATGCTGCTGTCTGCCTGCTCATCAAGCAACAATGCTTCGAGCGGCTCAGACAAGTCTAACGCAACTGCGCAAACCGCGGGTTCCGATGGCAAGCCGGATCATTCCAAGGAAGTCAAAATTGTCGGGTATCTGCTTGGAGATGCCCCTAAAGGAATGCCGGAAGTACTGGCTGCGATCAACGCCAAGCTGAAAAAAGACATCAACGCTACGCTGGAAATCAACTATATCGGTTGGGGGGACGTGGCCTCCAGATATCCGCTCTTGCTGGCTTCCGGAGAGGATGTAGACTTTGTTTTCTCCGCGGATTGGAACTACTATGTTTCCGAAGCCTCCAAGGGTGCCTTCCTGAAGCTGGACGAAAATACGCTGAAGACTTATATGCCGAAGCATATGGCCAAGCTACCGGAAGCTGCCTTGACAGCTGCAAAAGTAAACGGGGATGTATATATGATCCCAACCTCGACACCGGACCGCAAGGTCAATGTGGCGCTGTTCCGCAAAGATATTATGGAAAAAGCGGGAATGACAGAAATCAAGAAATTCTCAGATATCGAACCATATCTGGCGGAAGCCAAGAAGGATTTCCCGGAAATGATTCCGATGAACCTGGAATCGCAATATGACCTGCCTACACCTTTTCAACATCTGCTGAGCGAGAAAATCGCTTATCCGCTCGCTCCTACCGATTCCGGAGACCCTACGGCTGTCGGAATCTCGTATGACAACGAGGATAAGACAGGCAAGATCGTTAGCATGATGGAGGAACCGTACCTGAGCGCCGAAAAATATGCAGCGAATATTATGAAGGGCTGGTACGATAAAGGTTATATCAACAAGAATCCGTACACCAATAAAGTGCGCTCCAAAGATAACTTTGTGAACGGAAAAACCGCTATTGCGTTCGGTAACTCTATTGACGTGGCCTCCGTCATGACGAATGCCAAGGAGAAGGGCATCGATGTTTATGTGAAACCGCTGCTGTCCCCGTCCGGTCATGCGGCTCAAACAAGCTGGATCAACAACGGCGTAGCGATTGCCGCCAACTCGAAAAATCCGGAGCGTACCATGGAAGCGCTCGATTTGCTAATGGAAGACCCGTCATATGTATACCTTGACTACTTTGGTATTGAAGGCAAAAACTATGTAGTGACGAGCGATGGCAAAATTGGTTTGCCGGATGGCGTAACGGCCGACACGAATACGTACCCTCCGGATGCCGCCGGCTTCTGGTTCGTGAATAAAGACTTGTTCAAGCCAATGGCAACCTGGACGGACAGCTATATCGACCTTCAAAGCAAAATCAAGGACTACCTGACCCCGGTGACGTATTTAGGCTTTACCTTCAACTCTGAAAACATAAAGACCGAAATTGCCAATATTAAAAACGTATCCACCCAGTACGCACAGCCAATCTTTATCGGTGCTTTTAAAAACGTGGACGATGCGTTTGACTTGCTCGATAAAAAGCTGAAATCGGCCGGTATCGATAAGGTTAAGGCCGAGGTTGAAAAGCAGGCAGGCGATTTCTTGGCAAGTAAGAAGCAATAAGCTGAAGTGCTGCCGATTTTTGGAGGGACTCTCTCGAATGCGGGAGAGTTCTCTCTTTTCCTATATGTAAAGAGTACAGGAGGAGCTTATCATGTCTGTTTATCGCATCGATGCGAGCAAGGACCGAAAAGCAATCGACTACGGGAAAAAATATATGCAGGGAGAGAACCCGTCCGGCGAACGTTTAGGATTTACGAATTATTTTATGCAAAAGAACGGCGAGCCTTTTTTTGGCATTTGCGGTGAATTTCATTACAGCCGCTATGATGAGAACCGATGGGAAGACGAGATTATCAAAATCAAGATGGGCGGCATCAACATTGTCAGCACCTATATTTTCTGGAATGTTCATGAAGAAATCCAAGGTGTCTTTGAATGGGGGGGGCGCCGGAATCTTCGCCGATTTGTGGAACTGTGCGGGAAGCATGGATTGTACGTGATTATCCGAATCGGCCCATTTGATCATGGGGAAATGCGCAACGGGGGGCTGCCGGACTGGCTGTTTGGCCGTCCTTTCGAGGTGCGCTCCAATAACGAAGAATATTTGAAGTATGTCAAGGCGCTCTATGAGCAAATTAGCCTGCAGGTACAAGGGCTGCTGTATAAGCAAGGCGGACCGATCATTGGTACGCAAATTGAGAACGAGCACGGCCACTCCGCTGCGCAGTGGGCTTTAACTACAGGGATCAGCAACCAATGGATGACCCAGGGTGAAGATGGCGAAGCTCACTTGCTGAAGCTTAAGGAAATGGCGATTCAGGCCGGCATTGAAACGCCTCTATATACGTGCACGGGCTGGGGAGGAGCTAACGCGCCCGCCGCCGAGATGCTGCCGCTGTGGGGCGGGTATTCTCATTGGCCGTGGATATACTACGAGGTTGATAGATATCAAGGGGTTCGCGAGCATCCGGCGACACCGGAATATATATACCGCGACAAGCATAACAATGCCATTCCTACGAGCTACAACTTTGAGCCGACGTATACTCCCGAGGATTATCCGTATGCCTGCTGTGAGATGGGCGGCGGGATGACACCTTTTTACAAATATCGTTTCGACTTCCCTTATATCAGCGTACCGGCGATGACGGGCATCAAGGTAGCAGAAGGCTGCAATCTGCTCGGCTATTACATGTACCATGGGGGCTCTAACCCTAAGGGAAAAAGGGACGTGTTCCTGAACGATTTGGCAACGCCGAAAATTTCGTATGATTTTAACGCTTGTATCGGAGAGTTTGGCCAATTGCGTGAGTCGTATCACCGGACGCGTCTGCAGCACTATTTTTTCCAAACATTTGAGAAATGGATGTGCCTGACGAAAACGATTTTACCGGGGGACACCTCTGCGATGGATCCTAGTGACACGGATACGCTTCGTTATGCGGTCCGGGCTTCGGAAGGCTCGGGGCTTCTGTTCCTGAACAACTATCAGGATCATGCCGAGACCCATGACATGGTGGTTGAGGATGGCGTGACGGTCGTAACTGAACATGAGGAGATTCGTTTTCCGGCAAAGGGTGCTTTAACGCTTGGCAAGGATGGCTACGCGATGCTGCCTTATTGCTTCGATCTGGACGGCGTCATGCTTAAACTGGCGATGGCGCAGCCGATCACCCGGATAGAAGTAGATGGAACCATCTACTATTTCTTTGTTTCACCCAAAGGTATGCCGCCTGAATACGCATTTGTTTCTTCGTCTTTCGCGAGTATGGACAGTGGAGCGGCGAAGCTGTTCCAGGTCGGGGACGTCACTGTTGTTCGCCCTGTCATTGGGGATTTGGGACCGATCACTTTGACTGCAGCTGACGGCCGTTGCGTGAAGCTGGTCACTCTTACGGATGAAGAGAGCCTCAATTTTTGGACGGAAGATATTTTAGGTCGCAAGCGTGTCATCCTGACCGACGGAAGTTTACTCGTAGATAGCAACCAGATTAAGCTGGAGACTACGGATACCGAAGAAATCAGCTTCCGCATATTCCCTGGCGTTGACGGATTATCCCTTATCAGCGGAGGAGAACTGCTGGAGCGGACGCAGGAGGGGCTGTTTACGGCCTACCGGTTCCGCATACCACGCCGTGCAGCTCGATTTGATCTCAAGCGGGTAAGCAAGGATCGGGCCGTGCTCTCATTTTCGAAGGATGCTTTTGAGGGCATGAAGGAAGCCTTATTGCGGATCAACTATCAAGGAGACATTGGCTACGCCTTTATTGACGGGGAGCTGATCAACGATAACTTCTCGAACAACAACACTTGGGAGATCGGACTTAAACAGTTCAGTGAACGTTTGATCGAGAAAGGGATGTATCTGTACATTTCTCCGATTCGCAAAGGAAGCACCATCAACAGCAACACTACGATGGCTGGTTGGAGTGAAAACGCGAAGGAGCTGATTTCCGAGCTGGGGGATATCTCCATCGCGCCGGTATATGAGCTTATTCTGAGCAGAGGTTGATCGCTCATGAAGGAGATCAGTTTGGCTGTACAGATAGGGACATCCCGGTATCGAAACTGGTCATCGTTTGTCATGGAAACGGAGTATATTCGCGCGGAAATCATTCCTGGCCTTGGAGCCAAGATCGTCTCGCTTTGCTATAAGCCAACCGATAAAGAATGGCTGGTGGATGCCGGCGGAAGAAAACTTGTTCAGCCCAAGTATGGTTCATCCTTTGGTCAAGCGGATATGAGCGGATGGGACGAGGTGTTCCCGACCATTGATCCGTGCGAAGCTCCCGGCTATGGAGGGCATTCGCTGCCCGATCACGGGGAGGTGTGGCCGTTATCCTGGGATTGCGAATTCACCGAAAGGGAAGTCTCTTGCTCGGTAGAAGGAGTGGCCGGACCTTATCGGCTAACGCGGAAGCTGAGCTTTCCAGCAACAGATCAGCTTCAGATGGACTACTGCGTCGTTAACCATGGCACGGAGCCGCTGCCGTTTATCTGGGTACCGCATCCGCAGTTTTGGGTTTCGGAGCCGACCCATATCGTGCTGCCATCTACCGTTCAAGAAATGGTCTGTGTTTTTGGAGGGAATACGCAAGTCACAGGGAAGCATTACGCATGGAAAGAACTGTCCATGGTCGGAGAAACACAGACGGGGGATGGGCGAAAATACTACATTCCCGGCATCCATAAGGAAGGATGGTGCGGTCTGGTCGGAGCGAATAGCGGCGAATGGCTCCGTATGAGTACCGATCCGAAGAAGGTTCCCTATCTCGGCATATGGGTTGATGAAGGAATGGGCAACGACCGCAACGTTATTGCGCTGGAACCATCGATTGGCTACTATGATCGACTTGATCGTGCCATCGGCAACGGAACGGCTCCGGTGATCAAACCCGGTCAGACCATAGAATGGTCGCTTTCGGTTTCGCTGGGAACCGGGGGGATTCAAGCCGGGTTCGATTTAGAGTAGAAGGAGGGGGCCTCACCCTTTGGGGATGTTGCGATACTCCGTAGGGGACACTCCCATCAGCTTTTTAAACACTCTGGAAAAATAATAAGGATCGGAAACGCCGACAGATGCGGCGATTTCTTTGACCGACAAGCCGGACAGACTTAGGAGCTGTCCGGCTCTTTGCATTTTCAGCCGCAAATAGTAGTCAATTGGCGGGAAGCCGGTTTCCTGCTTGAACATGTAGATTAGATGCTGTCTGGAAAGCCCGGTGTGCCGGGCAAGCTCCTGCAGCGTCAAACTCGTATGCACGTGGTCGTTCATATAACGGATGGCCTGGCCCAGATCGTTTTCTCGTTTTCGATCACGGGCGGAGCCCCCGGCTCCAAGGCCGATCGATCCAAGCAGTTGACCGATCGTCTGGGAGACATGAACCTGGACCGGCATGGAATAGGGCTTTTCCATAAGCAGGCTGTAACAAAGCTCAAAGCTCTCTAGAATGCGGGCTTCGAGACCGAGCGGAACAGGTACCGGACCGTTTTCGAGTCCGTACAGCCGCAGATGGGATAGAACCTGGTCCCCGCGAAGGTGGAACCAGTAGATACTCCATGGAGTATCGGCGTCTGCACCGTACCGGTGGGGCATTCCGGCGGGAATGATAGCGAGCTGCCGCTTCTCCAGGGGGGAGAGACGCCCCTCTTTTTCCACCCACCCTGAACCTTCCGCACAGTAAATCAGGATGTGGGCATCACACCCATCGGGGCGGTCCCGGTAATGATATTTGGCATGAGGGAAATAGCCTATATCGCTGATAAAGAGCCCGCGGGTCAACTCGTATTGAGACAATTCGGTTGTCAAATAATCCGGCAGCACCAGCAGTTTTTCTTCCGGGAATCCTTCTTGCTTTTTTTGCAGAATTTCCATGAAAGAGCACTCTCCAATTTTCAATAATAAGATAAGAATATTGTCCATCATAAACCGAATTAAGTCAATTGGCGAAAGGCTGTTATAGAAGTAAAGTAAGACTATCATTAAAAGGAGGGGTACATGTGGCACAGTATTCAGGAACGGAAAAATCCGCCCGGAAGGTTCAAATTTGGGAGGAGGATGTCTTCATCCCAACATACGGTGTTGGAGAGCCGGACCCTAATCCTATGTTTCTGGAGAAACGGGTGTATCAGGGAAGCTCCGGCAAGGTTTATCCCCATCCGGTGATTGACCGGATCGAAGACGAGAAACGGCCGCAGCATTACCGCTTGGCCATTTTGGAGAATGAATTTATTCGGATCGAGATGATGCCGGAGCTTGGCGGCCGGATTTACCGTGCTCTCGATAAGACGAACCAGTATGATTTTGTCTATTACAATCGCGTGATCAAGCCCGCTCTTGTCGGGTTGGCAGGTCCGTGGATTTCCGGGGGGATCGAATTCAACTGGCCGCAGCACCACCGTCCGAACACTTATGGGCCTGTGGAATACAAGCTCGAAGCGCATGAGGATGGAAGCGCGACGGTATGGATCAGCGAGATTGACCGGATGTACGGCACCAAGGTGACAGCGGGCTTTACTTTGCATCCGGGCAAGGCCTATCTTGAAATCTCGGCACGGCTCTACAACCGAACGCCGGAGCCGCAAACCTTCCTGTGGTGGGCGAATCCTGCGGTTGCCGTTAATGATCATACGCAATCCGTGTTTCCGCCGGATGTAACGGCTGTCTTCGATCACGGAAAACGTGACGTATCCCGGTTCCCCATAGCAACGGGCACCTATTACAAAATCGACTACTCCGCCGGCGTGGACATTTCCCGCTATCGCAATATCCCTGTGCCGACCTCCTACATGGCTTATAAGTCCGATTATAATTTTGTCGGAGGGTATGATCACGGCGTTGGGGCTGGCCTTCTGCATGTGGCGAACCACCATGTTTCGCCCGGCAAGAAGCAGTGGACCTGGGGGAACGGCGAGTTCGGCAAGGCATGGGATCGCAATCTGACCGATGAAGACGGACCCTATATTGAACTGATGACCGGAGTCTATACGGACAATCAGCCGGATTTCACCTGGTTGGCTCCTTACGAGGAGAAAACCTTCACACAATATTTCATGCCTTACAAAAATATCGGTGTGGTCAAGAACGCTTCCATTGACGCTGCAATCAATCTGGAGATCGACGAATTGACACGAAAGGCGGTTGCTCAGGCTTACGCGACCGCAAACCTTGAAGGTGCGGTCATTGAACTGAAAGGGAAGCGGACGACTTATATCAAGGAAACCGTGTTGCTGTCTCCGGTATCGACGTTTGAGTCCGTTGTCTCCCTGGAAGATGGCGACGAGGCGCATGACCTGATCCTTTCCATACGAAGCGCTGACGGACGGCTGCTGGTATCGTACAAGCCTGCTCCGCCATCGATTGAAGAAGTTCCCGAGGCGGCCAAGCCGCTGCCCGAGCCGGAAGAACTGCGAACGAACGAACAGCTTTATTTGGCAGGGCTGCATCTGGAGCAGTACAGACATGCTACCTTCGAACCGGAAGCCTACTACCTGGAGGGGCTTAAGCGTGACAAGAACGATATTCGCATTAATATCGCTTACGGTACGCTGCTGCTGCGGAGAGGGCAGTTCTCTAAGGCAGAACAACATTTCCGCACCGCGGTGAAATCGCTGACCTGGCGCAATACGAACCCGTACGACGGGGAAGCTTTTTATCAGCTTGGATTGGCCTTGAAGCTGCAGGGACGGAATCAAGAAGCGTTCGCAGCCTTGTATAAGTCGACCTGGTCAGGAGCCTGGCAGGATGCCGGTTATTTTACACTGGCGCAAATCGCCACTGCCCAAGGCTCGGCGCGAGAGGCTTTGGAGCTTGCGGAGCGGTCTCTCGTGCGAAATGCCCATAACTTCAAGGCTCGCCACTTGAAAGCGGCGCTGCTGCGCAGACTGGGACGTTTTGCTGAAGCTGCTGCATACGTACAGGAAACATTGTCGATCGATATCGCGGATTTTGGAGCCGGCTACGAACGCGTTTTGATACTGGCCGAAGCTGGCGATCTTGAAGGAGCCGAGGCAGCACGCAGCGAATTGCATCGCTTGATGCGGGGAGACGTTCACAATTATCTGAACCTGGCTTCCGATTATGCCTTTGCTGGTCTTTTTGATGAAGCTATACATGTATTGAACCAAATTGTGCCGGATGCTCAGACAGCGGCTTACCCGATGGCTCATTACGGACTAGGGTACTTGCACGATCTGGCCGATAACAAGCAGCTTGCCGAGCAGCACCGGAAGGCAGGATGTGCATCGGTGCCGGATCGGTGCTTCCCGAATACTTTGTTCGAACTGTTAGCTCTGGAACATGCGGTCAGCACAGATGCTTCGGATGACAAGGCGAATTATTATTTGGGCAACTGGTATTACGACAAGAAGCGGCACCATGACGCCATTCTGGCATGGGAGGCTTCCCGCGAGGCCAACAGCGAGTTTCCGACGGTCCATCGTAATTTGGCACTCGCTTACTATAACAAGCTTGGCGACTCGGAACGGGCTTTGCAATCTCTGGAACGCGCATTCGCCCTGCGGAAGGCAGATGCTCGAGTCTATTACGAGCTCGATCAGCTATACAAGAAACTGGGCTATTCCCCGGAGAAAAGGTTTGCTGCTCTGGAAACCAATAAGGAGTTGGTAGAGAAGCGGGATGACCTGTACCTGGAGTATGTTACGCTCCTTAACATTTTGGGACGGCCTCAAGAAGCACTTCGGGCACTGGAGAGCCGCAACTTCCACCCGTGGGAAGGCGGAGAAGGCAAGGTGACAGGCCAGCACGTGCTGGGGCATGTGGAAATGGCCAAGCTTGATATGGCCGGAGGGCGTAACGAAGAAGCAATTCGCCAATTGCAGGCCGCCCTTGTATATCCGGAAAATCTGGGAGAAGGCAAGCTGGAAGGCGCCCAGGAAAATCATATTCACTATTATATGGGGCTTGTCTACGAAAGAATGGGAAAATGGGAGGAAGCCAAAACATGCTTTGAAAAAGCCTCTCGGGGTCTTGAGGAACCGGCCAGCGCGATGTATTACAATGATCAGCCGCCGGAAATGATTTTTTACCAGGGGCTGGCTTGGATGAAGCTGGGCGTGCACTCGCAAGCAAAACGCAGATTCAACAAGCTCATTGATTATGCCGAAAAGCATTTGAACGATACGGTAAAATTTGACTATTTCGCAGTTTCGCTTCCCGATTTTCTCGTGTTCGAAGACGATCTCAGCAGACGAAACAGAATCCATTGCCGGTTTATGAGAGGTTTGGGACTGCTTGGCCTTGGCCGAATGGATGAAGCGAAGAAGGAACTGGAATCGGTGCTGGAGATGGATGCCAATCATATGGGGGCACGCATCCACATGTCTATGATCAAGGCGTAATCCAGTACGAACTTAATGCAACTTATGTAAACAGCGCGTGAAGGTGTTTTCCAACGGATCGCGCTGTTTAGCCTTTCTTTGTAAAATTTACCCTGCCCCAATAACGGGTTGGCCTATGGTACAATAATGTGAAAATCAAAGAAAATCGAAAGAAATCAAAGGCTTCTTCTCTTTCGAGAAAGCGCTTTTATTTATATTCTTATAATATAGATATAGTTCATGACTGAGGAATTCTGGAGGGGGGTCTCCACTTATGAAACTGCTTATCATTGAAGACGAAAGCCGCACCCGTGAACTGTTAAAAAAATACGTGCCTTGGGAGGAAATCGGCATCTCGCAGGTAGAGTGTGCAAAAAACGGCCTTTCCGCCATGGATGTCGCATCGGCATTACATCCGGATATTATTCTGTGCGATGTCCGAATGCCGAAGATGAATGGCATTGAGTTTGCAACCGCTTATCGAAAGCAGGATTCCGTCAGCAAAATCATTTTCCTTAGCGCGTATTCGGACAAAGAGTATCTGAAGTCGGCAATTCATCTCAAGGCCTTCTCCTATATTGAAAAGCCCATTAATTTGGATGAAGTTCGAAAAACGGTTGAGGAAGCCGTTCGGCTGTGTGAAGAAGAGAAAAAAAACTTTCAGGCCGTTGGTTTTCTCCAGCAGGATCTGGACCGCAGCCTGTCGATCCTCCGGCAGGAAATGGTACGCAAGCTGATTACTAATCCTTCAGCCGGTCATGCCTTGGAGGCGCTGCAAAAAGAGGATACCTTTCTGCTGCCGATTCATGGGCCCTACACCGCAGTGGCAGTATCTCTCTTTTGGATTCCGCCGGATCACCCGGATAATCCTGTAACCGTTCAGGAAACCATTCTGGATATGATAAACCGCCACTCCTTCTTTCAAACGCTGAAGGTATTGGCTGGATTTGACTCCAAAGAGTTTCTCGTGCTGCTTTTCCCCGGGTATTTCGGAAGCTCTTACAGAGACGGCAGAGAAACCATCGAACGAATACAGGCTGAAATAAAAAATATCGTCAGCTCCACCATCGAGATTCGTGTCGGCGTTGGCGGAACCGCTCAAGCGCTGCTGGATATCCCGGAGGCTTATCAGCAGGCGGTTGAAGCCTCATGCCTTCAGTTTTATGGCAGTGGGGCCTCGCCTATCTTTTCCGATGCTCCCCGGGTCAGCGTGCCCCTGGTTACCGATTGGGAGGAAATTCGCCATCTTCGGGAAGACCTGCGAACGGGGAATATTGAAAAGGTCAAGGCTTCGATCGGACGCTGGACTCAGCATGCCCGTTCAGCGCTCGACCCGGATATCGTGCGGGTGAAGGATACCTTCTTCCAGATGCTGCTGGCCATTATGGAAACGGCTATCCAGCTCAATCTCGCCGAACGTTCACAGAGTGCGGAACGGCGCTATATCTGGAAGGAAATTGATCGGCTGCCGAGCCTTGATCTGCTGGAGGAATATTTGCTATCCTCCGTAGATTCACTCGACCCGGAGTCGGATTCCGAGGAAACCGGGAAAAAGAAGCTCCGGGAAATCATTCAGTATACACATGCGCATTTTCACGAAAAAGGCTTTGGCATTCACGCGATCTCGGAGCATGTCAAGCTTAGCGAAACTTATCTCTGCTCTTATTTCAAAAAACAGTGCGGGCGGACGATCAAGGAATTCATCACCGAAACGCGACTTCAGAAGGCCAAGGAGCTGCTGTGCGATCCGGATATGAAGCTGTTCGAGGTCGCAAGCCGCCTCGGGTTTGCGGATGCGAATTATTTTACCACCTTCTTCAAACGAAACACCGGTATGACTCCGACAGAGTTCAGAGAGAAGGTAGGATAAGAGGGGCGCAGCGAAATGAAAAAACGAATGCATATTTTCTCGTTAAGAAATAAGGGTATCCGATACAAGCTTTTCTTATCGTACGTTCTGGTCATTCTGATTCCCTTTCTGCTGCTGCTCTTTATCAACATTCATGCCACCCGGGGGGAGAGCAAGGAAACCGGCCTTCAAATGGCGCGCAAGATGCTGGAAGAAACCAATTCCTATTTACAGTACAAAGCCCAGGCCATCACAGAGGTACTCAATTTTGTGGCCTTCAACAAACTGGTGCAGCAGAGCGTCGATACGGATTCGCAGTTCTATGAGGACGTTAATGAGTGGCATATGGATGCGCTGAGGTTGTACGCGATTGTCAATCAGTTTCGATACAACGAGGATATCGATTTCATGCAGCTGTATATGAAACAGGGCCTGGCTGCGGCGACGGAAAACACCGATTTTCTGAATATGGGGAAGGTGGAGACCGAGAGATGGTTCATCCGGTTCGCCCAGTCCAATGCGGCCTTTACCTGGCTGCCCGACAAAACGGTAGAGATGGGGGAAGATTCGGGAGATCTGGTCGTGCTTCGGAAAATTCCGAGCGTTCATAATATTCAGCAGTTTAACGGGATGGTCAAGGCACAAGTTAAAAAAAGCGGCATCCAGTCGGTGCTGAACCATGCCGTGCTCACCCCGAATGCATCAGTGCTGCTCTTCAACTCCTCGGGAGATGTGCTGAGCACATCGACAAAAGTTCCCTTTACATCGGCCCAGATCGCACAGATCACGAGGCACTTCAAGTCCGATGATATCAATTATTGGAATGACAGCTATTTGCTGAACAACCAGCGATATCTTTTCGGCGTGCAGGATATTGCCCATACCGATATGAAGATCGCGATGCTGGTGCCTTATTCGGATATTTTGGAATCAAGCAAACGGGCAACAACCCGGATTATCTGGATCTTTCTTTTCGTTGTGCCTCTGATGCTGCCGGTATCCTATCTGGTGACCAAGCGGGCCACCAAACGTATTCTGAAGTTGATCACCCATATGCGAAAAATGAAAAACGGCAACTTCCAGTTCTCCTTGCTCCCTGTGAGCGAGGATGAGGTCGGCGAACTGATGCGAAATTTTAACGATATGGCGACGAATATTACTAACCTGATGGACGAGACCTATCTTCTTGGCAGAGAAGTGAAGAACAAGGAACTACAGGCGCTGCAAGCACAGATTAATCCGCATTTTTTGTACAATTCGCTGGATCTGATTAATATTATGGCGATCGAGGCAGGGCGAAAAGATATCTCCGAGGTGGTTGAGGAGCTGGCCCTTTTTTACAAGCTGAGTCTGTCGAATGGAAAAGAATATGTTACGCTGGAAAACGAACTGAAGCATACCGAGGCGTATGTCAGCATTCAGAACATGCGTTTTGGCGGAGGCATCAGATTAGATATTGAGGTTCCCGTCGATTTGTATGACTGTCAGGTTCCCAAGATTTTGCTCCAGCCGCTCGTAGAGAACGGTATCCTGCACGGTATCCGGGAAGGCGAGACCGAAGAAGGGACGATTCGCATCAGTGCCTCGGTGCAAGACGGCGACCTTGTTCTTGAAGTGTCGGATGACGGAATTGGCATGGATGAGGAGCAGCTCAGCCATATTTTTACCCGTCCGCACAGCAGCAAGGGGGGAGGCTATGGAGTTCACAACATTCAGGAACGGCTGAAGTTGGCATACGGGCCCTCATATGGACTTGATTTTCGCAGCGCACCAGGGATGGGGACAACCGTTACCCTAAAACTGCCGTGTCATAAGAAAACGTGATTCCAGGCTGGTCATCTTAAGGGAGGTACAGAAGTTGAAAAGAGTCAGAAAAATCATGCTCTTCGCGTTGACTCTCGCGCTGGCTTCCTTGATCGTACTGCCGGCCTGCTGGTCAAATAAACAGTCCGCCAACGATGGCGGGCTAACATTCCTCACCGATACTGCAGCGGGAAAGGCGGATAGACCCGACCACTCCAAAGAAGTCAAAATTGTTGGATATTTGCTGGGGGAAGCGCCTAAAGGAATGCCGGAAGTGCTGGACGCGATTAACGCTAAGCTGAAAAAAGACATCAATGCCACGCTGGAAATCAACTATATCGGATGGGGCGACGTCGCCTCCAGATATCCACTCTTATTGGTTTCCGGCGAGGATGTTGATTTTGTATTCGCTGCCGATTGGAACTACTATGTCTCCGAGGCATCCAAAGGGGCCTTCCTGAAGCTGGATGAAAATATGCTGAAGACCTATATGCCGAGGCATATGGCCAAGCTACCGGAAGCTGCATTGACTTCCGCCAAAGTAAACGGAAATGTGTATATGGTACCCACCTCGACGCCGGACCGCAAGGTCAATGTGGCGCTGTTCCGCAAAGATATTATGGAAAAAGCGGGAATGAAGGAAATCAGGAAATTTTCGGACATTGAACCTTATCTGGCGGAAGTGAAAAAGGATTTTCCAGAGATGATTCCGATGAATCTCGATTCGCAGTATGACCTGCCGACACCGTATCAATACCTGTTGAACGAGAAAATCGCCTGGATCGGAGCACCGGTCGATTCCGGCGATCCCAAGGCGGAAGGAATTGCATTTGATAACGAGGACCCTACAGGCAGGATCGTCAGTATGATGGAGGAGCCTTACCTGAGTGCCCAAAAATATGCGGCAAAGACGATGAAGAAGTGGTATGACAAAGGCTACATTAACAAAAATCCGTACGCCAATAAAGTGCGCTCCAAGGACAATTTTGTTCAAGGCAAAACCGCGGTTGCGTTTGGCAACTCCATCGACGTCGCTTCGATCATGACAAGTGCCAAGGAGAGGGGTATTGATGTATATGTGAAGCCAATGCTGTCACCGACCGGGCATGCGTCTCAAACCAGTTGGCTCAACAATGGCGCAGCAATCGCTGCCAACTCGAAAAACCCGGAACGTACGCTCGAAGCTCTGGATCTGATTATGGAAGATCCGTCCTATGCATACCTCGCCTACTATGGGATTGAAGGTAAAAATTATGTGGTAACCAGTGACGGCAAGCTTGATCTGCCGGAGGGCGTAACGGCGGAGTCCAACACCTATCCTCCCGATGCCGCCGGCATCTGGTTCGTGAATAAGGATTTGTTCAAACCGATGGCCAACTGGACGGACAGCTATATCGAACTGAACAATAAGGTTGAGGATTGGCTGAAGCCATTTACGTATCTCGGCTTCTCTTTCAACTCCGAGAACGTCAAGGAAGAAATTGCGAACATGGCGAACGTGTCCACCCAGTATGCTCAGCCGATTTTTATCGGAGCGGTCGATAATGTGGATAAAGCCTTTGCAACTCTGAACAGGAAGCTGAAGGCGGCCGGGATCGACAAGGTGAAGGCCGAGGTCGAGAAACAGGCGACGGATTTTCTGACCAAAAATAAGCGGCAATAACGGCATGTCGATACCCATCATAGGGTGTTGACATATAAATCATATGTAACTATAATGGTTACAACGGTGGTGATACAAATGAAGCAAATCAGCTCACGTTTTTCGATTGCGGTGCATACTCTTTCTCTTATCGCAATCAATCCTAATGATTGTACAGGGGACTTCATCGCCAGCAGCGTCAATACGAATCCCGTTGTGATCCGCAGAATTATGGGGATGCTAAAGAAGGCAGGGTTTATAGATGTAAGGCCCGGGGTGGGAGGGGCTTCGCTTCTCAAGGAACCTGAACATATTACACTGCTCGATATATACCGTGCGGTGGATGTAGCGGAGGAGCATCAACTGTTTCGCATCCATGAGAAACCGAATATTGAGTGCCTGGTTGGGCGAAACATAGAGCAAGTTCTCCAAACGGAATTGAGAGACGCCCAATCCGTGATGGAGCATAGGCTGTCGCAAACGACATTAGCCCAATTGATCGACAAGTTCAAATAAATAAAAGCTCTTTAAAGAGCTTTTATATATATCCTTGTTGTAACTATAAAAGTTATAACGGGTTAAATTACAACGATACATGGAGGAATGAAATCATGAAAATGTTAGTGACTGGAGCAACGGGTAAACTAGGCTCTAAAGTAGTAGAAGCGTTGTTGAAAAAGGTACCGGCAAGTCAACTTGCGGTTAGCGTTCGCAATCCGGAGAAAGCCGAAAGCCTTCGCGCTCGTGGCGTTGATGTTCGTCATGGCGATTTTGATCGCCCGGAAACGCTGGACGCTGCCTTTGCCGGAATCGACAGACTGCTGATCATCTCGGCTGACGGGGACAATGAAACGAGAATTCGCCAGCATACGAATGCGGTGGAAGCTGCGGCCCGTGCGAAGGTTAGCTTTATCGCCTATACGAGCGTGGCCAATGCCAGTGATACGAAGATGTTCCTGGCTCCGCCGCACCAAGCTGCTGAACAAGCTATTTTGAAAACCGGAATCCCTTATTCTTTCCTGCGGAACAATTGGTACTTAGAGAATGAAGCTTCAAGTATTCAAGGCGTACTGGCCGGAGCACCTTGGGTGACGTCTGCCGGAGCAGGCAAAGTTGGCTGGGCTCTGCAGCAAGAATACGCGGCAGCCGCAGCAGCCGTGCTGGCTGGAGATGGACATGAGAATACCATCTATGAGCTGTCCGGCAAGCTGTTTACCCAAGAAGAACTGGCCTCCGCCCTCGGTACGGTTTTGGGTAAGGAGGTACCTGTACAGCAGGTAGATGACGCAACTTATGCCGATATTATGAAAAATGCCGGAGTGCCCGACTTTGTCATTCCGATGCTCGTAAGCATTCAAGAAGGAATTCGCGAGCATACACTGGAAATTGAAAGCAACGATTTCGAAAAACTGCTTGGCCGTCCATTAACACCAATGACCGAGGCTTTGCGACAAATTGTTGATAGCCTGGCTTAATATATTAATTGGATCGTCGATTCTAGCCAAAAACGCCTCCTATCACTTATAATCACAGCGATGGGAGGTTTTTCTATTTGCTAGTGAGTATGGATTCACAGTCTTTTAAATCGCTTGACGCCATCGATCTTGGATGGGCATGCATGGCACCGATCATGGAGCCGCTTCGAGGCAAAAACCCTGCCGTAAAATCAAAGGCCTATTCTGAATTAACATCCAGTCAGCAGCGTCTCTTTATGTTTTACGCATTTTATAACCATGCGGTTAAATCAGCGCCAGAGTTTTATTGGTGGAGTGCTTACTATTTGGCTCAACCCAAGCTATGGTCCGAATTGGGTACCAGGCTGGGCGACGCCGGATCTGAAGACTTTGTTCGGCTACTGAAAGAGACCGAGGAGGTTCTTCGGCGGCACAATCATCCCAGAAGCTTCGATACCTTTGATGCTTCACCGGAGGATATCCAACAGGATGCTCTGCTTAAACAATCCATACTCTCGCTATATGCCGCCTTCTGTGAAGTAACTTGTGTAGTACGAAAAGAGCTCGGCGAATATGTTCGCAACCATCCTGAGGAATTTGTTCAGTTTGAAAGATAAATACATGGGATCATGATCGGATGAGCCGGTGAATTTCAGGTAGGTACGCCTGAAGGTTCCCGGCTCTATTTTGCCTCTCCAAACAATTCCTTTTCCGATGGATACCTAACCAATGTTATAATACAGAGCGCTGAACAATTCTTTAATCGCCAGAAAAACTACGCGCTTATTGCGGTCGGATAGGCTCCTCGCACGTAGTAAGTGCATTTTATACATTTAATTCTTGCCATGACGGCAGTCATAGAGATGTAGTTGTAAAAAGTGCAGTTAAAATTGGGCAAATCGCCCATTCTACCCGGTTTGGTCCATTTTAGATGTATGTTATGCAGTTAAAATTCAGAAATCCGCAATTTGTCCGAAAATAGTTGTACAAAATACACTTAGGTGGAGTGACTCAAAGAACGCCGCCAGGCGTTTTTGGTATTTGGTTTAGTGAAAGGGTTAAGATAAATGGTTATGAAGCAGGTTACTGAACAATTTTTTAATAGATGCAAAAGCGAACTGGGCGTATCCCTGAATCATGTGCAGGAAAAAGCGGTTAGACAAACGGATGGACCGTTGCTGCTGCTGGCTTCGCCGGGATCAGGGAAGACGACCACTATCATTATGCGGATCGGCTACTTGATCGAGGTCAAGCGGGTGAAGCCCTCAAGAATCAAGGCGGTCACCTTCAGCCGGGCATCGGCGAACGATATGAAGGAGCGGTTCAAGCGTTTTTTCCCTCACATGGAGCCCGTGGATTTTTCAACGATTCACAGCTTGGCGTTTGAGGTGATGCGGGAGCATTTTTGGAAAAAAGGCATCGCGTATCAAATCATCGAAGGCGAGCTGGAGGCGGAAGAGGAGGAGACGGAGGGGGTCGAGGGAACCGCTGCCCGGGACCAACTGCCGCTGCACAAAAAAATCATTTTGCGGAATTTGTTTCGATCTATAGTCTCTGAAAATATCACGGATGACCAGATGGAGGAGCTGCTTACTTATATCAGCTACGTCAAGAATAAGATGATTCCGCCGGACAAATGGTCTCTGGTCAAGGTGGACGTGCCGGAAGCGTCGCGGATTTTGCAGGAGTATGAGAGCTTCAAGCGGACGGGGCACAGCAAGCTGCTCGTTGATTTCGACGATATGCTGACGATCGCTAACGACGTCATGGAACGCGATCACGGACTGCTTCGCAAATACCAGCAGCGTTTCGATTACGTACTCACCGATGAAAGCCAGGATACCTCGGTCGTTCAGCATGCGATCATTGAAAAGCTGGTGCAGCGGCACCGCAATCTTTGCGTCGTGGCAGACGATGACCAGTCGATCTACAGCTGGCGGGGAGCGGAGCCGTCTTACTTGCTTAACTTCAAGCAGGTGTATCCGAATGCGGTCACCTTGTTTATGGAGCAAAATTACCGCTCGTCTTCCAACATCGTGGACGTGTCCAATCAGTTCATCAAGCGGAACAAAAACCGCTACGACAAAAATATGTTCACCAAAAATCCGTCCAGCCGGCCGATCAAAATCAGAAGCCTATCCGACTATATCTATCAGGCCAAGTATTTGGTCAAAGAAATCCAAAAGGTAGAGAATTTGTCCGAGGTCGCTGTGCTGTACCGCAACAATTCGGCATCAATCGCGCTCATGAACGAGTTTGACCGGGCGGGGATTCCTTTTTACATGAAGGATGCGGATAACCGCTTTTTCTCGCATTGGGTCGTGGAGGACATATTAAACTTTATGCGGATGACCTACACCGACCGAAGAGTGGACATTTTGGAGAGAATCCACCTGAAATTCAACGGCTACATCAGTAAACAACAGATGGCGGCTTTAAGGCATATCCAGAATGGCGAATCGGTCTTCGACAATTTGCTGCAATTTGTTCCGCTGCAAAATTATCAGGTGAAGCTGATCGCGGACAGCAAGGATACTTTTCAGCAAATGAACGGTATGCCGCCGCTGCCTGCCATTCGTGTCATTCGGGGGCGGCTTGGCTATGAGAAGGCGCTGGAAAAAATGTGCGAGCGGCTCGGATTCCGCAAAGAATATCTGCTTGGGATTTTGAACACGCTGGAGGAGATTGCGGTGGGGCTGGAGACGATGGAGGATTTTGCGAACCGGCTGAATTATTTGGAGACGCTATTGAAAAAAGCCAAACACCGGAAAGGCCAAAATGTAGTGACATTTTCGACCTTCCACAGCGCCAAAGGGCTGGAGTTCGAGCGGGTTTATATGATCGACCTCGTAAACGGCATCATTCCTTCCTCGGATGACCTCAAGGCGGATTCGGAGGAACTGCTGGAAGAATCCGTCCGCCTGTTCTATGTCGGCATGACCCGGGCGAAGAAGCATCTGGAAATGGTCGTCTACAACAACCGCGACGGCAAAGAAACAAGCGAGTCCCAGTTCGTCACGGACGTTAGAAACATTCTGAATCCGCCGGAGGATGATGAGTCTATGGCGGCTGTTGGAAAAGGCAGTACGACGAACGGTGCAGTACGCAAGCCAGCATTTTCAAACGTCCGCAGCGAGCGCGATTCTCGCACGGGAAGCGGTGTAAAGCTGGAACGTGCGGCGAAGCTTCCGCCTAATCCGAACGCCATCCGCAGCAAAATGGAGCTTACCTCCGGCAAGGCAGTGCTGCATCGGTCTTTCGGAGAGGGAACAATCGTCAAGATCGAAGCGGACCGGGTATTTGTCCGGTTTGATAAGGGGGAGAAAGCCCTGTCGATTGACGCCTGTTTGGAGATGGGACTGCTGGAGCCAATCTGAAGCCGGGCATCACATAACGTGAAAAGTTCATTGCTTATTTACAAGTAGTTTATTATAATGTGTATAATTTCCAAGCACAGGAGGTATCCATTTTAGACATCATGTGGTCCTAATTCCGTAATTCAACCATCGAAGTTCATAAACGATGTGTGATGCTCAGCCTATGAGTGAGCGGAAATAGGATAAGTATGTCTAAAAGAAGGTCTACCATACCCAAGACCGGGATACGGCTTGTTTGCTGTTACGCCCTTCTTTTTTCCATATGATCATCCGAGTCCACAGGCTAAGCCTGTGGATTTTTTGCCGTTTTCCGGCTGCATAAACATAGGCTGAACATGTCCGTTGTCCGTAAGCAACGTTAACCTAAAAAGCGGAAGGCCGTGATGACATGACATTATTAAGCTGTCGAAATATAAGCAAGAGCTTTGGGGAACAAACCGTTCTTCAAAAGGTAAATCTGGACATTGCGAAAAAGGATCATATTGGGCTGGTTGGCCTGAATGGGGCTGGCAAAACGACGTTAGCGAACATCCTCTCCGGTCAGCTTTCTCCGGACGGGGGAGAGATCATTCCCCATACGCAAGGATTACGGATTGGTTATCTATTGCAGTCGTCGCTGTATCTCGTCCATACGCTGGATCAACCCGATCAACATGAGGAGAAGGATGAAAAACGCTTCTTGGAGGTATCCAGCCATCTCGGGCTAAACAAAGTGCGTGATTGGACTCCAGAAAGAGCCAAGGGATTAAGCGGAGGCGAAAAAACAAAGCTCGCCATCGCGCAAGTATGGGCCGCAAGCCCGGATTTGCTCATTCTCGATGAGCCGACTAATCACCTTGATTTTCAAGGCATCGAGTGGCTGGTGCAGGAGCTGAGGAGCCATGACATCACTACGATCATCATCTCCCATGATCGCTATTTCCTGGATCAGACCGTGACCCGAATCGTCGAACTGGAAGACGGAACGTTAACGAATTTTGCAGGGAATTACACAACCTATCGCGAGGAAAAGCAGCAAAGACTGGAGACCCAGAAGCATCTTTACGCGGAACAGACGAAATACCAGAACAAAATCAACGCGGAAATTGCGCGATTGAAGGACTGGTCGTCGAAGGCCCACCGGGAGGCAGGAAAGGTAGGGAAGATGGCGGAAATGCGCGCCGGCGTTAAGGAATTTTACCGTGCCAAGGCCAAGAAAATGGATAAGCAGATCAAATCGCGGATCAAACGGCTGGAGAAAATCGAAATCGAAGGCGTTCGCAGGCCTAAAGAGGAACCGACGGTTGAGTTTGATTGGAGCACGCCCGAAAAACGTGGAAAACGCCTGGTCATCGCAGACCAAATCGCGAAGCGGTTTGGAAGCAGATCCTTGTTCAAGGATAGCTCATTTTACATTCAGCGCGGGGAGAAGGTAGGCCTCATTGGGCCCAATGGAAGCGGCAAAACGACCCTCATCAGCATGATCGGCGGACTTGAGCCAACTGACGAAGGAGCTCTTTGGGTAAGTCCTCAATCGTATTTTTCGGTGTTAACGCAAGAAGTTTCGAATCCGGATTTGCAGATGACGGTGAAAGCCGCGGTACAGCAAAGCTTCCACCTTCGGGAGGAGGAGAAAAGGGCGTTAAACCTGCTAGTTAGTATGGGATTTGAGGAGCAGTTGTTCCAGCGGCGGCTATCCGAGCTAAGTCCCGGTGAAAAAACGAGATTTCGTTTGGCGATGCTGGTCATGCAGCAGCAGGATATGCTGGTGCTCGATGAACCTACCAATCACCTGGATTTGATCTATCGGGAACAGTTGGAGGATACGTTGTCTGCTTATTCCGGTACGCTGCTAGTTGTTTCGCATGACCGTTATTTTTTGGAGAAAATTTGCGATAAACTGCTCGTCATCGAGGGCGGTCGAATCAGGCGGCTGGAATATGGCTTTAGGGCCTACATGGAAAAAGGCCAAAAACGCGCGGAGGAACCGTCCTCCGCTGGAATGCAGCGGCTCGAGGATCAGTTAATGCTGGAGAACCGCCTGGCTTTCCTCATTGGTGAAATCTGCAAATACCAGCCCGGCGATGAAGAATACCAGAGGCTGGATGCCGAATATAAACAGGTAATGGAGCAGAAGAGGGCATTGGCGAAAGAAGGAATACCGCTCGACTGATGTCGGAAATGTGGCTTGCCTAAAGTATTTAGGCCGGCCTTTTTTTATTTGCAGATTCTCAGAACATTAACGATAAGTTTTCGCTGCTCATCTCGTCAAGGGCCAATCAACTCTGCTGTACCGCTGCGAAAATTTTGCATATGATGAATTACCCAAATGATCAGGGGAAATGCAAAGACAGATGACCTTGCCTTGGCTGGAGCCGGTTATTTAAGAATCCGACTTCACTGGCGTAAGTGTAAGTGAGGGGATCTAGAGGAAAAAGACAGGAGGCGATATATGAAACGTTATTTTAACTGCTAGACCAGGCTATTCATGAAAACCCTTACATTAATTTGCCTATGCTATAAATCTTTCACAAAACGAAATTTACTTCTAGGAGGGATGCTAAACGATGAATATTGCTGCAGAGACGCGAAAGCGGAAGCCGCATACGTTGCCCGGCAGCCGCTGGAAGCGGTTCTGGAACAACAAAACACTGCTGCTGATGTGCGTGCCGGCCATTGCATTTTTTATCATATTCGCCTATTTGCCGATGCCGGGCTTATATCTGGCCTTTATCAAATACAACTACTCGGACGGCATTTTCAAAAGCCCGTTCGTCGGCTTCGACAATTTCAAATTCCTCGTCATGACCGGCGACCTGTGGCGGCTAACCTTCAACACGGTCGTTTACAATCTGGGGTTCATTTTGCTCGGAAACGTTCTGCAAATCGTTGTCGCCGTTTTCCTGAACGAAATTCGCCGGAAATGGTTCAAGAAAGCGGCCCAAACCCTGATGTTCCTGCCGCATTTTATCTCGGCGGTCCTGATCGGCCTGATCGCCTACAATGTGCTGAGCTATGATTACGGGCTATTGAACGGGATTCTCACAACGCTCGGCATGGACCCGGTGAAAACATACTCCAACGCCAACATCTGGCCCTTCATCATCGTGCTGACTTATTTATGGCAATCGACGGGATATGGCTCCATCGTGTATTTTGCGGCGATTATGGGTCTCGACAACGAAATTATCGAAGCCTCGGAGATCGACGGCGCCAATGCGTTTCAGCGTATTCGCTACATCATCCTTCCTTGGCTGAAGCCGACCTTTATCATTTTGCTGCTCTTTTCGCTGGGCGGGATTCTTCGCGGCAACTTCGGCTTGTTCTTCAACCTGGTCGGGGCCAACAACACGGCGCTGTACGCGACGACCGACATCATCGAAACGTATGTGTTCCGCGCGCTCATGACGAATTTCAACTTCTCGATCGGCAGTGCGGTCAGTCTGTACCAGTCCGTGTTCGGGTTTATCGTCGTCATCACGGCGAACTGGCTGGTCAAAAAGGTTTCCCCCGACAACTCTCTTTTCTAGGAGGCGTTATGCATGGATGAAGCAAACGAGAACGAAACTCGAAGCGTGCGAACGGATGCCAGCAGCATATTCGTTAAACTCGTCGGCTACGTGTTTATCGGCTTTTTCTCGATCTGCTGTCTGCTGCCTTTCCTGCTCGTGCTCGGAACGTCCTTTACGTCGGAATCGGCGATCAAGCGGTTTGGTTTCAATTTCTGGCCCAGGGAGTTCAGCACATTTGCTTACAAAATCGTCTTTGAAAACCCGAATCTTATCCTCGGCTCCTATCTCGTCACGATCGGAATCACAGCGGTCGGCACGGCGCTCGGGCTGTTTCTTGTGGCCATGACGGGCTATGCGCTGCAGCGGCCGGATTTTGCTTACCGCAACCGGATCTCCTTCTTCATCTACTTCACCACACTCTTCTCCGGCGGTTTGGTTCCGTTTTACCTGCTCATCACGCAATACCTTAGCTTGAAGGACAATTATCTGGCCGTGCTGCTGCCGGGTCTGCTCAGTCCGTTTCTCATCATCATGATGAAAAATTTCGTCCGCTCGATCCCGCATGCCATTACTGAATCGGCCAAAATCGACGGGGCCGGCGATTTCACGATCTTCGTGCGACTCATTCTGCCGATGACAACCCCGGCACTCGCGACCATAGGCCTGTTCATTGCGCTTGGCTACTGGAACGAGTGGTACAACTCGATGCTGTTCCTGTCCGCGGATATGAAATATCGCCCGCTACAGCTGTTTCTTTACAACGTCATCACGAGTGCGGACTTTATCCGCAATTCAGCGGCATCCTCCAACGTGGAGCTGCGCGATGTGCCCCTCGAATCGATGAAGATGGCAACGGCTATCGTCGCGACGGGGCCGGTGATCCTGTTTTATCCGTTTGTGCAGCGGTATTTTATCAAAGGCATTACGGTAGGTGCGGTAAAAGGATGATTTTTGAAAAAGGGGGCTCAATGTGATGACCCATTGGAAGAAAGCTTTATCCCTGTTGCTTGTCGGAGTCATGATGCTTGTGCTGGCGGCGTGCGGCTCGGGCGGGAAAGAAGGAGCGGGAAGCGGAAGCGGGGGAAACGCAAGCAACGGTAAGGGAACATCGGCAAACAAGGGAGCGGACACCTCGAAGTTCGTAAAAGTCAGCTACCTGGTGCTCGGCGACAAGCCGAAAAACGGCCAATTTGAAAAGGTGCTTGCGGAAGTAAACAAGATCATGAAGGAAAAAATCAACGCCGAGCTGGAATGGAAATGGATTGAATGGGCTGATTGGCAGACGAAATACAATCTAGCGCTCGCCTCCGGGGAAGCAGTAGACCTGATTACGATCGGCACGGATTGGCTGGATACTTGGGGGAATGCGCAGCGCGGCGCTTTTATGAACCTTGACGATCTTTTGCCGAAATATGCGCAGGAAACGTGGAAATCTATTCCGAAGGAGGACTGGGATGAGAGCAAGTTTGGCGGCAAAATCGTCCTCATCCCGGAAAACGACTATACCCAATGGGTGAACCACGGTTTTTTCTATCGCGGCGATTGGGCGAAGGAGGCCGGGATTACCGAGCCGATCAAGGATTGGGAAGGCATCGAGAAATATTTGCAGTACATCAAGGATCACAAGCCGGAAGTTATTCCTTGGGATGCCGCTTCGGGAACTCAAACATGGGGTGGATTTACCCAGTCTTATACCGATGAGCTGGAGTTGCCGATCTCGACCGGCTTCCTGCCTGTGTTCACAACGAAGTCCTATGACGAGAGATATACTGTCACCAGCCCTGTGTTCGAGGACGTGTTTCTGAAATATGCGACGATGATGAAGAGCTGGGCCGATAAAGGCTTTTGGCGGGAGGATGCGCTTAACAACAAGAACAACAATCGCGATGCTTTGAAGGCGGGTTTGTCCGGCCTTGACCAGCATCATACACAGACGTTCTCCGGCTTGCGCGTGGATATGGATAAGGCTCAGCCGGGCTCGGAGCTGCAGATGTTTCCGTTTGCCCGCACCCGTAGCACCAACCTGATGGAGCTGTCGATTACACACGGCGGCACCTCGGTTGGCGCACACAGCAAAAACCCGGAGCGGGCGCTAATGGCGTACGACCTCATCCGCAACAATGAGCAGATTTATCATCTGATCAATTACGGCATTGAAGGCGTACAATACGAGCTCAAAGACGGCAAACGGACGCGTCCGGCCGGATACGACGATGCGAAAGATGGTTTTTACGCCGATTTCTGGGGTGGCCGGGTCGATAAATTCGAAATTCCGAGCGTCTCGACCTGGGATCAAATCGAAGAAACGTTATATGCCGAGTATGACAAAATCAAAAAGCCGTACGTTTACGGACAGTTCGTGTTCGACAAGACCCCGGTGGAAGCGGAGTTAACGGCGATTTCGCAGGTGACTGGCGAGCTGGGCCCGGCGATCGTTCTTGGCAAGGCCGGCGATCCGGCCAAAGCGGTGGAGGAGTTCCGCAGCAAGCTGAAGCAGGCTGGCTACGACAAGGTGCTGGCCGAGCTGCAGAAGCAGATGGACGCGTATAAAACGCAGATGGGCGGCAAATAAGCGTAAAGCTCTTGTCCGATGTGACGGGCAAGAGCTTTATTATATTTCAGAAAGTATAAAATTACTTACGGTAGCAATTATCGTGGGGATTTACAAACTAGATGTATTTTCTACAGTTAAATCCCGCCCATTTAGAACCTTTGAGCATTTAAATGCAGAAAGTGCAGCTAAAATCAGCAAAACAAACCTGCCAAGGTAAATTGCCTCATTTTAGATGTACGAAATGCAACTAAAATTCCAAAAGCTTCAATTTATGCGGAAATAGCTGCGTAAAATACATCTACTGCCGTCAGGCGTTTTTCTTATTTTTCCTGAAGATGGTATAACGATTTTATGAGTAACAACGTCTATAGTATTAATATATTTCTAATAACGCAAGGGAGGAGGCCGACGTGAAAAAACGAAACCACTTTGGATTCATCGGTTTATTGATTTTACTTGCTGTCTCCATCATGGTGCTTCTAAACAGCCAAGAAGGTAAGGCCGATAAACACACCAAATATCTCATGTCCTCTGCAAAAATCATTGCTTCTCAAGATTTCAAAGATTTAGATACCTCCGCTGAGTTCATCGTCAAAGGAACGAAAGATCATGTCATGGAAAGAATTCTAAACAAAACTTCTGAGGGTGAAGTGATAAATTACGGAACCAAATCAGTGATAAAAATTAATAAAGTCTATAAAACAGCGGATGAAAATATAACTGAGGGATCTGAAATGATCGTTCAAGAAAATGGAGCGATTGAAGAAACGGAAGATGGCACCGTGATATATGGTGTAGAAGCCGATCCCGATATTTACTTCATCAAAGGGGTCTATTATGGAAAAGTGCCTCTAAAGAATGCGGACAAAATTCAGAGCGTAGATGAGGCTTCCCCTGAGAGTTTGCAATACATGGGGGAGTCCGCAAAATCATCTAGAGTATTGGATCAAATTTTTAGTGACGCGCTAAATAAGTATAAAGATTAGTAATCCTGTTCAAATATAAATACGATAAAGCAACAACCGAACGAAAATCCAATGAAGGATTTTCGTTCGGTTGTTGCTTTTTTCAGCTGCTTTTGGTGGTAAACTTAAAGAAATTTACCTGTGGACATGAATTCGAATAAGGGAGGCCCTAATTATGAAAAGACCGATGATTGGCGTTTTGCCGTTATATGATGAGGCGAAGGAAAGCTACTGGATGCTGCCGGGCTACATGAAGGGAATCGAAGCTGCCGGCGGGATTCCGGTGATGCTGCCTCTGACGACGGATGGGGAAATGATCGCGACTTTGGCGCATACGTTCGACGGATTTCTTTTTACAGGCGGACATGATATTAACCCTGAGCTATACGGCGAGAAGAAGGAACAGTACTGCGGGGAGCTCTGCAATGAAAGAGATGAGATGGAGCATCTGCTATTCCAATTCGTCAAAGAGCAGGATAAGCCTATGTTTGGAATTTGCCGCGGGTTGCAGCTGTTTAATGTCCTGCTCGGGGGGACGCTCTATCAAGATATCCCCACGCAGCGGATCATTGAAAGGAAAGTCATTCACAAACAAGAGCCACCTTATACACAGCCAATCCACACCGTATTCATCGAGAAGGGCAACCCGCTATACGAAATCATCAAAACCGAAGTCTGCCAGGTGAATAGCTGCCACCATCAAGGTATTAAGAAGCTGTCTGAGCAATTATTGCCCGTAGCGATCGCCGAGGATGGCCTCGTTGAAGCGGTGATTATGCCGGAGCAGAAGTTTATGTTAGCGGTGCAATGGCATCCGGAGTTCAGCTATGAGCGCGATGATTTTAATTATAAATTATTCACAGAATTTGTACGGGCCTGTGAAAAATAAGGCTTAACTCCACTCGCAATCAACGGGCGGTGCTACGCTAATCAGTGCTCTTTTCTCCTGAAAATATACACCGCATTTTCATTTGACGGCGGCAAAATGAGAGAGGACAACCGCTCGTTTAATTCCATCGTAAATTGCTCCGCCTCGTTGTAAGCGCCAAAATCCCCGGTAAAGGCGGGATTTCTGGTTCCTATTACGATATATAGTTTTACAGAGCTCGTTTTGAAAACATGCTTTTCATATGTATTTTGCGGGACCGGCCAAGAGCAAAGCACGACTTCCGGCGTATATTTGAACAGGGCGGCTTTGGCGTCGGCCTGTTCCACAAAGTCGGGATAGGTGATGTAGTGCTCCCAGCTATAGTCGTCCGTCGCCTTGCACCGGGCATGTGCGTCATTCAAAAACCGGGTTAATGTTCCGTCGCCGGCGGCAATTTCCAGGCACTTCTTATCCCCGATTAAGCGAATTAGCTCTCGAATCAACGCTTTAGAGTAGAAGCAATAAATCCCCTTTTGGTTAACTAACGGCATGAGGATTTTTTTGTTCAGAACAAACTTCCAGCAAAAGTTAAAAAGGCCCAGCGATACCGGCTTTCTTTCAAAGCCCTTGCTGAATAGAAGCCTCTGCAAAACCATTCCGTCCCACAAATTAAATCGTACGTTTTTGGTTGGGCTTTGCGCAGAAGCAGCGATGCTCGCATGCTCCAGCAAATGAAGAGCCATTCGGGCTTTAATAATGTTGGGCAAAAAAGTATTTACGGTTTTTTCGTTGAAACCGCTTTTATAAATGAGGTTACCGGCCAGCTTAGCGCTTGATGTATATTTATTCATCATGGCTTGAATTCGCTTTAAATCATAACTCCCTTTCATGATGCTGAGTTCTCTCAGTACCTCTTCTTGGTACTCCGGGTGTTGGTGGAGCAATGTTTGCACATTGATTTCGTTAGCTAAAATTTTTTTGGCGGTATCTCCTGTAAATTTAGCCATTATAATCACCATATTGTGGAAAAATATTGTTTTCGGTGATATTATACTCCTTTGGTAAAATTAAGAATGTGAGAAAAAATATATATCTTTCTCCTCTTGAAATTATACCGTCCGGACGGTATAGTAAAGATGAGAGGTGATTCCAAAAATGTCGTCAGTACATAAAGACTCCAAAAGAGATCTCATTCTAAAAGCTGCTTCAATGATCGTGCATGAAGAAGGTGTGGAGAGATTAACGCTGGAAGCCGTTGCGAAAAAAGCAGGCATCAGCAAAGGTGGGCTGCTGTACCATTTTCCTAACAAAGAGGAATTGATTTCAGGCATGATTGAAAAACTGTCCCGTGACTATGTCACGGAGCTAGGCGAAAGGGTAGAGTTGGATGCAAATCACCATGGAAAATGGACCAGGGCCTATGTAGCCAGTTCCGACCAATGCGTCGAAGGAGTTTTTGATCCTAGCACAGCGCTTACGGCAGCGCTTTTTTCGAACCCCCAGATGTTAAAAAGTATGCAGGATGAATACGCAGTCATCCAGGAAAAACTTGCAGACGATGGAATCGATCCGGTGCGTGCAACGATCATTAGGCTGGCCGTCGATGGCCTATGGTTTGCTGAAATGTTTGGATTGGCTCCGCCAAACGGCGAGCTCAAACAGCAAGTGATCGAGCAGTTAAGAACGTGGACAAAGGAGGAGAAATGATGGCCTATCTTTATCTGGCAATATCCATTGCCACCGAACTTGTGGGGACCTCGATGCTAAAGGCGTCACAAGGGTTTACGAAGCTGTATCCTTCTCTGATTAGTATCCTTGCATTTATATGTTCCTTCTATTTCATCTCCCTGACCTTTAAAACGATCCCTTTAAATATGGCTTATGCCATTTGGTCCGGGGTAGGCTCTGTAGCTACGGTTCTGATTTCGGTATTGATCTGGAAGGAAAAAATCAATGCGGGCAGCGTGATCGGCATTACGTTGATTGTCGTTGGCGTCGTCGTCTTGAATCTGCTCGGTCCGGGCCATGGAGAGGCGAAGGAGCACGCCGGAGGACATCAGGCTGAAGTTTACGTAGATAATGCAAATCGTTAAGAAAAAAAACGGTTTCCTAGCTGAGCTATGCGAAGGCCTGCTTTCGCGTTGTGCTCGGCTTATTTTTTTGCCATTGTCGGACTTATCTTTGGTTGTGATCGAATTAACAGTTTAAGGATGCATCTAGGACTAATGTAGGGAGAATAGGGAGGCTCCAAGATTTGGAACGCCCTAATGAATCATGTGCTTTACAGATAACTGAGGTGTTAACCGTGAATTTTAAGCCATATCGCAAAGATTATGAATTTTCATACACGCTTGGGATGTTTCCTACTATTGAAATGCTCCATTCTGTTCCGGAAAAGATCGTTCGTGTCGTCTTCTCATCGCAGTATCAGCCGTCGCCGGACTCACCGGACGTTCAGACAATGTGCAATGATTATCATATCCCATGGACGGTCAATGACCGCTTGATTGACAAGCTAAGCCCCAAAGAAAACTGCTATTTACTCGGCATTTTCCGGAAATATGAGAAGCCGGTGCGTCCAGATGAGAACCACATCATACTCTGCAGACCCGGCAATTTAGGAAACTTGGGAACAATTCTTAGAACGGCACTGGGATTCAATTATCGAGACATCGTTATTATCCGGCCTGCAGCCGATCTATTCGATCCGAAGACGATCCGCAGTTCAATGGGAGCTTTGTTTAAGCTGAATTTCTCATTTTTCTCAAGTCTGGAGGAGTATACTCAGCATTTTGAACATGATATTTATGCTTTCAGACTGAATGGTGAGGAACCACTGGAGCATGCTGTTCACCTGGGAAACAAACCGCATTATTCGCTGCTGTTCGGCAACGAGTCGAGCGGGCTGCTGGCGGATGAAAGCACGTATGGTACCGGCGTAGTCATTCCTCATAGCTCCTTCATCGATTCGCTCAATTTGCCGACCGCGGTGGGCATCGCTCTTTATGAATTTTCCAAAGGGAGCTTTGATGAAGAAGTTGGGGTATGGGGAGAGCATGACGTAACGAACGTAACATATTAACATAATTTATGACCCAAAAAAAGGTTGCCGAAAAGAGCGGCAGCCTTTTTTGGGTCATAAGTGATTAACAAAACTAATTAAAAAAATCTTGAGCTTACAGTTCAGTATACTTCTCCTTTATCCATTGAGAGATGGAGTGGTTCCGAAGGTTCGAAAAAATGGGTGGAGAAGCTCGGTACATACTTTGAAAAATCCGATTCTAAATACATATTGTCTGGTGAACGTGTCGTATTCTTAGGGGAGAAGGAAGCCGTAGTTCATGGAGTAATAGAATGGAGTGATACTTACCCAAATGTAGAGGATAACAATTACAAATATAATGCCCTTATTTACATGAAGAATGTCAACGGTCATTGGACATACAGTGATGATATCAATCTTGACTTAGAGTGATAAGACTTACAGATCACTTGAATTGAATCGGTTGAAATTTTATAATTCAAGTATTCAGTTGAATACTAAAGGATGGATACTTTGATGGAGGATAATCAAGCGGTACAAATATATCAGGAAAAGCTGTTTTTGCAGTATGCCAGAATCGGGAAATGCTTATCGAGCGAAAGAAGACTGGAGATTTTAAGTTTGCTCTCGAACGGCCCTAAGTCTGTAGAGATGATCGCTCAGCAGACGGGAATGAGCGTAGCCAACGTTTCGCGACATCTGCAGATTTTGCTCGAGGCCAACCTGGTTAAATTCAGCAAGCAGAAAAATTATGTTATCTATTCGTTAGCCACCCCAGCTGTGGCTGATTTCCTGATGTCACTGTGGAAAATTTGTGAGAATCAGTTGTCGGATGTTCCGCGGCTCAAAGAGGACATGCTCAAACAATATCATGACGTAACATCGATTTCGAAAGAGGAATTGTCGAAGCGAATGAATGAGGGGACGATTCTTGTACTAGATGTACGCCCCAAAGAAGAATATGAATTTGAGCATATTGATGGAGCTATATCGGTACCGCTGGAGGAATTAGATCAGTACCTTTTGGACCTTCCTCGTGATACTGAGATAGCAGCCTATTGCAGAGGCCCATATTGTGTATACACCTCGCAAGCGGTAGAAACGATGCAGAAGAAGGGATTCAAAGCCTACCGCATCGCAGAAGGCGTGCAGGAGTGGCGGGCTGAGGAAGATGACTAATTTAAGCATAGCGCATAGTGACTGCAAAGTGAGCAAACACAGCTATTCAAGCTGTGTTTTTTTGGTGCCATCATCTCGGATGCTGTACCGTGTTGTGAAGCGTTGTGAGGTATTGTGGAGTGTTGCCAGCACCTCGCGATGGTTTAAATGTATTTTCTACAGTTATTTATTGTGGTTTCTCGTAATGTGAGGAAGTAAATGTAAAAAGTGCAGCTAAATTCGCTCAAAGCGCCGCGAGATGCCATATGGGCTGGTTTAAATGTACTTTTTACATCTATTTCACAAAAATTGGGGATATGGAGCGAAATAACTGTACTTTTTACATCTAGAGGTACCGTGCAGGCAGGGGACTAGTATGCATGTCGTACAGAGACGCAGGGCTGCTATGAGACATGCCGTACTGTGACTGAGAACAAACAGTATGATATGTGTATAAGGATAGAGTGGGATGTTGAGCCACTTGACGATAGTGAATATCCGTATTATAATTCAATTAATTAATTGAATAGTTGAACCGTAATATTTAAGCAGTCGCAAATATTCCAAAATATACAGGAGGTTTTTCTCATGGGAACAGCAGTATTAACGAAAGAAACGTTTCAGGATCAAATTCAATCGGGGGTTACGTTGGTGGACTTTTGGGCGCCTTGGTGTGGTCCGTGCAAAATGCAAACACCGATTGTCGAGGAATTGGCAGGTGAAGTGAAGGGGCAAGCCACAATTGCTAAAGTAAATGTCGATGAGGAGAGCGATTTGGCCAGCCAGTTTGGTATCCGGAGCATTCCATCCTTGCTATTGTTTAAAGACGGAAAACTGGTCGATACGATGATCGGTGTTAATCCGAAGGGTGTTCTTAAGGAAAAAATCATGAAACTAGCAGCTAATTAAGATAAATATCAGAAAAAACGGCGACGCTTATATTAGTTAGCGCTTCGCCGTTTTTTTTGAAATGAGGTGGTTTGATGAAAGAAATCTACGAGTTAACTTCGATGGAGCAGGTGGAGGAGTTTCTGCAAAATCATAAGCTGAGCTTTCTGTACGTCAGCAGACCCGAGTGCAGCGTATGTCACGCCATTCTGCCAAAGCTTGGGGAACTGCTGGATGATTATCCGCCCATCTTCCTGGGACACATCGATGCCAATCAGGTTCCGGAGGTTGCGGGCCGATTTTTAGTATTTTCAGTTCCAACGATGCTCATGTTCATCGATCAGAAAGAATACCTCCGAGAGGATCGATTTATCCGCTTTGTGGAATTCAAGGAGAAATTGGACCTGCTTGCTGAGAACCTCTTATGAAAAAATTGAAAAGCTACCGAAGAGCCACATGAATACTTCACTTGGCTTCGGTAGAGAAACGTTATTTTTTAGCCGGTGCTCCTTTATCGCCTAAATAAGAAACCCTATCGTCTTTCAGAGACCAACCTGTCTTGAGTCCCAGGACGAACCAGCCTAAAGACAACAGCCCCGCCGTAAATATCGTATCCCCAACGATGCGCATCCACACAAAATTGTGAATGATCCCTCTGCCCATAAACTCTGCGGATCTCGCGTACCACATACCGTGCTCGACGCTGGCCCAGGTTTGCATTAGCCCGATCGGCAGCAGACTGAGCAGCACCATGAGAGCGAGGCCAATATTAATGGCCCAGAACGAAAAACGGAGTACACCGGTTTTCCACTCTTTGTTTGAAGTCAGACCCCTTAAGCAGAATAGCATCAGTCCGATGCCGAGGGTGCCGTATACCCCGAACAAAGCCGTGTGACCATGTACGGGGGTTGTATTCAAGCCCTGCATATAGTAGAGCGCCACCGGCGGGTTGATGAAGAAGCCGAACAATCCGGCACCCACCAGGTTCCAGAAGGCCACCGCTACGAAATAGAGAATTGGCCATTTGTAGGCTTTAACCCATGGTCTTGCCCGGGTCAACGTCAGATTCTCATAGGCCTCAAAGCCGATGAGACATAAAGGAACAACCTCCAGCGCGCTAAATGCAGCCCCGAAGGCAAGCACTCCGATCGGCGTCCCGCTGAAATACAGATGGTGGAACGTCCCGATGATGCCCCCGAACAGGAAAATGACCGTCGAGAACAAGACCGAGCTAGTAGCCGTCGATATTCGCAAAAGCCCCATTCGCGTAAACAGGAACGCGATCACTACGGTGGCGAATACCTCGAAGAATCCTTCCACCCAGAGGTGAACAACCCACCAACGCCAATATTCGGCTATAGCCAGATGCGTATGCTGTCCCCACATTAGACCGGGGATGTAGAACACGGGAATGGCTGTTGATGCTAGCAGGAACAAAGCGAGCAGATGCTTTCCTTCCTGTTTGCGCCGCAGCGCAGGCCAAATGGCACGGGCCATCAGGAAGAGCCATAGGAACAGGCCGACGGTCAGGAAGATTTTCCAGAATCTGCCTAAATCCACATATTCGTAGCCTTGGTGTCCGAACCAGAAGTTCGTCGTATAACCCAGTTTTTGCCGTATTGCAAACCATTGACCGGCCATGGAGCCAACAACAATAATGAGCAGGCAAACGAATAGGAAGTTGATCAAGGCTCTTTGGAACTTAGGCTCATGACCGGATACGGCCGGAGCTACAAACAATCCGGTCGCCAGCCAGGCTGTGGCAATCCAGAAGATCCCGAGCTGTGTGTGCCATGTTCTTGTCACCGAATAAGGAATCCACTCTGCAATCGGAATTCCATAGAAGCTGCTGCCTTCTACCTGATAATGGGCGGTGATGACCCCGAGTGCGGCTTGGGCCACCACCAAAGCGGTCACGACCCAAAAAAACTTGAGCGTTGCTTTCATGGAAGGGGTTGGCGCTAACCCGAGAAGCGGGTCCTTGTCCGGAAAGAGCTCCTCGCCATCATGATGCTTCTGCGCCGCATAATACCAAGCCAAGGCACCAACGCCTGCCAGAAGCAGCACAAAGCTCACAACTGACCAGATAACCATAGACCCAGTCATGTTATTATCTACTAGCGATTCGTGAGGCCAGTTGTTGGTATACGTAATCGTATCGCCCGGTCGCTCCGTAGAACAAGACCAAGCAGCCCAGAAGAAAAAGGCGCTTAACGCTTTTTGCCTGGCCGGGTCTGTAATCGCGTTTCGGGGAATCGCATAGCTGTCTCTTAGCTTATCGAATGCAGGATCATTTCCGAATAGAGAAGTGTAATGCCGACTCAATTCGTCATAGGCGAACGCCCGGTCAGCAGATATGACCAGGTTGCCGGTGTTCGGCTGATAGGTGTTTGTGCGCATCTCTTTTTTTAGCCGGGTCAGCAGTACTGCCTTCGTTTCATCATCAAGACTTTCATACGTATCTGGCGGGGTAACTTTAGCCCAGCGGTTTAAAATAAGCTCCGACTCCCGGTGCAGCCAATCGGCAGACCAATCGGGAGCGACATAAGCGCCGTGCCCCCAGATGCTGCCAACCTCTTGGCCGCCAATGGATTGCCACACATTTTGACCATTCAGAATATCTTGCTTTGTAGCGACAACTCTTCCGTCCGTGGTTACCACGTTTTTCGGAATCGGGGGCATAGAGTGGTAAATTTCCCCGCCGTAGTACCCCAATATGGCAAAAGACAGGATAATCACCGTTGCTAAGCTGATCCATAGTTTTTTGGCGTTCAAAGGACCCACATCTCCTCAATTTATGTGAGTACTATTTCCCCAATATGTCCACATTATTCCACCCAACACAATTCACATCGCAATAGAATGTTTATGGCAATATTTGGATAAACTATTAGCAAAAAAGTAAGGGAGCTGCGGATCAAATGCCATCAATCTATGAGAAAGTAGGCGGGGAGCCGGCTATTGCCAAAGTAGTGGACTATTTTTATGATTTGGTACTTGCCGATCAGACCGTTTCACAATTTTTCGAGCATACGGATATGGACAAACAGCGAAAGCATCAGACCCAATTTATAAGCTTTGCGCTGGGCGGGCCGAATCAATACACCGGCGGATCGATGGCAAAGGCACATGAGGGGATGCATTTGGAGCCTGTCCATTTCAATGCGATCGTCGGACATCTACGGGCGGCGCTGGCCCACTACAGTGTGTCGGAGGAGGATATTTCGCAGGCGATCGAAAAGGTGGAAACCTTGCGCGGAGATATTTTGTATAAGTGATCCTTAAAAAAAAGTGCGAGCAGCCGGGATAAATGATCCTGGAGCTCGCACTTGTTGTTTGCAGCCGCTTAACGTTTGCATTTTGCCGTAGATTCACGCTGAAGCAAATGGGTGGGCAGCAGTATTTCCTCGTAGACTTCGTCCGGGTGGCCGATGCGCCAAAGCAGTTGGGCAAAGGCTTTGTGAGCGAATAGTGGCAGATCGATATCCATCGTCGTAATTTTCGGGACGGACATTTGCGAGAAATGGGTGTTGTCGAATCCGCATACCGACACCTTATCCGGAATTTGAATTCCCAGGTTGCGCAGCGAGGAGCATACGTAAAACCCATACCCGTCGTTCAAGCAAAACCAGGCGGTCGGCTGCTCCGCGATACCTCGAATAATCATGTCGATAGAAGCCTCGTCCTCGCTGACGCGGATGAACATCCGGTCCTCCCGAGCCTCCAGGCCATGCTCTCTTAGAGCGAGCAAGTAGCCCTCCCAGCGTTCCTGATAGCTGGGGGACATGTCGACGTGACCGATCACGGCGATGTCACGATGATTCAGATCGAGCAGATGCTTAACGGCGGTGTAGGCGCCGAACCGGTTATTCGTCAGCACCGCGTCGGTTTGCAGCAGCGGGTGATGGTGGTCAATCAAGACGGTTGGAATGTCTTGGGCCAGCACCTTTTCAATGTAGGGGGTACTGACATGAGAAAGGATCAAAATGCCGTCCACCTGGTTATCCTCTATAAATGAAGGGAGGCTCAGCCGATCCCGCATTTCCGGGGTAACGGATTGAATCAGCAGTTTAATCCCGTGGCGCTGAGCCTCTCGCTCGATGGACAAATAAATCTCTCCAAAGAAGTTCTTCATCGAAAAAGCGAATTCAGAGGCAATGAGTCCGATGGTCTTGACTTGTTTTTGATCGTCATCCGATTCCTTCTTCGGATAGCGATAGCCCATCTCCTCAGCGGTCTCGATAATTTTTCTTCTTGTCTCCTCACTGACCCCGTCTTTTCCGGCCAACGCTTGAGAGACCGAATTTTTGGATATATTCAACCGGTCTGCAATATCCTGCATAACGACTTTTTTACTCATCTCATTTATCCTCTCTACAGCTTCTTCAATATTGATAATTTGTCACGTTACAAAATTAATATACATTATTATTTTTGTAATGTAAATAACGACTTTAAAATAACGAAATTCCGTCTCTGTTTTCGGGAAAACATACTTGACAGCGCTGCCAAATGAGAAGATAATGTATTTGTAATCCAAATAATAACGTTACAAAATAATTACTTTTAAGGATTTGTCATTTTCCAAGTGAGTAATTAATGGGAGGAGGGAAGAGGGAGATAACGAATGATTAAGGATCGACATACAGCGTGTCGTTAGGTGTTCCTAACACAAAAAATCATTTACTCAGGGAGGTCATTCATTTGAAAAAGAGTTTCTCATTTGCAATGGTCTTGGTTCTTGCCTTGTCTATGGCGCTGACCGCATGCTCCGGCAATGGTGGTGGAGAGGCCAAAGGAGATCAGAAGGGCAATGCCGGGGATTCCGGAGCCGCAAAGAAGGTAGAGATTCATTTGTCGACCTGGGCCGGCGCCGATGAAGCCAAGGAGCTGCAGAAGATTCTGGACGATCTAAACAAGAAGTCGAAGACCTACACCATCATTCAGGATTCCAACCCGGCGGAATTTGACACGCGGATCATTACGCAATTAAGTGGGGATTCCGGTCCCGATCTGTTCTGGGTTAACGCACAGCGGGCGGCTCAGTTTGCAGCTCAAGGCGTTATGCTCGATATTACGGATCGCTTGAAAGGGTCCAGCCACGCTGCGGCAAAAATCGACGATTACTACAAAGCTTCGCTTCAGCCGTTTATGAACAGCGATAAAATTTATGGCCTTCCTTGGCTTCAGCAGCCGGTGGTGCTTTACGTCAACAAGGCACTTTTTGATAAAGCGGGAGTAAGTTATCCGGACAAAAACTGGACCTGGAAGGAATTCACTGATGCGGCTACAAAGCTGACGATCGATAAAAACGGCAAGCATCCGGGCGAAGCCGGTTTTGATGCCAAATCGACCGCTCAATGGGGCTTTTCGTTAAACGGCTGGCCGCCTTCACAAATGTTCATTTGGCAAAATGGCGGCGAGGTCATTACGGAGGACGGCAAGTCGCCGATCGATTCTCCGGAAGCCGTGAAGGCGCTCAAATTTTATAGCGATTTGATTCAGGGACCACTGGTTCCGACGCAGCAAATTATTCGTGACCGCGGCTTCGACAAGATGTTCCGCAACAGCCAGGTAGCCATGTTCATGGGCGGCGCTGCCGACGACCTGGATTCAACGGTGAAAAACGTGCAGGCCTATATGGTTCCGGCGGGACCGACAGGCACTCATGCTACGTTTGCCGACATCCTCGGCATGGGGATCAACGCAAAAACGAAACATTCGGATGCAGCGTTTGACGCTTTGCTTGATTTGACCGATGCCATCCATCACTGGAAGATCATGCCGCCGCGCTCGTCGCTGGCTGATTTGGCAACCCTGCAAAAGATGCACCCGGAAAAAGCCCAATCGCTGGAGGCGATCATCGCTTCCATGGAGTATGCAAGACCTTACCGCTATTCGGAAAAATATCCGAACTGGGATAATGTGTATTCGACGCAGCTGATGGATCCGATCGTCAACGGAGGCGCCGATCCGGAAAAGCTGATTCCAAAGGTCAAGCCTTTGCTTGAGAGTGCTTTGAAATAACATCATGAACCTGAATAGGGAGGCAGTGCCTGCCTCTCTTTGTTTTTGAAGGCAGGTGTCTCTCACTTTCGTAGAAGGGAGGAAACGGTATGGAGAACCATGTCGCGACGCTGGTTAGATGGTTATTGGTGCCAGCTTTCTTGCTCGTGGTCAGCAGTGTGATCTATTTCGTTTTTTCAAGACTGGGCTGGAAGAAAAAGCAGGCCCTTGGTTTGGCCCTCGTTTCCCCATGGCTCGTAGGTTTCATCATTTTTACGGCGTATCCTTTGCTTGACTCCTTGTATCTAAGCTTTACCGAATCCTCAATATTCGGCAAAACACAGTGGGTCGGGCTCGGCAACTATGTCAAGCTGTTTACGAACGATGTGGAATTTTGGCCGTCCATACGAATCACGCTGCTTTATGCGGCCTTTTCTCTGCCGATCGGCGTAATCGGAGCGTTGCTGGTGGCGATGCTGCTGAACAAAAAAATTAAGGGGATCGGCATGTATCGGACGATCTATTTTCTCCCGGCCGTCATGCCGGAGGTGGCTGTGGCTTTGCTGTGGAGATGGATGTTCAACAGCGAGTCCGGCATTATCAACTATGCACTGTCGCCGATTTTCAACCTGTTTGGCATCGATAAGCCCAATTGGTTCGGGGATCCGACTTATGTGCTTGGGGCCTTTGTCATTATGAGCTTATGGGGGATCTTCGGAACGAACACGGTCGTCTTTCTGGCCGGCTTGCAGGGAGTGCCCGGATCGCTGTACGAGGCTGCAGAAATCGATGGCGCGGGCCGCTTTGCCAAATTCAAAAATATTACCGTTCCGCAAATTTCGCCGGTCATATTGCTGCAGGTCATTATGGGCATGATCGGGGCGCTGCAAATTTTCACGGTGGCGATGTTTGTTCGGCCGACGACATCGGCGGGCAAATTTATGAACCAGCTCGTGTATGAGCGCGGATTTACGCAGCTGCATATGGGCGAAGCCTCGGCCATTGCCTGGGTACTGTTCATTATTATCCTGATTCTCACTTTGCTCGTCTTCCGTTCCAGCCCGGCCTGGGTTCACTATGAAACAGATGTACGACGCTAAAGAGGAGGTGCACACATGGCAAATACGACGACTGCCCGTTCGGGTTTTGTTTCCGGCAGACAAATAAAGCTCTTCAACAAGGCATTGACCTATATTATCGTTTCCTTGCTGGCTGTAGTCATTTTGGTTCCGTTCTTTTGGATGGTTTCCACCGCGCTGCAGGCTGAGGGGGATATCTTTGCCTGGCCGCCAAAGTGGATACCGGACCCGCCGCAATGGCAGAATTTTGTCGAAGCGTGGACGGCCATGCCTTTTAACCAGTTTCTGTTCAATACGGTGTTTATCGTAGCTCTTGGGATTATCGCGGAGCTGGCGAGTACGACTATTGTCGCCTATGGGTTTGCCCGGTTTCGTTTTCCCGGCAGCGAAATTATTTTTCTTGTGCTGCTGGCAACGATGATGCTGCCTTTTCACGTGACGCTGATCCCAACGTTTTTGATCTGGCAAAAATTCGGCTTGATCGGACAATTCGATCCGCTTGTGCTTCGCGCTTGGACGGCCTGGGGACCGTTCTACATTTTCCTGCTCCGTCAATTCTTTATGACGCTTCCTAGGGAATTGGACGATGCGGCGGAAATTGACGGCTCGAACTTTCTTCAAACGTTTTTCTACATCATGCTCCCGCAGGTCAAACCGGCGCTGCTGGCAGTTGCTATTTTTGCGTTTCGGGGTTATTGGAACGACTTCCTCGGACCGCTGATTTATTTGAACGATATGAAGCTCTATACGCTGAATGTGGGAATGTATTTCTTTATGGGAGGCGTCAATGAAGCGCCTCAGTGGAATTATTTGATGGCCATGTCCACGATTGTGGCGTTGCCGGTCATCCTGCTGTTTTTTGCGGCACAGCGTTATTTTATCGAAGGTATTACGTTTACGGGGATTAAAGACTAAAAATAGAGGAGGAAATCGTACAAGATGATAGAACAGATGATAGAGATTCAGCGATCTTCATGCAATCCGCTGATTACCCCGCGCGATGTGACGCCCTCGTATCCAGACTGGGAGGTGCTCGGCGTATTTAACGCCGGTGTGGCACGGTATCAGGATGAGATTATATTACTGTTGAGAGTAGCGGAGCGGCCTCGGCAGACCGACCCGCAGCATGTCCTGGTGCCAGTGCTTAATCTGGACTGCAGGGACGGGGATTCAGTGGAGTCCGTCATGAAGACGATTTCTATAGATAAGAGCGATGCCGATCTGGATCTTTCCGATCCTCGGGTGATTCGGGACTGCAGCGGGAATACCTTGTATTTGACCTCGATCTCTCATTTGCGCGTAGCGCGCAGCCGGGACGGCCAGCGGTTTGTGATCGATGAGAAGCCGAGCATTTTGCCGGAGGGCGAGCTGGAAAGCTGGGGCATTGAGGACCCGCGGATTACGCAGATGGGAGACCGGTACCATATCACTTACAGCGCCATCTCGGAGAGAGGCGTCGCTGTTGGCTGGATTACCACCGAAGATTTCAGCACGTTTACCAGGGAAGGGCTGATTCTTGCGCCGACGAATAAAGATGCAGCCATTTTCCCGGAAGCGATCGGCGGAAAATACTACATGCTCCATCGTCCCGTTCCCGAAGGGATTGGCAAGCCGGAAATCTGGATCGCGGAATCGCCGGATCTGCGGCATTGGGGAAATCACCGCTTCCTGATGGGATTGCGGGAAGGGCATTGGGACGATACCCGAATGGGTGCCGGATGTGTTCCGATCAAAACCGAGGAAGGCTGGCTGTTGCTCTACCACGGAGCTGACCAAAGTCAGCGGTATTGCATGGGCGCGGCCCTGTTGTCGCTTGAGGAGCCCGATCGAGTCATCGCCCGGATGGAGGGGCCGCTTATCGTGCCTGAGGCCGAATATGAGACGAGCGGCTTTTTCCACAGCGTCATTTTTGCTTGCGGCGCAATTGTGAGCGGGGACCAAGTGATCATGTACTACGGGGCATCCGATGATTCCGTGGCGTCCGTATCGGTGAGTCTTCCGCAGGTGATGGATGCATTAAATCACTCGAAAACGAAAGGATAGCGGGGGTTATGGCGATATATAAAAGCGGCGGCGTACAATTTAGCAGTGACATGATCGAAGCTTACAGAAATAAGGCGGACAAAGCGGCAGCGGTCGAAAAAATAAAGTTCGACGGCGTAGGCACCCGGGATGTGTACAATATTTCGGCGCCTTTTGAGGACGAAGGAGAGCTGGTCATTGCCGGGCGGGCGGAGAACCGCAAGAGCGAGGAATCGGAAGTGCGGTTTTTCGTCCGGCGGCAGGAGAGCTGGGTTCCCAGAGAGGGTGCGCCAGTCTTCACGCTGCAGGACCCGTTCTATACGCGAATCGGCGGGGAGCTCGTGTTTGGCGGTGTGCAGACGTTCCCGCACCCTATGATTGAGCATGCGTTAAGCTGGCGCACGATTTTTTATAAAGGTGCTTGTATTGCCAAGCTTGCGCCGTTCTTTCAAGGCCCCGACCAAATGAAGGATTTGCGCCTGGTGGAGCTGCCGGACGGAACGATCGGCGTATTTACCCGGCCGCAAGGACAGAAGGGAGGAAGAGGAAAAATCGGCTTCACAAAAGTGGACGACTTGAGTCAGTTGACAGCAGAGTTGGTGGAACATGCACCGTTGATGGACCAGTTCTCGGCTGAGGAGTGGGGTGGGTGTAACGAAATACACGTCCTTTCGAACGGAAAAATAGGCGTGCTGGGTCATATCGCTCGTTTCGATAATCAGGGAGGGCGTCACTACTACCCGATGATTTTCGCGCTTGATCCGACTACCGGCGACTACACCGACATGGAGATCATTGCGGAACGGAAAGACTTCCTGGACGGTCCGTCAAAGAGACCGGATTTGGTCGACGTTGTGTTTAGCGGCGGGCTCATCCGGCACCCTGACGGCAAGGCCGAGCTGTATGCCGGCATCAGCGATGCGGAAGCGCAAAAGCTGAGCATCCCCGATCCGTTTCTTAAATTTGAAAAGTAATGGGAAAAAGTGCGATGCTCCATTACTCCTCAACAACTTGAGGATGTAATGGAGCTTTATTTCATCAAGCGAGCGTTTGCACCAGGTCGAGGTGCAGTAGCTGTATTTTTATACGAAAATAAAGTTCCTAAATATGGTTATACTGAAGCGAGAAAGCAAAAAAAGTCCCACTACCAGAAAAAGCGGCTTATTCACAAAAAAACTAGCTCGCTTGGTCTTTAGCTTTCAGTTC
>NZ_JBHTLM010000024.1:0-72986 GCF_042678945.1 Paenibacillus puldeungensis | reverse complement strand
TGTTACTCACCCGTCCGCCGCTAAGCATCTAGAGTGCAAGCACTCTATCAGCTCCGCTCGACTTGCATGTATTAGGCACGCCGCCAGCGTTCGTCCTGAGCCAGGATCAAACTCTCCAATAAAGTTTGTTGCTTTATCTTAGAGCGATTAGCTCATTTCGTGCTGATGAGAATGAAATTTCGAAATCATTCGATTCGAAATTCATCTCATTCAAATCTATTTAAAACTCACTCGTTGTTCAGTTTTCAAAGATCAACTTCTTAGCCCCGCTTCAACAGCAGGATTTATATCATATCATTTTGCAAGCTTCATGGCAAGTAGTATTTCTTACCATTTTATCTTGCCTCCCTGCTGATAAAAATCAGCCGGAATTAGAATGTATCATATAACTAATGTTCATTGCAAGAAGTAATTTCAACCAGTTATCTTTCAGCCCCTTCGTTTCAAGGCCGGATTTATATAATATCATATTTTGCTTCTTGCTTCAAGTTGTAATTTCTTCCAGCCTTTCGTATTTGGTTACGAAAAACGACCGGACTCAGATCATAACACGGGAGCCGAAATCAATTCTACCAGAAAATAAATCCATTTTATCGTTTTTCGTTTCTATTCATGACTCCCTTACTCCCGATCACTATACTAAAAACAAAAACAGCAGTAGGTTTATGGCAGCCGCAATATTCTCAATCCGATGCAATGAATAATATGATTTCAGAATGAGGTTAACTCCGCCCGACGCCTCCTTAATCAGATAGATCAAATCTATGGACACTATCAATATCCCAAAAGAGGTAATGAGCAGCACTAAAATATTGAGTGTGAGCTTCGTCAGTTTTCTCTACATGAAAGGCCTGCTAAATCTCAATCCTGTGATAAACCTTCCGTTTTCCACAAAAGAGCTAAAACCGCCCACTGTTAAGCAGTAACTTGATATTTGGCCAAGCGCTGATCCAGCTCTACTTGCATTAAATGAGCTAATTGGTTAATAAGAAACCCTGGACTATGATTCAGATCCACCTCTAATCACCCCATTAAAAACAATAGTTCGCATGCAAACTTATTTCATAGAGTTAGTATTTTACTATTTTCACCGGATTAACTCGCCTCTTTCCTTCTTAGATCGGACTTATTTCTCAATGAACTGTTTCTTCACATTAAAAAGTCTTGGGAACAAAATGTTGTTCTCCAAATGGATATGCTCAAATAAATCCGACTCTAGTTCCTTCAGCTTCGTATACGTCAACTCAAAAGTGCCGCATACGCCATCAGGAATTGCATAATCCCCAGTTACCTTTCTTAGTTCCTTAAGGATATCCCCCGCCCCTGCGTGCTCGTCCTCTAATTCTTGAATAACAGCAATCGCTTTATCCAGGTCAGCTGCAGCGCCGCTAGCTAGATACTCGCGAATCGCCGGATATTGAATCGTTTCCTCTTTGATCAGGTGTTCATCCAGCTCCATTTTAATCGTGTGAAACAGCTTATATACTTTGGATAACTCCGGATGGGTGGCTCCATGTACCTTCAGGATCGTTGTTGTAAGCTGGCTCAATTTCGGTAAGTTCTCGTACAGATAGCCGTGATGTCTATGGATGATGAATTCCACGAGCTCCGCTAGCGGAGCGTCAACCCAGCTTTTTTCCACCGCAGCAAATTGGCCTTGTACCACTTCAAAATGCTCGTTTAGCTTAGATAGTACCTCGGTTTCATCAAGTCCCTGCTTCATAATTGCTTCTATTAATGGCTTATCTCCCCCGCAGCAGAAATCAATTTGATATGCTTTGAAAATTTCTCCCGCACCGGGAAATTTAGCCACGATATCTCCGACTTTTTGGTCGCTTGTGAAAGTAAATCTTCCCATGATCTAAATCCTCCTTTGATGTTTGGCTCATGGGCTTATTATATGTAGGTTTCAATCAGACAACCTTGATCTATATCAAGTTATTTTGAAAAACGAAGTTATGGCTTGACCTTATGCAGTTCAATGTGACATTTCTAGTATTCCGTTGGAATAAAGTGGATCAATATGGTGATTAAGGAGGCGAAAAATATGGCCAATTATAACGGCTGTGTGCGGTCTGAAACGATGCAACTAAATACGTGGGTTCAAGTGATCACACCCGATGGAACGAAAAAAGGAGACCCGCCCTACAAAGTCATTTACATGCTCCATGGAACGACGGGAAACAGTATGGATTGGGTACGGTATACCCGGCTTCCGCTTTATGCCTGCGAGTACAATGTGGTATTCGTTGTTCCTGAAATCGCAAATACATGGTGTAGGAATATCCCGGACCGGGGAAACTTCTATAATTACATCGTTGACGAGCTGCCCGATTTGATCGGTGGAATGTTTAACATTTCAGATCGGCGAGAAGATGTGGCGATTATGGGTAATTCTTCAGGTGCCTATAGTGCAATGAAATGTGCTTTGTCCAGACCCGAGCAATTCGGATTATGTGCGGCATTCTCTACCGCAGGGGTTCAAATGGACGAGTATTTAAACCTGCTTCGCCTTCAAAAGCCGGAAGACATGGAAAATCCCCACATGAGATCCGTGTTTGGTCCAAATCTTGAATATACCGACGAAGATGTACTGCTGAAATTAGCCAAAAGGGCCAGTTCAAACAGACAAAAACCTCAAATATTCATGTCCATCGGCAAACAGGATTTCTTGTACGATGCAAACGAAGCCTTTAGTCAGGAAATGGAACATCTGTCTTTCGATTACACCTATGAAGCTTGGGATGGAGGCCATGATTGGTACTTCTGGGATCAGTCGCTAAACAGAGTGCTGCAGAAATACTACCAAAAACATCAATAAAATTTTGATGCCCCCTCAACAGCTCTACCATATAAAAAAAGAACTGCTGGAATGCTCTCACCGCCAAAGCTTCAGCGTTCATTCACTTGCCATATACGACAAGTGAATGAACCTCGCTTTGACCTCCCTTACTTAATCCATTTAGCTAATTAAATAATCTGGCCCCGATCCATCAAAAAAAGCTGATGCTGCGGGAGCATCGACTATGTATATAAAAAAGGTACTATTCGTCATCGCTTCGGATGAGCTGTGCGAAACTACCGTTTACTTGCTCCGCCAGCAGCTGCGGTGAAAGCTCCATTTGCAGCCCGATTTTGCCGGCGCTGACAATGATCTTGTCCAGTACTTCAGCACTGCTGTCAATAAAGGTCGGATACAGCTTTTTCATGCCAACGGGGGAACAGCCTCCGCGGATGTAGCCGGTATGCTTCGTGAGATCTTTCAGCGGCAGCATCTCAATTTTTTTGACATCGGCCGCCCTAGCCGCTTTTTTCAAATCCAGTTCCTCGGCAACGGGAATGACGAACACAAAAATGGAATTTCCATGATGGGCAACCAGCGTTTTAAAAACCTGCTCGGGCGCCTTGCCGATCTTTTCCGCGACAGCGGTGCCGTGAATCTGTCCGTCCTCCGAATCATATGTCAAAATGCCGTACGGCGTCTTAGACTTATCGAGCAATCTCATGGCATTGGTCTTGACTTCAGACATATCTTCCTATCTCCTGTCCATTTTTTTATTCTACATATATTATAAAGCATCTCTCGTAAATCGAAGTAATGAAAAATCCCATCATAAATAGTAAAATAACACCAACACTTACAAATGGATAAAGATCGGAGAAAAAAACATGGCAGAACCGATGAAACATATGTATAACGAGGCTTTTTTAATCAGCTTCGGAGACAAAGTACGTTCCGTGTATCCCCATTTCGATACGAAACGGTTTGTGAGGGAAACGATGGACGAAACTTGGGAAAAACTTGAACTAAAAGGCCGAATGCGAAAAATTACGATTACGCTTGGACGTCATCTTCCTGCCGCCTTTGATGAGGCACTAGCTGTCTTATATGCGATCGACGAGTCCTGTGTCGGGTTCCCATACCTTTTCTTTCCGGACTTTGTAGAAGTCTTCGGTACCGATGAAGAGCATTGGTCTCTGGCGATGGAGGCCCTAGAACGGTTTACGCCAAAATCGTCAGCCGAATTTGCCGTGCGTCCTTTCCTGCTGCGTAATCCGGAGCGAATGATGCTGCAGATGCTGGAATGGTCTCAGCACACTAATGAGCATGTAAGGCGCTTGGCCAGCGAAGGCTGTCGACCGCGCCTCCCTTGGGGCCACTCCCTGCCCATGTTTAAACGCGATCCTTCTCCAATTCTAACGGTACTCGAACAACTTAAGGCGGACCCTTCCCTATATGTTCGAAAAAGTGTCGCAAACAACTTGAATGATATTGCCAAAGATCATGCTGAGCTGGTCCTGGATATCGCAAGACGTTGGAAAGGAAATGACCCTCATACCGATTGGATTATCCGCCACGGATGCCGCGGTTTGATTCGACAAGGAGGTTCTGAAGTATTAGCATTATTCGGCTACTCCTCCACAAGCGAGGACACCCCGCTGGTAACTTTCGCTGCCATTTCTGCAAACGATCACGAGGTTACCATTGGGGATGACTGTGAAATCCGCTATGAGCTCACCGTCCGCGAAGGTGATCCGGTGCGGCTTCGAATGGAATACGGCATCGATTTTATAAAAGCCAACGGACGCGCCTCACGCAAGCTGTTTCTACTTACGGACAAAACCGTGCCAGGCAGTTCTAAGCTATCCGGGTCTCGCCGACACAGCTGGGCCGATTTGACGACCCGCCGCCATTACCCTGGCGAACACCGCATCACGCTGCTGGTGAACGGAGTCGAGGCAGCTCGTACACTGCTGATGGTAAATGCCCAGTCTATTGAAAACTAGCCATAGGCATAACGTTTAAGCCGATTTTACCCGGCTTCCCTGTCCAAAGCTATTATCAGTTGAACTCAGATGAATCCTCAATTAGCGATTTGCCGATTTTGGTCAAATGTATCCCCATGATCTCACCGGCCCTCCGGCTATCCCGTTCCTTGATCGCTTCCAGCATTTGCTGATGCTCCTGGAACAGCCGCAGGGCCGAATCCTTCTCGCTGAACAGCCATAGGCTCCGGCTCTCTCGAATTGTGCGCATCATTAAGGCGGATATGCTTTCCATCATCTGCCGCAACATCGGGTTTTGCGACGCTTTCGCAATCGCCAGATGGAAATTCACATCATAGACCTGGCTGATCTCCTCATTGCCAATCGTCTCCTCCATATGCCTTACAATATCTGAAAGCTCGTCCAAATCAGTTTCTGTACGATGCTCGGCAGCCAGCTCGATACTGCCAATCTCAAGTATTTTACGAACTTGAAGGAGCTGGACCAATTCCTGACGGTTTGCTATTTTTCGGGTTTCCACCGACTCGAGGGCTTGCGTCCGGACATAGGTGCCCCCACCCTGCTTCGTTTCAATCAAGCCGCGGGCTTTCAGTTGACTGATCGCTTCGCGTACCGTCGATCGGCCTACCCTGAACCGTTTGGCCATATTTTCAATGGTATCCAGCTTCTCGCCGGGCTTGACGCCTCCACTTATGATAATCCGCTCTAATTCCTCCGCAATGATCTCTACGTTTTTTTTGCCTAAATCCATCGGCGCTCCCTCTCTATATACAGCACAAAATTATAATAAATACTATATAACACTCTATACAATGTGAACAAATTGTGATAGAGTTTATCTCAAATTCATCTGATGACCTGCTTAATTGACAAAATTATTATAACATGCATTGGAGGGAATGAAAGTTGATCACGCCGGAAATTAAACAGCAGCTTGTGTCCGTCGTCGGCGCTCCGTGGTTTTTGGATAGTCCTAACGAACTTTATGCATACTCCTATGATGCCACTCCCATGTATCAATCGTTTCCGGACGCTGTTATCATGCCTGGTTCAACAAGCGAGGTATCGGCCGTCCTTAAAATAGCCAACGAACATCGGATTCCGATCATTCCGCGAGGCTCTGGCACAAACCTTGCGGCGAGCACTATTCCGATTCAAGGCGGTATTGTGCTGAATATGAACCGATTCAATCAGATTCATGAAATCGACGTGCAAAATTTAACCACTACAGTTGGCCCCGGTGTCATTACAGCAAACCTGCATCAGGCCGTGGAAGCGCTAGGGTTGTTTTATCCGCCCGATCCAGGGAGCATGAGGATTTCTACGATTGGCGGCAATATGTCACAAGGTGCTGGCGGTATGCGCGGCCTGAAATATGGTGTCACGAAGGACTACATTATGGGGCTCGAATATGTGCTGCCCTCGGGTGAGATTTTACGCTGCGGGGGCAAAAACATGAAAGATGTAGCCGGCTACGACATGACGCGTCTCTTGGTCGGTTCCGAAGGCACGCTCGCCGTCATCACGGAAATCACGCTTAAGCTTCTGCCTTTGCCGGAAACCAAACGCACACTGGTCGCTTTTTACAACAACCTGGTTGATGCCGCTAAAACAGTCGAAAAAGTAATTTCCTCCAAGATCATTCCAGCTACCGTAGAGTTTATGGATCAAGGCACCATGAAAGTCGTCGATGAGTATGCCAAGCTCGGATTGCCGCTTGAAATGAAGTCAATGCTGTTGATCGAGCAGGACGGATCAGAGGAGCTAGTTGTACGCGACATTGAAAAAATTGCCGAGATTGCTAAAGAACAAGGCGCAGCTCGAGTTGAAGTCGCACAAACCCTTGAAGAAGGTGCCAAGCTGCTTACCGCAAGACGCGCCGCCCTATCCGCGCTTTCGCGACTCAAGCCTACCACCATTATGGAAGACGCTACGGTTCCCCGTTCCCGCCTGGCCGACATCGTTAGCGAGGTAGAACGGGTTGCTGAAAAATACGGGTTGCAAATCTGTACGTTTGGCCACGCGGGTGATGGAAATCTTCATCCCACCTGTATGACCGACGAACGAAATAAAGAGGAAATTGAGCGCGTGGAAAAAGCATTCGAGGAAATTTTTCATGCCTCCATCCGTCTTGGCGGCACGATCACCGGCGAACATGGCGTCGGCATCGCCAAAATGAATTACTTACATCTGAAGGTAGGCGAGTTCGGGATTGAGCTGATGAAACGAATCAAGCAGGCCTTTGACCCTAACGGGATTATGAATCCGGGCAAAATTTTTGCCGGTTCCGAGCGCCGGAGATTGGTGGTAAAACGATGAGTACCGACCTTAAAACGTCCCCCGCTCCTTCATGCGCCACGATGGGATCGCTTACAACGGAGAATGGCTTACTACAGAAGTTTGATATGGATGAAATTATGAACTGTATGCACTGCGGTTTTTGCCTGCCTACCTGCCCTACCTACGTGCAGACTGGACTTGAAACATTTAGTCCCAGAGGACGCATCGCTTTAATGAAAGGTGTGGCAAATGGGCAACTACCGATCGATGACGAGTTTGAGAAAAATATGAACGCCTGCCTCGGCTGCCGTGCCTGCGAAACCGCCTGCCCCGCGGGAGTTCCTTATGGCGGTTTACTTGAAACGGCCCGTGAGGTTGCGCAGGACCACAAGAAAACGATAGAAAAGCCTTCTCGGATTCGAAATCTTGTGTTCAAGCATATTTTCCCTCACCCGAAACGAGTGAAGCGGCTAGGCTCCTTACTTTGGACGGCACAAGCGCTTGGACTGCAATCTTTTGCAGATCGGACAGGATTAATTCGGATTCTCCCCCGGGAGATGGCCGAGATGCAAAAGTCGATAGACAAGGTAGCTTCTCCAAGAAAGCGGAAAACACGGCCGCATATCATGAAAGCAGAAGGTCAAAAACGTTTGACAGTAGGTCTGTTTACCGGCTGCATTATGGATATTTTGTTCTACGAAACGAACCAAGCTACGGCTCGCCTGCTCACGAAAGCTGGCTGCGACGTCGTGTTTGTTGAAGATCAAGGATGCTGCGGGGCCATGCATGCGCATTCCGGGGAAATGAGCGGGGCCAAAGAGCTGGCAAAGCGGAATATTGAAGCCTTTGAACGGGCTAACGTTGACTTTATCGTCAACAACGCCGGGGGCTGTGGAGCAGCCTTAAAGGAGTACGACCACTGGTTCCACGGCGATCCAGTTTGGGAAGAACAAGCAGCGCGTTTTGTAGCAAAAAACCGTGATGCCAATGAGATTTTGGCAGAGCTCCCTCCACTCACCTTCAGCAAATCGCTGCCGGTAAAGGTAACCTATCAGGACTCTTGCCATCTTGCGCATGGCCAAGGCGTACGCAATCAGCCACGTCAGCTGCTTCGCAGTATTCCCGGGCTTGAGCTGGTTGAAATGAAGCACCCCGACAGCTGCTGCGGATCCGCCGGAACATACAATCTTACGAACTTTGATATGTCGATGCAGATCCTGGACGGGAAAATGGAACAGGTCAAAGAGACAAAAACCTGCATGATCGTCACCTCCAATCCCGGGTGCCTGCTGCAAATGAAGCAAGGGATTGTTCGTGCCGGGCTACAGGAGCAGATGGAAGCCGTGCATATTATGGACCTGCTGGATCGGGCACTGTAGGTGGCTGGTTCGAGCAAAATACTCCTTGCTTAGCCCTTCGTAAGCCTTTGGTAGTTCGTCTTTCGAGACGGCTGCCGGAGGCTTTTTTTGCATCATTTGTAATATTTCGTTCAAAACTGTATGTCCACTTCAATGCTATAATTAGGATAGGAAATTCATGCCAAATTGAAAAGGAGACTATTGGACATGAAGAAGCTTTACTACACCGCTTTTTTCTATGCCATTTTGGGCTTATTGTCTGGATTGTTTTATCGAGAGATCACCAAGCAAAACCACTTTACGGGAAATACCGTGCTAGCCGATGTTCATACGCACCTCCTGGTACTTGGATTTATGTTCTTTTTAATTACCCTTATTTTGTGCAAGCAGTTCGGACTTCACGAAATCAAATCCTTTGGTGCATGGTACCTGGTGTATAATCTGGGCCTGCTGATTACGATCGGAGCTATGGCGACGCGAGGCATGCTGCAAATCAACGGGGGCGACATCAGCTTCCTGCCGGATATCGCCGGCCTCGGCCACGGAATCCTCAGCATTGGTTTCGTCTGGCTGCTCGTCATGCTGGGGCAAAAAATGAATCCGGAGAAAACAGCTTATCAGGATTAGCCAAAATGGTTTAACATAATTAAAAAATGGCGGTTCGCAAATGAGATTGCGCCCGCCATTTTTTACAATCAACCCTGGAGCAATTGATCCTGCTGCAAAAATTTATACGTTTTGCCGCCCGCTACTGTGACTTCCACTGGATAAAAATGGGCATTTTTATGGTTAGAAAAAAACCATTCCCGATCTTTCCGCACGACAATCATCAATCCGTACTCATCCCCCACCGGGCTAAAATCCTCATCTATTTCTCTCCAATTAGGCAGTCCCGAATCATGTAGCTTGTTGACCATAGAAATGACCTCAGTAGCTACGATGCCAACTTCACTGACACCTATTATGTCCTGAACAGTGAAGGAATGCCCCGTTGCGCAGGGCAAATTATGTCTAGCAATCAGCTCTACGATATTACCGGACGGATCTTCAAAGTAAACAGAGTGGGCATTCCAAGAAGTGAAATAGACCTCGTCATCCCCATCCTCTTGGATCAAAGGTGTTTTGGAGACTGCCCACGACTTCGCCTCAACAAATTTGTTCTCAGGCACGTTAAACGCAAAATGATAATTGGGCTCTTGACCCTGGCTGGCCGATGTAAAGGTCAATGCAGTATTGCCAGCTTGAATAGTAAAATAGTCGTCTCCTCTTCCCACTGGCTCAAACCCCAGCGTATCGGTATAAAAAAGCCGCATTTCCGGCAGTTTCCCTGTCAATAACGTAACTCGCTCAAATATCATCAGATTTAAGCTCCTTTCCCTTTTTACCTACCGATAGTCCCTCTTCTGTTCTACTTCGAGAACCTCTTCTAGTTTTTTCGCTCCATTCCCATTCCCCTTTGAGTTACTCCTTCCCTTCTTCCTCTAGTTACGCTTGTGACATGCTTGAATTCACACCATTACTGCGTGCGAGGTTGCCAGAAAAAGAGTATGACGAGCCCGGATGCTCGAAACGTATTCTATCTTATATCTTAAAAAAAGGAATTGGCGGTGTAAACCAATCCAGAAGCATATTACAATATCTTTATGAAAGCTTCATCAAAAGCGACTTGGCGCATGTTCGCCCTCGTTTGGGTTATCCTAAATTTCATAAAATAAAAGCACATCTTACTAAAGTGAGGACCTTATGAACTTATCAGCACTATCTAATGCTATTGACACGTTAAATTTGAAAAGCTGCTTAATAAGCCGGAACGGTCAACTTGTATTTGAGCACTATCGAAATCGTCAATCCGCCGGCCAAATCGCAAAAATTAATTCCTGTACGAAAAGCTTTCTATCTGCGCTAATCTGCATAGGGATAGATCATGGATTAGTAGCGGCGCCAGAAACAAGCTTAAGTGAGTTCTACCCCCAGCTTACTTCAGATCAGGACCCGCGCAAGCAGGAGATCACTTTGGCTCATCTATTAACGATGTCAGCTGGCTTTAACTGGTCGGAGTTTGGCGGTCACAATTCTTTTCCACGAATGACGAGATCCCCCGATTGGGTTCAATTCGTGCTGGAACAACCGATGTCGGACCGCCCCGGTGACAGGATGGAATACAACTCAGGAGCTTCCCAGCTGCTATCTGCCATCCTCATGCAAAGTACGGGGATGAGCACGGCAAAGTTTGCTGAGATTCATTTGTTTGGCCCCCTGGGTATCGAAGATTATAAATGGGAGCAGGACCCGCAGGGCGTTCATACAGGGGGATTTGGCTTATGGCTGCGACCCGCCGACATGCTAAAATTCGGCCTTCTTTATTTACAGCAAGGGAATTGGGAAAACAAGCAGCTAATCTCCCAGGAACTATTGAAGCGATCTGTTCAGCCCATGCTTGATGTGGAGGCACCAAATCGAGGCTGTTATGCTTGGCATTGGTGGACAGATACCTATCTTGCCCCGGACGAGCTATCTGCGGCCTCATTTGACTTCTATTACGCTCGCGGTTATGGTGGACAGTTTATATATATTCTCCCGAGCCTAGATACGGTCGTTGTTATTACGGATGATAAGCGTAAAAAGGATCGTTCGCCGTCAGACGTTTTTCGTGAGTTCATCATTCCATATATCCTATAAGGATGTGGATTTACTGCAGTTTTTTCTCTTCAGTAAACTTTCAGCCTCTCCTCAGCCGTGATTAAGTCTCCCCATGGATAATAGGGACATAAATCACATTACTTACGATTGGGAGATGGATCATGAATAAGAAGAAACTACCTTATGTGAAGCTGATCTTGGACATCTTAATGGGGACAACCTTTGCTCTGCTGTTCAACAAAATGGTACTCGGTGGGCTCACTTTTCACGAAATCGCCGGAACTGCTATCGGTTTTGCTGTGCTGGCGCACGTTTTATTGAATGTAAATTACGTCAAAAAAATAACGCTGCGGCTGTTTGACAAGTCCCTACCAGGCAAAACTAGACTGGGCTATGCTCTAAATGTCCTGCTGCTGTTATCTATGATATTTATCCTGTTCAGCGGATTCGTCATATCCCGAGTACTTTTCCCTAATTTCCAATTTGGCAACGAACGCTGGTTTAAGGTTTCCCATATGGCGGTATCCTACTTTACCCTAGTGTTGATTGGGATTCATATTGGCCTTCATTGGTCATGGGTCATAAATGTTGTGAAAAAGGGACTTCATTTCAACATGTCCAAGGTCCGTTCCAAGGTCATATGGACTAGTGCTGCAATTGTCGTATTGCTGTTTGGCGGGTATCAAATCTATACCACCCAATTTCTGAGCAAACTGCAAATGGTGGAAGGCATGTTCAGCAGTTCCTCCATACAAGCGGGGCACGAGGAAGGTTCACGGCCCGGGTTTGGGCAAAAGCCGTCCAAACCACAAGGAATGGAGCCACGCGGTGAGAAGTTCCAAGGCGGCGATTTCCATGGAGAAGGGGCTCGCGGCGGCCATACATCAGCAAGTGCAGCAAACGTACTGCTTGAAAACTTTGGCGTGATGGCTGTGTTTGCAGGTGCTACCTACTACTTAGATAAATGGCTGCTCCTCCGAAGAAAAAGAGGGACGAGAGTGTCAATAGCCTCTTGAGGCAAATCGTCCTAAAAAAGCGCAAGTGTAAGAGAAAAATTCCTCCACACTTGCGCTTTTTACTCATATTTTTGTTATCACTTCAACTGACTCCAGGCGATCATCGCCGCACCATTAGCGGCATCTTTCCGGGGAAGGCAGCAGGTGATTTTAGGATATATCTTTTTAAGCATTTGCTCAAAATGAGTTCGTATTAAAACATTGCGGAGCAGCACGCTTCCCGCCATCGCGAGCTCACCCTCCTGTAAGGCTAGTCTTTCGACTACAGGCACCGCGAGCTCAACTAAGGCCTGTGCGCTATGCTGCACAATTGCCAGAGCTGCTGCATCTCTTAACTCACAGGCCTGTGAGAGGATTGGAGCAAGTGCGGCAATATCCTTTTTGTTGGTGTTCTTGTCATACACAAACTTGATGATTTCCTGCACACTGTTAACCTGAAGCTGTTCAAAAACCATGGCCGTAATCGCTGTAGGAGCGATTCGTCCGTCCTCTGCCCGAACAACGGCACTCAGCAGGTCACGTCCAATGCTGTAGCCGCTGCCTTCATCATCGATGAGATAGCCGAACCCGCCAGTTCGATGCGTTTGACCATTTATGTTCTGCCCGTAGCAAATCGAGCCGGTTCCGGCGATGAGAATCATTCCGTAAGGACTGTCTAATGCCCCGAAGAGCGCCGTCACATGATCGCCGGTAATGGTTAGGCCGCCAGCATATCCGGTTTCCCTGATGATCGTCTCCAGTCGTCCCGATACATCCGGGTTGCTGACACCCGCCGCGCCGATGCAAATCTGCGCGCAGTAATTCAATCCCCCGCATACCTCGGCAATCTTTATCATCATCTCATGCAGGCTGCTCCGGATCGAGTCTTCGTTTTGGCCGTTAAAATTGATGGCCCCAGAAGTAAAGGAATGTGCTACTGTTCCGCTCTCATCCGCAACGATGACGGCTGTTTTTGTTCCGCCTCCGTCGAGTCCGGCAACATATCTCTTACTCATGCTTTTTCACGTCCTTGTTCTTGTCGCTCGCCTGAACCTGTCTTTTTCTTCTGCCAGAGTGTTAATTACCGAATGCAATGCTTATTTTGCCGCTAGGCTTAACAGAACCGTTTAGGATCGAAATTATCGATTTCACCGCCAGTGGCGTGTACTCAAAGGCGGCCAATCCGCACACATCGTCCTCAAGCAATTCCAGATCATACGGACGCCCCAGCGCAACCGCAGTCACGTTAACTCCAAGCTCCTTCAACCTATGGACCAGCTTCAGTTGGCCTTGATTTTCGCGTCCGTTGTATAACCCTATCACGATGTGGGAATAGCTCTTGACCTGTTCAACAACTTCATGAATCTCGTGCTCAGCCGGATTAATGTCTATTAACAGATGAGCCGTGTTGAAGGCCTGCCCCATCGTCTCCGGGAACGAAAAGGAGTGATTGACGCTGCTCGAGGCCATATCCGAACGGTAAGGATAGCTTCCAATGAAAATTGTTCCGCGATCGCCCGTCTCCACAAGTTTTAGCTCTCCGCGCACATGGCAAATGCTTTCGAGGCTGATTTCTTCCGCCACACGGCGATGAGCGGCACAACCGACAATAGACAGGTCTCGTTCGACTTGGCTTGCGCCGGCGTATTTATTTTTATAATACATCACCTTTTCGACCGCTTCATCCACGATTTTCATCGGCAATTCTCCGGATAATACAGCCTGCTCCAGTTGATGCACCGCTTCCATCACAAGCTTAGGAGTATGGCTGACAAACACCATGTGAACGCCGGCCTTGATGGCTCCAACCGCTCCCTTTGCCGTGCCATAAAACTTCTGTATAGCTTCCATTTCCAAACAATCAGAGATAACGAGGCCAGAGTAGCCAAGCTTCTGCTTCAGCAGGTCGGTAATAATCGTTTTGGACATCGTTGCGGGAATTTGCTCCTTCTCGACCGTTGGGAACAATATGTGCGCAGTAGTGATACATTCCGCTCCGCATTCGATCGCCCGCCGGAAAGGCTTAAGCTCCAGCTCCTCAAGCTGCTCCAGTGATTTGTCGATTACAGGGAGACCCAAGTGAGAATCAACGGCGGTGTCCCCGTGGCCGGGAAAATGCTTGATAGACGCCAGCACGCCCCCCTCCTGTAATCCCCGAAGCATCTGAAGGCCGTACTCCTCTACAGTTTCAGCAGTATCGCCGTAGGAGCGGACATTAATGACCGGATTTTGCTTATTGTTGTTAATGTCGAGTACCGGCGCAAGATTGAAGTTGATGCCGAGCTCACGCAGCTCCCGTGCCGTAGTGCGGCCCGCTGCATACGCATTCTCCGGCCGCCCGGTGGACGCGATCGCCATCGCACCAGGGACATTGGTCGCTTCATCTGGAAGGCGAGTCACACGGCCCCCCTCCTGATCGATAGAGATTAACGCCGGTTGTCCGGTCTGCTCGGTGATGCGCTCCTGAAGCTCCGTGCACAAACGGCTGAGCTGGTTTACGCTTTGCACATTATGCGAGAACAAAATGATGTTCCCGATTTTATATTCAGTAATTAATCGATTCAAATCATCCGTTATCTCCGGTCCGGGAAACCCGGTGACGATCAATTGGCCAATTTTCTCTCTCAGTGAAAGCTTGTTCATTTGCGATCTCCCTCATGATAAAGATGATACTGCTGCTTGAGCTTCGCAAATGTCAAACTTTCCTCACGAAACTGCTCCAGCATTTCCGGCAAAGCGATGCTGTCTTCACGGTACAACTTGTCACCGCATAGCAAATCGATAAACGGCCGTGAGTTTTCCTTTACCGGAGGTAAATATGCGAACTTCTCGTAGCCGCGCTTAATCGTATACAAGAGTGTAATCCCGGTTTCCACCGGACGAAGCACGCGAACATCCGTAATATACAGCTGCACGCCACTGCACAGCTCTCCTTGAAACTTTGAAGTTGTCGGCTGAAAATATACCGGACGGAAGCGAACTCCGGGCAGTTTTTTTTCGTTCATTTCTTTGGCCAGCTTATCGCCATCAATAAACGGTGCCCCGATCATCTCGAACGGAAACGTCGTCCCGCGTCCCTCGGAAAGGTTAGTACCCTCGAACAAACATGTGCCACTATACAGCAGCGCCGTTTCAAAACGCGGCATGTTCAGAGATGGATGCACCCAGGTGTTCCCGGTTTCCGGAAACTGCATATGTCGTTCCCAGCCTTCGCAGCGGACGACATGCAGCTTGGCGTTCCAGCCTTTTTGCTCATTCACCATCGTCGCCAGCTCACCGACCGTAAGGCCATAACGGACACAGAGCGGATAATTGCCAACAAACGATTCAAAACCGGGCTTCAGAACATTGCCCTCCACCGTCACACCGTCCAGCGGATTAATTCGGTCAAGAATTACAAATTCTTTTCCCGCTTTGGCGCAATCCTCCAGCGCGTACAGCATCGTATAAATAAAGGTATAATAGCGAACTCCGACGTCCTGAATGTCGTATACGACCATATCTACTTGATCCAGCATCTCTTGGCTTATGCGTTTTGAGTCTTTGCGGTACAGGCTATAGACCGGAACGCCGGTTGCCGGGTCCACATAAGTTTCAATTTGCGCACCTGCCGCCTGATCACCACGCACTCCATGCTCCGGTGAAAACATGGCCGCTAGATTAAAATGTTCGTGCAATACCTGGATCGTTGAGACAAAGTCGGACGTCAGACCGGTAGGGGTCGTAATCAGGCCGATCCGTTTTCCTTTGAACAACTGAGCATTCTGCATAATTTGGTCTATTCCGTTTCGGATCAAAGCAGCTGCCTCCCTTGATGAATCGATTGATGAGTTTTACAATTCCGATTTTAGAACGCGCATCGTTTCTTCCGGTATCGTGAACGTTTCCGCGTACTCCTTACGGGCCTCAATCCCCCGTACCCTGGAAAGATGCTTGTAATACTCCAGATAAGGGAAAGAAGTACTGCCAGTAACGAACCAATGCTGGGACACCGCTTTTACCCAGAGATCATAGGCTTCCTGATTGAAATCTACATAGATGTAAGGCTTGTAATCAACAGCATCCTCCCAGTTCTCAGCATAGTACAGTCTGGAGGCGAAATGGGCGGGCAGCTCCCGCTTGAATGAACCGAGGCCGGCAAAAAAACGCGCATCATTGACGATCAGATGCGTCGTCATATGATCCTTGTGCATACTGTTTTTGAAATGAGTGACTATGACGTTCGGGCGCACTTTACGAATGACATCGCATACCCGGTAACGCATTTCTTCATTATTTGCAAGCTCTCCATCGGGAATATCGAAGACGATGGACTCACCGCCCAGCATTTCGGCAAAAGCGGCTGCTTCACGTACTTTTTGCTCGCGATACTCCGCCATATCCCGTCCGGCAGGAACGCCCCGTTCCCCCGCTGTTAGCGCTAGTGTGACGATTTTATCTCCCTTGAGCGCATGACTGGCCAGCACACCGCCGGCGGTCAGCTCCATATCCCCCACATGGCCTCCGATGGCCAAGATCGTTAATCGCTGTTCACTCATCATTCAGAACACCCTTCTCATAATCGCAAATTGTTTGACCGTTTTAAAGCCGGCCTTTTCATAAATACGCATAGCGGGGTTGGTATTTCCCGTAAACAGCGACATGTATTCTGTTCCGGCATCCCGAAAAGCCTCACACAATTTAAAAAACAGGAGACTTCCCAAACCATGTCCCTCATGCGCCGGATGCACCCCAATGCCGATGAAAAATCCCCTGCCGTTGTCCTGGCGTATCACCGGGCCCGCAAATCCGGCAGCTTTTCCTTGATGATCCGCCAGTAAGATCGGAGTGCGGCTTGCTATATATTCAGGTACCTGCTTTCTCCATAGCGGATTATCTAACCCGTCCAGCATTTCCTCCACCCCGGTATGCCGAGCTGGGTCAAACATTCCAACACGATAACCTTCCTGCGCTGCTTTTTGCTCCTTCATCCGGATGTCCTCCGGTATGGAAAAATTACCGAGTGGCAAATACATTCCGCACTCCTGGGCTCTTTCCACATAGCCTGAACGCAGCAAAAAAGCATGTAGCTTGCTGTCCACCGGTACACCGGGGGCATTGTTATGCTCATGCTTAGGTGTACCTGGGATGTACCAAGGCAGCAGCATCGGATTAAAAAACAGAAAATCCGTCTGCTTTTTACCCAAGCTTTGAAAACGCTGCTCGAGCGCCGTAAGAAGCTGCGCATAACGGTCATCGGTTTGAGCCTCCGGGTCAAGCACGATGCAGGTGATGTACCCTGCGGCGAGACCGAGGGGCAAATCATCCCCTGTACACCCGCACGCATAGCCCTTCACCCGGTCCTCCTCTATAAGAACAAATGCCGTCTTCAGGTCAAAATATGGACTTGATAAAAAGATTTCGGTAAACGTCTGCTCCGTCAGTTCTTTATACCCGTCTTGCACCGCGGATCGATTCCATAAATCTATCGTTTCGGACACATATTTGTTGTCCCATGTCACGAGCATGCCATGACACCCCCACTTATACGGAATTTTAGCAAGTCTTCTTAGTACGCAAGACTAGCAGCTATAGCTGACTTTCCCCATAACGGCTGGCTTCTGCGCTCCTGTGACACCGGGCAGATTATTCGGCTTCCTTGCGAGCGTATAGTCCGCTAGCAAAGCAAAGGCAATCGCTTCTTTAGCGTCACTGCTCTGCCCGACTTCTTCCTGGGTCAGTACCTCTACGCCCATGGGCTCCATTTCCTGTCTCAGAAAATCCATTAAAACGGGATTGTAGCCGCCCCCGCCTCCTACAATGATTCGATCAGCCGGATTGTGGACTCTAACAAAACGCCGGTAAGCATCCCCAATTGACCAGGCTGTAAGCATCGTAGTCGTCGCAACAAGGTCACAAGCTGAGAGGTCATATTCATTCTGGTACTCCATCAATCTATCCACGTAAGTAGAGCCAAACCTTTCGCGGCCGGTAGACTTCGGAAGAGGTAAGCTGTAGTAAGGCTCCTGCTGTAATTGCTTCAACAGACCAAAGTGGATACTGCCCAGCCGCGCCATTTCTCCCCCGACATCCATCTTCTTTGTCCCTTCCGTAAGGCGTTCCACCACGCCGTCGATCAGCATATTGCCGGGACCCGTATCAAATGCAAAAACCTGCTCCGCCGCACATCCGGCTGGAATCACGGTCATGTTTCCGATTCCGCCGATGTTTTGGAGCAGCAGGGTTCGTTTATCTTCCCTATAAAGTAAATATTCTGTAAATGGCACGAGCGGGGCGCCTTGCCCGCCGGCCGCCATGTCGGCCACCCGAAAGTCTGTGACACAGGTAATACCCGTTCTGGCCGCAATGACAGCGCCTTCACCAAGCTGTACTGTATAATGCAAGTTGAGCCCTTCTACCGTCTGCGTATCCGGTGCATGGTATATGGTCTGTCCATGAGAACCGATGAAGGCAATGTCTGCTTGACTTAGTCCTGCTTTGGATATGACGGACAGAGCCGCTTTAGCAAACAATTCACCGAGCCAAACATTTAAACGGCCAACCCGGTCAACCGTTGCCACCTTCGGATCAAACAGAGCGAATATCTCTTCCCTGGCTATTGCCGGATACGGAGTGTTCTCGAAAGCGATGAGCCGGACCTCAGGCTTCCCGCCCGGCTCACCGATTAACTCGATTACGGCTGCATCAATCCCATCGACGGACGTGCCGGACATTAACCCGACCGCATAACGCCTATGGATAGTTGTTGTATTGAAATCTCCACCGTGCATCAGCCCTTCACCGCTCCAACCGTTACGCCTTCCAGGAAGTACTTCTGCAAGCTAAAGAACAGGATAAACATAGGCAGTGCAGATATCGTTGCACCAGCCATCATTGGCGAGAAATACGTCGTATTGGCAAACCGGAAGTTCTTAAGACCTACTTGAATTGTCTGCATATCCATCGTGTTGGTTACCAGGAATGGCCAGAAGAACGTATTCCAGCTGTCCATAAAGGTGAGGATGGCCATAACCGCCATAACCGTTTTGGATAACGGAATGATGATCTTAACAAAGATCTGGAGCTGATTGCAGCCTTCCACCTTAGCGCATTCAATAATTTCAGTAGGAATTGAAGACATAAACTGCTTCGCCAAGAAGATATTATAGACGGTAACTAGCCCGGGAAGAATCAAGGCACCGTACGTGTTCTGAATATGAAAAACATTGACGATCAAGATGTAAAGAGGAACCTGGGTTACTTGATAAGGGATCATCATCGCGCAAAGAAGTACAGCGAACAGGATGGATCTCCCTTTAAATTTAATTTTGGAGAAAGCATAACCTGCTAAGGTAGCAAATATAACATTAAACACCATGACACTGGCTGCCACAATCAGCGAGTTGAGTAGCCAACGGTATGAATATTCGCTGTATGCAAAGAAAAATTTGTAAGAAGCTAATGTGAACTTCGTCGGCCACAGTGTATAACTCATTGCTCCAGCCTGAACGGGGTCACCAAAAGAGGAAACAATCATGAAATAAATTGGAAACAGCGTAGCAATTGCAAAGAGTAATAGTATTAGAATAATGATACCGTTACGGAAATATCTGATTTTAGGATTGCCATTATAATTGTTGTACAACGCCATGGGTTTCTCCTCCTCCCCGCTCTAGTATTCAACATCGTTGCCTAGGAATTTGAACTGGATCAAGGAAATCCCGGCAATAATCGCTGATAAGATCAAAGATTGTGCTGCTGCCTGACCGAACTCGAAGTACTTAAACGCGTTGTTAAAGATCAGTAGCCCGACCATCGTCGTCGCGTTATCCGGACCGCCACCAGTCATCAGGTAAGCGTTCTGGAACACTTGGAAGGAGCCAATCACCCCGGTTACGAGCAAGAATAAGGTTGTCGGTTTGAGGCAAGGCATAACAATGTAGCGCAATTTTTGCAGAAATGAAGCCCCGTCCAGTTCCGCAGCCTCGTAGTAGCTGCCGTCAATGCCTAGTAAGGCGGCCAGGTAAATGATAATACTTGTACCATGGCTTGAAAGCCAAGCCATTAAGACGAGGGAGAACATGGCCGTTGCACTGGAACCTAACCAGTTCTGATTGTGAATACCGAATACTGCGAGCAATTGGTTCATGATCCCTGAGGTCATCGGATCAAAGATCCACAACCAAACCACGGACAATGCCACGCCAGAAGCAACAGCAGGTAAATAGTAAACTGCCTTGAACGCCGTCTGCAGCCCTTTTCTAAGAGGTGATATCAAAATAGCTACAGCAAATGATATAAAAAGTGACACAGGCACTGTTAATAGCGTATAAACGATCGTATTTTTAATGGACTGCCAAAACAAAGAATTTTTAAAAGTTTCGGCATAATTGTCAAAGCCTACGAAGCTGGAACCCAGCGGTTTATATTCTTGGAAACTGATAATAAAGGCACTGACAACTGGGTATGCCGTAAACATCGCATAAACAACCAGTGCTACCGCGATAAACGCATAACCCCAAGCCCCGTCTCCTTTCATCTTTCGCTGCTTTGGCGCCTTTGCTAACTGAGTTTTTGCCAACTGGGCCATAATGTCCGAACTCCTTTTCTCTCAGTGTGTCACGGAATGGCTCGGATAGCCGCATGAATCAAATCGTTTCACACGACTATCCGAAAGTTTTAGAATTAGTCCTTCACAACGCCGTCTTCGCCAAACGTATTGATCGCTTCGCTCTTGACTGCTTCATACATCTCTTCCGGTGAGATTTCATTAGCCAATAGAGCCTGAAGTTTAGGAACAATTACTGCATCCTCGATCTTGATTGCCTTCGCGCCGAGTTCTACCGGAATGTCAGGACGAGCTGGGTTTGCATGGGACAGCAGCACATCTACTGCAGCTACGTTATCCGGGTTTCTATCAACTGTCATACTCTTGGCAGCTTCTTTAGCACTCTTTGTAATTTGTGCAACAAAGAGATCGTTGTTCGTCGTTGCGGCTACTTTACCACTGGCCAGGAAATATGCGGCTTTCACTACGTTAGCTTTATGTTCAGGTGTAGGATCCTTTTGTCCGCGGAATGTTACATACCCGTCAACAGCCGCACTGGACACCGGTTGTTGGCCGAGGAAAGTAGGTACCGGCAACACGATGTAGTCAACTGGAATACTGCCTGCTACAGCACTGCCGTCATTAGCCTTCAGCTTTTCATTGTTCTGTTTAGCCGAGTTTTCAAACGTTGCCAAGCCTTTACCGGTAATCATCGTTTGCCCGGTCAGGAACATGTTCCAACGCTTGCCTGCATCTACAGAGCTGAGTTCCTTCGGCATCGAGCCATCGTCGATCAGAGCTCTGATATCCTTCAACACTTCCAAAAAGTTCTTACTGGTGTAAGCATACTTCAGATCTTTCGTAAATGAAGCAGGCATGCCCGCATTTTTGATCAAAATATTCAAATAATCTTTGGCCGTTACCCCTGCTGTTGCAAATACGAATCCGTAGCGTTTCGTCTTATCGCCTTCTTTAACGACACCCTTTTTGATCGCCTCACGGAATTCATCGAAGGTCCAACCGTCTTTCTGTACTTTCTTATAGTCAATGCCGGCTTCTTCGAGGTATTGCTTGTTTCCGCCAAGAGCATGAATTTCCATATATGCCGGGAAGCCATATAGGCCTTCGCCGTTCTTCATATATTCAAGTGGAGCTGTATCAAAATCAGAGATCATTTCCGGTGTAGCTACATCTTTAATGTCCATTAGCATTTCTTGTTGAACGTATTTGGAAATGCCATCGGAGCCGATAAATGCAATATCTGGCGGGCTGCCAGCATTAACCTGAGTATCGAGCTTTTGCGTCATGTCTTCCCAGCTGGCAGGTTCGATTTTCAAGGTCAAATTTGGATAAAGAGCACTGAAATCTTTTTCCATTTGCGCAAAGTTGCTTTGGAAATTGCCAGATACCGGTGGAAGCAGGGCAGTAATCGTATCTTTCGCTTCCTTGCCCGCGGCATTACCCGCTTTGTTTGAGCCTGCCGCATTTCCGTCATTTGAGTTGCTTCCACACGCAGTCAATGTCGATAAAGACATTGCTAAAGCCAGTACAGACGCCAGTACATGCATTTTTCTCGTCATTAGAAAAGTCCTCCCCCTGGGATATACGTGCTAAACTAATTCATTTTGAGAGCGAATGGCTAACTTCAGGTTGCCTTCGCATTCATCCAGCACTTGCTCGGCTTGCTCTGCATCCATTCCGGTTTTGATCATCAGAATGGCCAGTTTGCAATTCATCGATGCCTTCTCGAGATGTTCGGCCGCCACGTCGTTGTCTACACCAGTTGCTATTTTGATAATTCGTATGGACCGGTCATATAATTTCTTGTTGCTAGCCTTTAAGTCCACCATTAAATTGTTGTACGTCTTGCCCAGTTTCACCATCGTACAGGTCGTAAGCATGTTGAGGACCAACTTCTGCGCTGTACCCGCTTTCAAACGCGTCGAACCCATAATCACTTCCGGGCCAACGACAGGAGCGATACAAATATCGCAGCAGTCCTCCAACTTGGAATTTCTGTTGTTTACGATGCCGATGGTGGTGGCCCCCAATTCAGCTGCTTTTTGCAAACCGGCGATTACAAAGCTGGCACTGCCACTCGCAGAGATTCCGATCACTGCGTCTTTGCTTGTCACGCCGATTCTTTCAATTAATGCTATCCCCTCCTCTGCACTGTCTTCATAACCCTCCACGGCTACCCTTAAAGCAATGTCTCCTCCGGCAATGTGGCCTTGAACAAGCGTCGGGTCAACGCCGAAGGTGGGCGGACATTCTGAAGCATCGAGTACTCCCAATCTTCCAGAAGTACCTGCTCCTATATAAAACATTCTTCCACCATTTTTTAGCAAATGATGTAGAATGTCCACCGCCTTCATGATCTGGGGAATTTCCGCAGCTACGGAGGCAGGAACCTTGGCATCCTCTTGGTTCAGCAAATGCAGCATCTGCTCTGTGGTGCACTCGTCAATCATTAACGTGTTCTGATTTATTCCCTCCGTTGTCAGTCCTGCAAAATAGTCTTCCATGGCTGATTCATTCTCCTCACTGGGTGGTCTTCATATCTTTAAAACCTGTTTCTTGAGTCTTATATTAAGTCAGCATACATGACATCGTCAATAGTTTTTGAAATAAAATTTTATGATGTAATATATTTTTGTTTTTTTACACCACATGTCAGAAAAAAAAGACATTGGCCATTTTCGGCCAAATGTCTTTTTAAACGAGCAAATCCAACTCTATCTCCGATGTTTACCGGCTAAAATATTGTGCGTTTTAGACAAATATTTCTTCACATTCTGATATTCTGCGCTAGCTACCCCTGCAAATAAGATGTCAATCACAGTGAGCATGGCAATTCTTGATCCCATTGCACCACTGCGCATCGTAACCTCAGGCGTAGAAATGCCAAGCAAGATATCAGCTTTATCCGCAAGCTCACTTTTGTTGTACTTGGTAATCGCTATGGTGCAGGCGTTATTCTTTCTCGCAATCTCTAGGGCCTCTAAAATTTCTAGCGTATCTCCGGAATTGGAGACAAAGATGGCTACGTTACCTTTACTAAGCAATGTAGCCGCTGTCAGCATGCTGTGTCCATCGGTATACGCATGACACATCTTGTTAATACGGGAAAACTTCTGCTCCGCATCATCACATACGATACCTGAAGCGCCGATCCCAAAGAAAATGATCCTGTCAGTCGCACGAAGCGTTTTTACGGCACGGGCAACCTCTTCCGGGTCAATAACGCTTAACGTATCTTCAATAGATTTGCAGTTGTTTCGAGAAATATTGGCAATGATCGTAGACAAATCGTCACCGGGTTGGATATCTGTATACTGATCCTTACGTTCATCATCCATCGATCCGAGTGCCGCTGAAATGCTCACGATAAAGTTGCGATACCCACTATACCCCATCGTCTTACAGAAACGTAAAACAGAGGCATCGCTGGTTTTGCTGAGCTTGGCCAAGCTTTTGATCGAGAGATGAGGAATCTCTTCCGTATTGGATAAAATGGTTTCCGCAACCATTCTTTCTACCGGGGTCAGATTCTCCTTCATATCCCGAATTTTAATAAAGATATTGTCATTAATCGCCATTTAAATTCCCTACTTACCATGTTATTTATTGTCGACTTGCACTTATCTTAAGCGTTATTAACATAAAAAACAAGCTGAATTATATTAAAATTTGGAAATCGGCAAACTATTGTTTAAAATATTATTTCAAAGCTTATCTATCATTATTGAATTTATTTTCGGTTATTATTGTCGAATTATAACATAGCATGCTATAATGATGCCAGCTTTAAATCACAAATTTACGTCATAAACCAAGGGGTGGGTAATTTGAAAAGCAAGTTTAAAATCACCATTATTGGATCAGGCAGCACCTATACGCCAGAGCTTATTGAAGGCATCATCAAACGTAAGGATGTTCTGCCGATTACCGAATTAGTCCTGATGGATATCGATGAACGCAAGCAGCAAATCGTTGGCAAGCTGTGTGAACGGATGATCCAAGCTGAAAATCTTCCATGCCGCGTTGTGATGACCCAGGATCTGGACGAAGCACTGAAGGATGCCGACTTCGTTTTAGGTCAAATCCGGGTAGGCAAGCTGCCGGCCCGCGTATTGGATGAGAAAATTCCGCTGAAGTATAACCTGATCGGTCAAGAAACTTGCGGAATCGGCGGCTTCTTTAAGGCGATGCGTACGATTCCGGTCATGCTGCACATTACTGAACGGATGAAAGAGCTTTGCCCAGATGCCTGGTTAATAAATTTCTCCAACCCCGCCGGTATCATGACTGAAGCCCTTCTGAACCACAGCGACATAAAGATGCTCGGCCTCTGCAACGTACCGTTCAACATGTTCAAGAGCATTCGGGAAACACTGGGCCTGGAACGACCGAACATCACTTATCTTGGATTAAACCATTTGAGCTGGATTACGGCGATTGAGCAGGACGGCAAAGATTATTTGAAAACCGCCCTGGAAATGGGTCTAAACAGCGAAGCAATGAAGAACATTCCTTCCAGCGGTTTCAGCAAAGAGCTAATCCAAATGGTCGGCGCCATACCATCTTCTTATCTCGAGTATTACTATTTCAAAGAGAAGAAACTTAAGATCTTGAAAGAGAGCGAACTGACCCGGGGCGAAAAATGCATGCAAATCGAAGAGGAATTACTGAAGATCTATTCCGATTCCGAGCTGCATACGAAACCGGAGCTGCTGTCCTCGCGTGGCGGAGCAAATTATTCAGAAGTGGCCATCAGCCTCGTGGACGCAATCTATAACGACAAGCAAGAAGTACATGTGGTGAACTTGCTGAATCATGGCGCGCTTGACTTCATGGAATACAACGATGCCGTCGAAGTGTGCGCGGTCGTTGGTAAGGATGGTGCTAAACCTATTAAAGTAAGTAACTTCCACAACCGTCATATTATCGATTACATGCGTATGGTAAAAGCTTATGAACGTGAAACCGTTGAGGCTGCTGTAACCGGAAGTGAAGACGCCGCCATGCGTGCACTACTGATGAACCCTCTCGTTGGGGACTATAACATAGCCAAGGCATGCTTCGAGGAGCTTAAACAAGCACATAAAGACCATCTTCCACAATTTTTCCCGGAAAACGTATAACAACGATGAGTAGACAATATGTGATCGGCGTTGACGGTGGGAATAGCAAAACCGATTATTTTCTATTTGATACCGAGGGCATTTTTATCGATCATATTCATACGGGTACATGCAGCCATGAACGCTTCTCGGATGCGTATGCCAGTGCTTACCGGGTTATGAACGAGAACATTCAGCAGTTGCTGGCACGAAACCAAATCTCGATGGGGCATATTGCTGCCGGGGCCTTCGGTTTAGCAGGCGCTGACATACCTTCACAGAAGGAGCAGTTATGTCAGGTGATTGAACGCATAGGCTTTACGCATTATGCTATGGACAATGATTCTTTTCTGGGCGTTAAAGCCGGTAGCGAAAAAGGATACGGCATATGTTCTATCAACGGTTCAGGCATGGCCACGGGCGGGATATCTCCAACGGGTCAACGCCTTCAGATCGGCGGCATTGGCAGCGAGCTTGCGGGAGATGAAGCCGGCGGCTTTTTCCTTGGCCGGAGAGTGCTCCGTGCGGTGTATGACAGCTTCTATAGGATGGGGCCGGTAACGGAAATGACAGAGCCGGTCATGAAACTGTTGCAAGTCCCAAGCAAGGAGTGCTTCATGGAATATGCCGTCCAAGGGACGCTTCAGCGAAGCCTGCCAAATACTGAATTAATGAAAATTATGTTTGCAGCGGCTGAACGTGGAGACCTGGTAGCTCTTAGCATCATCGATAATACAGCTAAACAATTGGCCTGTTCCACTGCAGGCTGTATCCATAACCTTGATTTTGACGGGAATAACAGCGAGATCGATGTCATCTTGGCCGGCTCCGTTTGGGTTAAGGCAGAAACTCCCCTACTGCTGAACAAGTATAAAACGTATATGGCCTCATTAACACCTCATCGTTGTCGCTACATTTTGCTGCAGGTTCCTCCCGCGACCGGCGCTGTATTGTGGGCCCTTGAACTGGCTCATGGGCAGCCCGTATCGCCTGATCTGCGGCAACAGGTTATTACTGCCATTGAACAAGAGTTGAGTCAAAGAACTTAATGAAAGAAAGGGCCTTGGAATAACTCCAAGGTCTCTTTCTTTATGCTAACCTTAAACCGTAATCATCAACGTAGGATGTTCGGCTAGCGAAATCTCCTCACCAGAGGTGAGAAAACGCACGACAGGGCGCTGCATATGCGTAACGATTCGAGTAATAATCGCCGATTCTCCATTGTTCAGCTTCACTTTAGTACCTGGAGGGTAAGGAGCAACCCCTTTAATGAAGGCTTGTACAATTTTCTCCGCGAACAAGGTGCCGTTTAAGGCCATGACGACCTCCACCGCTTCATAAGGCGGGACATGCTTGATTGATGTCAGGTTTTCGTAAAAGTCGGCTAAACCACATAACTGAGCATACTCGTGGATATCCTTACCTGATATTTTACGAGGATAACCGGTTCCATTGTAGGTTTCATGATGCTGGAAGGCGACGTGAGCCGACAATAAATTGATTTCTCGCATGCCCCGCAAAAAGTTGAACCCGGCCTCCGGATGTCTCTCTGGAATATCACTTAGCATTTTGCCGATGTCATGCAGTAAACAGCCTACTGCCAGATCACGCAATTGCAAATCATTATAGGCAATTTGTTTAGCCATTTGTATAGCTAACAGAGTTACATTCACGGTGTGGGCATATGGCTGCAGTTCGCCGGCGAGCGTGGTTACCGGAACCGATATGGCGATCGGACGACGCTTGACTTCATCAACGATCATCCCAGCTCCCTGCAATAATTGTCGTATAGGAAAGTTTTTAGGGGATTGTGCAGTGGCCTCATATCCTTGCTTGATCAAGGCGATCAAGTCGAGCCATGTAGGGATATCCAGCATTTCCTCGAGCGTTATGCCTTTCGAATCAGCGTCCTCAATGACAATATGGGAAATTCCCATTTGAGCAAACCGGTCTAAAATTTTAGGATGAATCGAATGATTTGCCGCCAACAATACTCGGCCTCTTCCATCATAAACAGCCTTCGCCAGCTGCATCGTATTTTCGTTATATTCTGAAATCGGGATTAATCTCATCCAAGAAGCCCCCTTGTGTGTTTTTAGTCCTATTCTCCGAATTTACAATACCTTATGCCTAATACGAAATGACTATATTCATTTGTGGGGGTGAAAAATAAAAAAACGCAAAACAATGAAAAAAAGTCATCGTTTTGCGTTTTCTGACTCGAAACGCCTCTATTTCGTTTTATGACCGCCACCGCCACTGCCACCCGAATTATCTGACGGAGTATGATGTTCAGCAGGAGTCTGATTTTGCGAACTGTTGCCGGACCCTCCTGCACTCTCGTTAGATTTACTTTCCGCTGGTTCGGTTTCTTTTCCCGTTTCCGTCTCCGGTTTATTCTGATTATCATTGTGTGGCTTCGCCGTTTCGTGATTGATGGATTCGCTCGTATTGGCTGGATCGATCCCCTGGCCTTTGTCCTGTGTTTGATTCGAAGCGGATCCGTTTCCCTTAGCAGGCTCTTGTGACATAGAAGTATGGTCGTTTTTTGTCTGACCGTTTTCTGGCGACTTTTTGTCGTTTTTCTTCACGGGTTGATCATTAGCTTTAGGGGCCGCTTGCTGGCTTAACGGCTTCTTTTCCGCTGCTTCCGCCCCGGAACCATTTGCTGCGGCATTGCTACCTGCTTCAGCGCTTGGTACAGAGCTTTTATTATTACTTTTATTATTACTGTTATTATTGCTATTTTTCTTGAACGTTGCCGTGCTATTCGTCTTGCTTCCTGACACACCGTCTTCTCCTTTTGGAGCGGCTTTGGCTTTGCCCTGGTTTGGCTCTATCTGGCTGACCGAGCTGCCCTGGTTTGCAGCGGGGAGCTGCACATCCCCTTTACCTGTCTGCTTTTCGGCGATTCCTTCGGAGTTTCCACCAGTCTGCTCGCTGGTCGTTGCCGGCTCAGTACCTTGCTGTGAAGCCGATCCGCTCATTTCTCCTGACTGCTGCTCTACAGACGGATTCGCTGCGTTTTTAAACAAGGTTTCAGGTTCAATTCCGGCGGAGGCAAGTACGCTGACAATAGAATGAGTTCGAAGCTTGGCCGTATCGATGTCTATGCCTTGATCAAGCGCTTGCCGGTATACTACGTATTTATTTATCGTTAGGTTCGCTTTTTTAGCTTGCTCAACCATCGCACGGTTAGCGGTGAACACCTCGAGCGAATAGTCTTTATTAAAAGCCGGCAATTTATTTCGGTCAATGGTTAGCACTGGGTTCCCAGCCCCTTTAGGGGGCACGATTGTAATCCAGACCCATTTCTTATTGGAGCGCGGATCCAAATATCCTCCCTGCTCAGCCTTGTCTATGATCAAGCCAAGAGCATCATAGATTGTTTTTCCTTGTAGGTCCTGGTCACTAACCAACGATTTGGCATCATCGTTGATTAGCTCTACCTCCTTGATTTTCTCTTTCTGGTCAACCCATAACTCGACGCTAGGATTGATATCTACAGCTACCAGGGTGAGAGGTTGCTTTGTGCCTGTGAAAGAATTCAGCAAAACAACCGCACCGATGATCAGCAATATAGAAGCAGCTGCAAGCCACATCGATGACTTAAATCTACGTCTATCTAGCTTTTGCGGACGGCGGACCGAGTCAACATTAATGCTTTCACCGAGCTTCGGCAATTCCGCAGGAAGCGGTAAGTTTCGAAAGGTCCCGTCTTGGCAGAGGACGACGATACAATTTTCAGTTATTTTCATGACAGTTCCTTGCATCCTCATCACCCCTCTAGATCCGCAAAAGAGACCGTATTTTTTATTCGTTTGAATTCGCTGCTTGAGTAAATAAGAACAAGCGCAATCAAATACTTTCGATTTCTTTCTAATGTTTTTTGGCTCACTTTAAAAACAGTAAGCATCTCTTTGGCCGGTAAACGTTTGGTCATCCTCAAGCTTTCCAGCCAATCCGGATGCTCGCTAAAGCGCTTGGCCATTTCGATCAACTGCTTTCGCGTATCCCGATGCTTGGGGGAACAATCCTCTAAATCCTCCAAGGATATGCCGTATTGCTGCAGCGTTTCATCGTAAAGCAGGAGTTCCTCGGCCAAAGCATTAGCGGCTCGCTCCCTATCATACTGTTCCAAAGAACTTGCAACTTCAAAAGTTGATTGCTCAAATTCATCGTGATCATCATCCAAAACCGTACTTTCCGTTCTAAACATCTTGCCTTGTTTTCGAAATTCATCGACCAGACGATTGTGAATCACCATATAAGCAAAATTATCGAAAGTTTTTCCACATGATTCGTCATATCGGTCGATCGCCTCATTAAGAGCAATCAAACCGATGCTTGCCTCATCATGATTCCAGCCTATCTGACGTTTGCACACATGAGAGACGGCCCGAATGATAAACGGACGGTATTGGTCAATGAGCCAATTTCGCTCCTCTGTGTTTCCCGCTTGAGCTTGGTGTAATACTTGATTGATCGGTCTATCTAACAAAGCGGATCACTTCCTATTACGCATATATCTTATCTGTTTATGGGGGTCGCCAATCGTTTACTATGTAAAAACCGTTGAAATACCCTAAGTTCTATGAATCTATCATATCTAGTATTCCAACGCCATTGCCACATTATATAACATCACCCGTGATATTAACAACAAAGTTTGCACGTCCGGGCAGTGAAAAGCATGGCTCAGAATAAACCAGTACTCATTTCAAAAAGGCGTAAAAAGGAATAACCGTTCCCGATTCGGATACACTACTGACGTACCTACAAAAAATAAATTTGGTGAATCCTATGAAGAGTACCTTTGTCCGCTTTTTTGTGCAAACCTCGTTCCTTACGACTTGTTTATTAGCGCTTGCACTGCCAGCTTCTTCTCTTTGTCTAGCTGCTGCAGACCCGTCACTCCCTATCGTCGCGGACGATGGAATGTTCTCAATCGAGATTTATCCACCGCAGCATCAGCTCGTCGTAAAAAACCATGGAAAAAAAATAAAAACCTATCCTGTGGCCGTAGGAAACCCCTCTACCCCTACGCCGGTAGGTGAATATCGAATTACCTACAAAGGAAAAAATTGGGGGACAGCATTCGGACCCAGGTGGCTAGGGCTAAACGTTCCCTGGGGTTATTATGGCATTCATGGAACGAATCGTCCAGATTCGATCGGCCAGCACTTAAGCCATGGTTGTATCCGTATGCGCAATCGGGATGTTATCGATCTGTTTGATATTATCCCGGTAGGTACGAAAGTAACGATTTACGGACATATACTGGGAGATATGAGGCATGACCCGAGAATTCTTGCCGAAGGTGAAGTAGGCGGGGAGGTGCAGCTTATCCAAACTCGATTGAAAAGTGCCGGTTATTACCACGGAGTATGCAATGGCAAGTTTCAAGCGGATACAACCGCAGCACTGAAACGATATCAAAAAGATCACGAGCTAATCTCCAATGGAGTCGTTTCAATGGCAGTGTACCAATCTCTGGGACTCTGGGAGTAGTAAAACGACCCTTAACACACATCTGTGAAAGGGTCGCTAGAGGTTACATAAATACCTGCTCCAAAGATATAGTACGTTCTTTAGATAAATCAACGAAACGATCATCGATTCGAACGAGCGGTTTGAAAATATCCATTGGATTGTTCCAGACGATTGTCGCTGTTTCACCAGTGCTAAGGTGAGCCTTCTTACCAATAAAATTTGGAAGCAGGTTATGGGCTAACGCTTGCACTGCTTTTTCATTCAATACGCCGAAACCAAGCTCATAGATTTTGCGAAGCACGGTCAATAGATCTTGCCTGGATCGAGAACCTTCCGGGGCTGTCAAGTCCACATATGCATTCGCTACAGCTACAATCGAGGCATATGGATGAATTTCCTCTTTCTTGAGCCCTTCAGGATATCCTGAACCATCTTCACGTTCATGATGCTGAAGCGCGACCAGCGCCGTCGTCTCTTCATTCATCGATTTATGAATAATTTCGTATCCGTAAGTTGTGTGACGTTTTAATTCCTCAAGTTCTTCGCCAACCAACTCATGCTCACGGTTACGAAGCGATTGACGCACCTGACTTTTGCCTATATCGTGCAAATATCCGGCTTTACTGATTTCGTAGCACTCCTCTGATGAATAACCAAGCCATATCGCAATGTAGTAGGATAAAAGGCCCACCTGCAGCGAGTGGTTGTACACATTAACATCATCTTCGGTAAACGCAATCAATAAGGAAACAACATCTCTATTGCGATCAAGTACTTCCAGCATTGGAACCAGTTGCTGATCGACCATCGTCTGATTGAATTTACCTGTCGTAAGAGCCTCTAGAAAGATCGATTGAAATCCTTTTAGCGTGGAATCGAAATTATCCCGCAGCCGCTGACCGAAATCCACATCTTCGACCTCAGGCTTGTCCATCAAATGTTCGCGCAAATCTATATCAACGTAATCAATACTTTGCCGGATCAGCAAAGCAATTTCTTCTGTATGTATACTAGTCCCCTTTGGGAGAACATGTAGACCCGCCCGGTTAAATACATCCTCTTTTAGGCGATCTCCTTCTTGGAGCTCCATGACGTGTGTTTTCATATTTCCCCTCCCCTCACATTTTTGCTACCATCGCCGCATATTTTTTCCTCTTTACCTATAAATATCGATCATTTCTTACAAAACCTTAATAGTTCTTAAGACGGTATTTGTTAGTAATGGCATGCCTGACTACGGTAGTAATTAGGTCATTTAGCCCTCTTAGAATTACCCCTTTTCCAAGGGGGATCACCATATCGATGAAAAGATTGGTTCACGGAATATACCAACCAAGGAATGAAGGCCAAGAGTAGGGCGCAGATAATAACGCTTACGGTCGGCATCCGGCCCAGTATGAAATTCCACATGTGCATCCTCCTTACAAAATTGTTAAGATCTAGTCTCAACAGCAGAGCCGATCAATATCACCTTCGCCTTGGTTTCTATATTAATCTCGCATCTGGAAAAGTAATTAGCTTCCCGATCCCAAACGTCCTTTACTTGTTCCCACACGGCATGATGTTCTTGGTTCAGGAAGACACCTAAACCGATAGCATCCGTCTTATACTCGCGCTGCAACTTATTAATCGTTGCTGTGGTAAGCCTGGACAACTCTTCCTCTGTTTTCTGCTCAATTTCGGCAATTTGGTTCGTATCCATCACATTTCCACTTAACTGCGCTTCCCCAACATTCCCTTCCATTTCGATATGAATTGAGAATTGTATCCGCTTCGGATCCGAAACATCCGCACGAATTGTCGACTTAGACGATTTGATTTCATAAGCAACAAAATCACCGCCCATTTTAAATTCCAACACCCCATCTGGGGCTTTTCCTTTGATCAAGTTAAGTCCAGACGTTTCGTCAGCATTGAGATATCCTTGAAGCTGCATATGCTCTCCATTAATTACAGCTGCACCAGCTACGGTTACCTCACCGTCCGTTTTAGTAATTCGCGGTAGTGAAAAGCTTTGTTTACTGATCATATAAGATTGAACCTCTCCGATGTTCGTAGGTGGAAATATTCTTGAGCTCTTCATGGAGTTATTGGCGACTGATTCAAAGTACATGATGGGCAGTTTTTCGTTTTTCGGCCTCACGTTGAATAGATCATAGGAATCATTCCTTGATGAAATGAGACCAGGGCAATATAAACTGCAGGTAGAGTCAAAGAAATGACTACAGCCAAATACCGCAAAATTCGAATCAGCGTTCCGATCTGCCAACGTTCGTAATAATCCTCTGGAGATTGGATCAAAGATGGCAGTGTTGTAGGCAGTATTAATGCGAATGGTGTTCCTTCCAGTAAAATAGCAGCTTTTCCTTGTAATAAAGCAGAGGAGACCTTGTCAGGACGCTCCGTATGCAGTATTTGGGGGAAAGGGGACAGATAGCTGTCCTCAATCCACTGCTCGATATACCCACTTTCGGGAGCATCGTCAAGGTGGATGGTTTCAACTCTTCGCTTTACTTCCTGTACAATTTCGGGATGGGCGATTCCTGCGATATGAGCGACAATCAACTGTTTCTTGGATCTCTCCCCAATTCGGTAAGTCTCGAACCGCAGGTTAGGATCACGGATCGAACGACGAATTAAGATCATGTTGGTTTGGATACTCTCATTGAATCCTTCACGCGGACCGCGTACGAGCGACTCCGTCTGCGGCTCCTCCACACTACGACCGGTCCATTTCTTGCTTTCGATCAGCAGGACTACGTCTGTTTCATCAATAAATATGGCGGTATCCCCAGAAAGTAGGGCAACAAGAACCTCATCCAGCGATTCGGTTTTCTTAACATCCTGCACCGCTAAAAATTCATTTTGCAGCTTACCTAGCATATCTCTGCCAGCCCATGAATTTTCCCGCTTCTTCTCGAAAATAGACTGCTGTATAGGGTGTATGATCTGCTCATTAATCATCTCTGTATCTGATAACCCAGCTATACTAATAACAGCGCACCGATGCTGGTCCTCGTCCAGCGAAAAAAAGCGTGTGACAAGGTCAGCCGGAGCGTTTAGGAGATGCACGATTCTATCAACGTTTTCCTTTGCTTGAAGGGAGAAAAACGACGGACTGCTCTTTTCCTTGAATGAATTATTCTTTTTCAACGGGCTCAGTTTTTTTACGGGTTTTCTGAATAAAAATCTTGGCATGCTGATATCACCCTCACACGAACAGTACTGAAGCTTGTTACCCTTTATTCCCATGTTGAGGAGGAAATAATCCCAAAAAAGGACCGCCCAGCTTCATTGCTGGAACGGTCCTCTCGAAATAGCTTAGTACGCTCAATCTGAAATTTTTCGTGACGTCAGCTCACTCATTTTTGCTGGTTCGTAAGTGATTGAAGATCAATAAACGGTGTTGCCCCGCCGGTGACCTGAGGAAGCTTGCCATCCCATTTATCCAATGCCTTCTCTTGAACCTCGATTTGCTTTAATTGCACGAGCTCCGGTGTCACTTCCTGCTTCTTCAGCTTTAACGATTCCGCTTCGGCTTGAGCTTGGGCGATCTTTTGCTTCGCTTCGATCTCGATCCGCTTGAGATCGTTGCTTGCTTTAAGCGCTTGCTGCTGAGCGACCTGCTTCGCTTCGATCGATTGGTTAAACGCTTCGGAGAACTTGAAATTCACGATGTTGATTTCGTTAACGATCAGATCGTATTTAGCGAGACGACTGGTCAGATGATCGCTGATTTCTCCGGCAACGGTATCGCGTTTCGCAATCAAATCCTCCGCTTGGTAACGCGCGGTAACTTCCTTAACGATTTCCTGAACCGCCGGGTTAATAATCACCGTATCAAAGGAACCCCCGATATTGTTCATCAGATTATAAGCAGATTCCTTGTTTACGGAGTAGTTGACGGCTACATGCGTCGATACCGGCTGAAGGTCCTTGGAGGACGCTGTCGTATCGGTTTCCGTTTTGGTGACCTGCGTATTGACTTGAATGACGGTTTGAATGAAAGGTATTTTCAAATGCATGCCCGGCGACAAAATGTTATCATTCAGTTTTCCAAACGTTTTATACAGCCCAACATGACCATATTCGACTTGCGCAAAGCTGTTCATCCCAACAATAAGTAAAACGACGACGGTAACAGCGATCCCGACTAATTTGCTAAGTGACACATTGCTCCTCTTCGGACCTTGGTTCGTGTTCGTGCCTGTTCCTGCTTCCATTATAACCCCTCCACTTGATCTTCCTAATTGCAACTAGCTAGCTATATCAAGTAATACGGGACATTCACGAAAAAGGTGGCAAAAAAACTAAATATCCTCGCTGCCAAATTGAAGCTCACACCTATTATTTTCTGGTTAGCCAAGCCCGCTGCTGGCTCCAGCTCAACTTGACCGGAATTTCGAAAAACTCGGTCAAGCCTTCTTCATTCAGCACTTCTGTTGTACGGCCTTTGGCAAAAACCTCACCCCGGCGAAGCAGCAAAGTGTGGCTGAAGATCGGCAAAATTTCCTCGGTATGATGCGTCACATACAGCATATGCGGTGCCCCTGGCTTTTCCGCAAGTTGGGAGATGCTTTCGAGCAGGCCCTCCTTTGATATGAAATCAAGCCCGTTTGTCGCTTCGTCCAGAATTAGCAGCTTAGGTGAAGCCATCAGTGCTCGGGCGATCAGTAGCTTCTGCTGCTCTCCTTGCGAGCAGGTTTGGTATGAGCGATCCTTCAAATGGCTACAGCGTAGTTGATCCATTAAGGCGCCAGCCCGATCATAATCTTCATCCGTCGGTTTCTCGTATAGTCCGATCGAGGCGAATTTGCCGCTAACGACCAAATTCTGGGCCTTTTCTCCGCCATGCAGCTTCTCCTGCAGCGATGAGCTGACCCATCCGATCGTTTTACGCAGTTCTCGCAGATCGACATCCCCGAATCTGTTGCCAAGCACCTTGATTTCTCCGGACGATGGCCAGAGATAACCGCTCAGCATGTTCAGCAGCGTCGTTTTTCCGGAACCATTCAAGCCGAGCATTGCCCAGTGCTCGCCCTCTTCCACGGCCCAGTCAATTCCGTTCAGCACCATTTTACCTTCCCGGCGCCAAGTCACCTGTTTCAACTCTATAATTTTTGCCATACTCTGGCACCTCCATCAGTAGGTTTACAGTAATCTCAAGCTACCCCGCTCCCCTTGGTTTTGTCAAGCGCATACACATGAGGGCATTTCTGCTTGCGATGTTTACTGCGACCGTAGACTGAAGTTTCCGACCTTCATACAAGGAACAATTAAAGAAGTTTTGAGCATCTCTGGCATGCATATAGAAAAATAAGGTACAATAACTAGCGAATCATTAGAACTAAGGAACGCACCCGGAATAGCAAAACGTATCCGAGAGCGGAAGGAAGGATCGTAATATGTACGTAGCAAACGACTGGAAAGATTATGAGGTGCTGGATACTGGCAACGGAGAAAAGCTGGAACGCTGGGGTGATGTAATTCTTCGCCGTCCCGATCCGCAAATCATTTGGCCAATTGCAAACGAGGACAAAACCTGGCGTGAGGTTCACGGGCACTATCACCGCAGTTCCTCCGGTGGCGGGGAATGGGAAATGAAAAAGCAACTGCCGGACCGCTGGACGATTAATTATGACCGGCTGAAATTTTATATCCGCCCGACAAATTTCAAGCATACGGGATTATTCCCTGAACAAGCGGCCAACTGGCGCTGGATGATGGACAAAATCTCTGCAGCGAAACGACCGATTCAAGTATTGAACTTGTTCGCCTATACGGGAGGAGCTACTGTAGCGGCTGCATCGGCAGGCGCTTCAGTGGTGCATGTAGACGCGGCAAAAGGAATGGTCCAATGGGCCAAGGAGAATCTTGCTCTCTCTGGATTAAGCGATCGCCCTGTCCGTTTTATCACAGACGATGTGTTCAAATTCGTTCAACGTGAACAACGGCGCGGCAATCATTATGATGCGATCATCATGGACCCACCTTCTTATGGACGTGGCCCGGGCGGTGAAATGTGGAAGCTGGAGCAAAGCTTATATCCGTTCGTAGAATCGTGTTTATCCATTCTGTCGGACAAGCCGCTTTTCTTCCTGATTAACTCTTACACGACCGGGATATCACCAACCGTGCTTCACAATATGTTGTCGATGACCGTAAAGCAGCGGTTTGGAGGAAGAATTTCGGCTGGTGAGCTAGGACTACCTATTACACGATCGGGGCTGAATCTACCTTGCGGCATTCTTGGGCGCTGGGAGGAATAGCGATGAATCCCGATGCTAAGCGGATCACGGGTGAACCGGCTATGGCTATTCTATTTGAGGACAACCATTTGCTTGGCGTTGAAAAACCGGTGAACATCCCAACCCAAGAGGACGCTAGCGGTGATCCCGATCTGCTGAACCTGCTGAAGAATGACCTCAAAGAGCGCTACCAAAAGCCAGGAAACGTGTTCCTCGGGCTTGTTCACCGATTGGATCGTCCAGTGGGCGGCGCAATGATTTTTGCTAAAACGTCCAAAGCTGCTTCGCGCCTTGCTGAGGCTGTTCGTAGTCGCAACTTCAGCAAAACATACGTTGCCGTGGTTCACGGAATACCGCCGCAGCGACAAGGAAGTTTGACGGACACCTTGCTAAAGGATGAGCGGACAAATACCGTGTCGGTCGTGCCAAAAGGAACGCCGGGCGGTAAAGAAGCTCGGCTGGAATATAAAGTGCTCGGTACATCAGCTAAGGATCAGCTCAGTCTGGTCCAGGTTGAGCTGCACACCGGTAGACCGCATCAAATCCGGGTACAGATGAGCCAGATTGGCTGCCCGCTCTATGGCGATCAGAAATACGGTACAACCTACAACAAGCCGGGACAGCAGATCGCCCTCTGGTCGCTATATGTCGGATTCCCACATCCGATCACCAAGGATCAGGTCGACCTAGTCTCACTTCCACCTCACATCCATCCTTGGAGCCTGTGGGAGGAAGGGGTATACGGTCGGCTAGCGGCGCTTGTGAAATCCGGCGGACACGGATTAGAAAACTAAAGTGAACTGCCTGAGGGCAGAATAGTGCATTATGCATAAAAAGCGCGAGTATACGGGGCTCTTTCACCCGCGACTCGCGCTTTTTCAGCTTACATTATCTATTTTGTACCAGCAATTTTTCCGAGCAGATAGACCAGCAGCTGCTGATTATGAGTAGAGATTCGGTCAAGCACACTGCTTAAATAAGCATTTCTGGCCTGAACGCCGCGCAATACTTCGTCCCTGCCTTTATCGGTAATTGAAACCCATACGTTACGGCGATCAGCTTCATCACGGTCACGTCGAATCAGTTCTCCGCGTTCCATCCGATCCAGCAGCATCGTTACGGCAGCCGGTGTCGTTGACAGAAATGGAATCAAATCGGACGGCTTCAGATTGCCCTGCTGTTCCAGCAATTCTAGCACAGTCAGTTGGGCGGTCGTTAACGTTGGAGCCAACTCCTGCTCCATATGCGTCTGATAATCCTTAACGATGATATCCAGCAATCTGGCAAATTCAGCAGTATGCAACCTTACCCCTCCCTAACTAACATCATAAATCAATTCGCTATTTGCTTGCAAAATCCTCCTTTTAGAGATTGAAACTGCAGCCAAAGACCCCTTATTTTGCAAAAAAGGCCATCCGTACTAGGCAAATATCGCCTAACGAATGACCTAATGTCTAAATTCTATCGTACAACATAACGCCAGCTGAATGGATCATCCAGCTCACCACGTTGTATCCCCGTAAGCTGGTCGTACAGCTTCTTCGCGTAATCTCCCGTTTCACCACCGTTGATTTCCATCTCATGGCCTTCCCATTTCATGAATCCGATTGGTGAGATTACTGCTGCCGTTCCGGTTCCAAACGCTTCCTCCAGCTTGCCTTCCTGCCAGGCAGTATATAGCTCTTCCACTGAAATCCGCCGCTCCGTCACCTTCACTCCCCAGGATTTCAACATGTGAATGACGGAATCTCGAGTTATCCCAGCTAAAATGCTTCCGTTCAACGCTGGGGTAATCACTTCCCCATTCACTTTAAAGAACACATTCATACTTCCGACTTCCTCAATATATTTATGCTCAACCCCGTCCAGCCAAAGCACCTGTGAGAAACCTAAGCCTTCTGCGACTTCTTGAGCCTTAATGCCGCTGGCGTAGTTGCCGGATGTCTTGGCTTCGCCTGTACCGCCCCGAACAGCGCGCACATACTGGTCTTCCACATATATACGTACTGGGTGAATGCCTTCAGAGTAATAAGCCCCGACCGGTGACAATATAACGAGCAACAAATAATCATGAGCTGCCCGAACCCCTAAACCAGGTTCCGTCGCAATGATAAACGGGCGGATATATAGCGAGTTTCCTTCACCTTCAGGAATCCAGTCCTTTTCAAGCACAATCAGCTGGCGAATCGCATCCAGCAAAGCTTTCTCATCAACCTGTGGAATGCTTAATCTCTCACAGGAATGATTCAGGCGCTTCAAGTTCATGTCCGGTCGAAAAAGTACAACTTCCCCTTGTGGTGTACGGTACGCTTTCATTCCTTCGAAAACTTCCTGGCCGTAATGGAACACCATAGCCGAAGGGTCCAGCGTGAGCGGTCCGTAAGGGACGATCCGCGGCGCATGCCATCCTTGTCCCTTAGAATAATCCATCAGCAGCATGTGATCGGTAAAATGCCGACCAAATCCAAGTTGATCCGTAGCCGGCTTAGTTTTTAATTGTGTGCTTCTTGTCATTTGGAGTTGCTCCATGTTCCCCATCCTCTTTTCATAATGTTTGATCTTGTATCCGAATTCGTAACCTTGTTTCATTTACTATACCGATAATTCAATCATTGATCAATAACATAACTTCGATTATAATCATAGAAATTATCTATAGACGGAGGATTTGTTGATGGAGCACCGGCTACTGGAGTATTTTACCGCCGTTGGCGAAGAGCTGCATTTTACCAAAGCTGCAGAACGTTTGGGCATATCGCAGCCGACACTAAGCCACCAGATTCGTTTGCTCGAGCAGGAGCTCGGCACTCCCTTATTTCAGCGTTCTGGGAAAAAAAATCACCTGACCCAAGCCGGTCAGATTTTGATGGAGCATGCAAGACGCGTCATTCACGAGCTGGAGCAAGCGAAGCTTGAAATAGGCCAATTAGCCGGTATGAAGCGCGGCAAACTGCGGATCGGTTGCTCCGGCAATCATTTGCTGGAGAGTGAGCTCATTTCCTTCCACCAGCAGTTTCCTGAAATTGAGCTGACCGTAACGGAGCTGGCTACCGAAGAAACCCACGCAGGACTGCTCAATAATCAGTTGGATCTTGGAGTTGTATTTTTGCCGCTTAAAGATGATCAGGTCACTAGCGTCCCACTGTACGATGAAGAGCTTGTTCTGGCCGTTTCCTCCGCTCACGCATTCGCAGCTTTGGAGCATGTAACGCTGGAGCAACTCTCGCAAATCCCACTCATCCTATTTCCTCCGAAGTTTTTCGTTCGGCAAATGATAGACACAGCTTGCGCCGAAGCTCATATATTGCTTTCCCCAGTCATGGAGCTATCTACAATGGAGTCCCAGGTACAGATGGCTCGCCACAATGTAGGTGGAACCGTTTTGCCCCACTCCTATGCGAAAAATTTAAGCGTCGCAGGCGTTGCGATCATACCGCTTGCCGATCCGGCTCCGCGAAAAAGCGTTGGGCTTGTTTACCGCAGCAACACATTTATTGATTCCACATTAAAAGCATTTATTCAGCATTTGACCCGAGATAAAACCTAATCTTTATCCGGGCGAACAAGAGGTTAACCGAATCAAGACTGTAAGAAAAAACGTCTGACGGTGTCCTTTGAGTTAGCTTAGACTTCTACATTGGAGGGATGGGTATGGGGTTTCAACCGGGTCAGAACACGACTTTAAAGGCGGGCCGTAAACTTTCCGCCCCATACCCATTCCCTCTTCTGTTCTACTCCTTGCTCCCTGCAGCTTTTTCAAAATCCCACCGCTCTTTAGGTGTACATTTAGGGGAGATTTACCGCAGGCTAGTGGTAGTTTTACTCTTGGTCACATCCTTTTGGTTCTTGTCTCTCTCACCATCCGCTAGTAGATGTATTCTATACATCTATTTCTGCAAAATTTGAAGTTTTTGGAATTTTAGTTGCATTTCGTACATCTAAAATGATGCAACTTGCCTTTGCAGGTTCGTTTTGCTGATTTTAGCTGCACTTTGAGCATTTAAATGCTCAAAGGTTCTAAATAGGCGGGATTTAACTGTAGAAAATACATTTAGTTAGTAAGTCCCAACGGTAACGGTAAGTTTTATGGTAAGAGTAAGAGGGGGCAGCCAATTCCGGCCGACACCCATTTTTCACTCGCCATATTACTCTTTTGCTGATCGTCTGCAAGGACATACATAGCTAACAAGATTCTTTCCCCGGCTATTTTATACTTTCTGATATGTTAAAAAAGGACATTCCAGCCAGCACTATAGCTGGCTTGGATGTCCTTTGCTAAGAAGCTAAACGCTATCCTCTCCTAAGGAGGTCAACAATATCATCATTCTTATTAGTATGCACGAGCAGCTTACCGATCGACTTACGATCTGCGAGCGGAGCATCTTCCGAGCTCAGGCTAAGCATCTGCCCTTCCTTCGTTACCGCAAGCAACGTAACCGGCTCTTTACAGTGAATACCTCCTACAAGCTGATTGCCGTTCGGCTTAACGCGCTTGCCCTCTTTAAACTCAAAGGTTTGAACCCCTTTTCCGCCCCGGCTTTGAACCGGGTAATCCAGCAGAAGACTACGTTTACCGTAACCTAAATCAGATAAGACAAGGATTTCTCCTTCCTCACCTTCTACCCATAGCGCACTGACGACTTCATCGCCTTCCTTGAGATTTATTCCCCGAACGCCGGCGGATACCCGGCCCATTGGATTAACCTCATTTTCGGAAAAACGAATGGACATGCCTTGCTTCGTGAGCAGCAGTACATCTTGACGATTCCGGCTTATTACAACATCGATAACCTCATCGTTGTCCCCCACCTTGCAAGCAGCAATCGCGCCACTGCGTTTCGTTTCGTAATCCTTGAGTTCCGTTCGTTTGACCTGTCCCCGTTTCGTCACAAAGACAAGGCTCAGCTCCGGCTCCTCGAAGCCCTTCACCGGAATGACGCTGACTAGACGGTCTTCCTTGGCGAGTGGAATAACATTAACGATAGCCGTACCATTGTCCTTCCACTTGAATTCCGGAATCTGGTGGACCGGAAGCAGGAAGTATTGGCCGCGCTGCGTGAATATGAGCAGATTCTGCAGCGTATCAACTTCCAGCACACTCTTGATGAAGTCGCCTTCCTTGACGCCCGAGCCGTCCAGCTCACCGCCGGAGCGGGTGAATGACAGCATGCTGGTCCGTTTGATGTAGCCTTCGTTCGAAATCGTAACGAGCACATCCTCTTGGGCAACCAGCACCTCAAGATTCACCTTCAGCTCCTCTACTTCGTCCTGGATAACCGATCTGCGGTCGATTCCGTATTTCTCGCGAATCTCCATCAGTTCTTTGCGAATGAGGGCGACCAGCTTTCTGTCGCTATCCAAAATGCCCTGCAAAACGGCGATTTTCTTCTGGATTTCGTCCAGTTCTTTTTGCAGAGAGGTGATTTCCAGGTTCGTTAGGCGGTAGAGCTGCAATGTCAATATCGCATCCGCTTGGCGCTCGGTAAATCCGAACATCCACTGCAGGTTATTTTGCGCGTCCTGACGATTTTTGGAGGCTTTGATCGCGGCGATGACTTCGTCCAAAATGTTCAGCGCCTTTACGAGCCCTTCGAGTACATGGGCACGATCCTCCAGTTTCTCGAGCTCATATTGAGTCCGGAAGGTTACGACTTCGCGCTGATGTGCAATATAAGCCTCCAGCATCGCCTTAAGGCCAAGCTGGCGCGGAGCCTTATGAACGATCGCCACCATGTTGAAGTTGTATGTTACCTGTAGATCGGTCTTCTTGAACAAATAGGCGAGAATCCCTTGTGCGTCCGCATCCTTTTTCAACTCGACGACGATACGCAACCCGTTACGTCCACTTTCATCGCGAACCTCGGCGATCCCGTCGACCTTCTTCTCAATGCGGATATTCTCCATCGCTGAAACGAGGCGAGATTTGACCACCTGATACGGTATCTCGGTGATAACGATTTGCTGTTTGCCACCGCGAAGCGTTTCAATGTCCGTTTTAGAGCGCAGGTAAATACGGCCCTTTCCGGTCTCATACGCTTCCTTAATACCTTCTTCGCCCATAATGATTCCGCCTGTAGGGAAATCAGGACCTTTCACGAACGTACGGATTTCCTCCAGGGTCATTTCCGGTTTTTCCATGACGGCAATGCAGGCATCGATAATTTCCCGCAGATTATGCGGTGGAATTTCTGTAGCAAACCCGGCAGAGATCCCGCTAACCCCATTGACCAGCAAATTGGGAAAACGGGAAGGCAATACGACGGGTTCTTTTGCCGTATTGTCAAAGTTATCTTTGAACGGAACCGTGCGTTTTTCAATATCGCGCAGAAGCTCCAAGGCGATCGGAGACAAACGAGCCTCGGTATAACGCATAGCCGCTGCCGGATCATCGTCCTGGGAGCCCCAGTTTCCATGACCATCTACAAGCACATGACCCATTTTCCACGGCTGCGCCATCCGAACCATACCCTCATAAATTGAAGAATCACCATGTGGGTGATAGTTCCCCATAACATCCCCGACCGTCTTGGCCGATTTGCGATAAGGCTTATCGGGCGTATTACCAGAGTCGTACATCGCATACAGGATCCGCCGCTGAACCGGCTTCAGTCCATCACGCACGTCAGGAATTGCCCGGTCTTGAATAATATATTTGGAATATCGGCCGAAGCGGTCACCCACAACCTCTTCTAAAAAGGCCGGTAAAAAGTTTTCCAGCATGCTCACATCAATTCACCTTCTTCTATTCCTCAAACTCTGTAAAGTCCACGTTCTCCACGATCCAACGCTTGCGCGGATCGACCTTGTCCCCCATCAGCGTAGATACGCGCCGTTCTGCCTTGGCTGCATCCTCAATTTGTACCTGCAGCATTGTCCGGGTTTCCGGATTCATTGTTGTTTCCCATAGCTGCTCAGGGTTCATTTCTCCCAAGCCTTTATAGCGCTGCAGTTCAAAATTTTTGCCGAATTCCTTTAAATAATTTTGAAGCTGCTCGTCGCTCCAGGCATAACGTACGGTTTCCAGCTTCCCTGAGCGCCGGGTGATCTTATATAACGGCGGCTGGGCGATATATACCCGTCCACTGTCAATAAGCGGCTTCATATAGCGGTAGAAGAACGTCAGCAGCAGCACTTGGATATGAGCCCCGTCCGTATCGGCGTCTGTCATGATAATGATTTTGGAATAATTGCTGTCTTCAACGGCAAATTCCGTCCCAATGCCAGCTCCGATCGCGGATATAATCGCCCGATATTCATCGTTCTTTAAAATATCGGCAAGCTTCGCTTTCTCCGGATTCATCGGTTTTCCCTTTAGCGGCAAAATCGCTTGAATTTTAGAGTCGCGTCCTTGCTTTGCCGATCCGCCAGCAGAGTCGCCTTCGACGATAAACAGCTCGTTACGCGTAAAATCCTTCGATTGGGCCGGTGTCAGCTTTCCACCCAGATTGGAGCTTTCACTTCGCTTCTTGCCAGTGCGCATTTCATCGCGAGCCTTACGCGCTGCCTCCCTTGCCTTGGAGGCCTGCACAGCCTTTTTAATCAAGGTTTGAGCAACTTGCGGGTTCTCTTCAAGGAATAATGCCATCTTCTCGCTAACAACAGCATCCACCGCACTTCGCGCAGAGGCGCTGCCAAGCTGATCCTTTGTCTGCCCGACGAATTCAACCTCCGACATCTTGACGCTGATAACCGCCATCATGCCTTCACGCAAATCATTGCCTTCCAGGTTTTTATCTTTCTCTTTCAGAATGCCGTTCTTGCGAGCATAGTCGTTCATGACCCTTGTGTAGGCCGTTTTAAACCCGGTTTCGTGGGTTCCCCCGCCCCGAGTAGGAATAGAGTTTACAAACGAAGCCAGCGTTTCGGTATAACCTGCATTGTACTGCAGCGCAACCTCAACCTCAATGTCGTCCCGTTCCGCATAAAAATGCACCACATCATGCAGCACATCCTTGCCGTCATTCAGAAACTCCACAAACTGGCTGGCTCCACCTTCGTAAAAAAACTCGTCGGAACGGTCGGAGCGCTCATCCTTCAAGGTTACCTTCAGGCCCGAGTTCAGAAAAGCGATCTCCTGCAAACGTTCCGCGAGCGTATCATAGTTCAATCCAATTCCGCTGGTGAATACGCGAATATCCGGCTTGAACGTTACCTTCGTCCCGGTCTTGTGCGTATTTCCGATAACCTCAAGACCCGTAACCGGTTCTCCGACATGTTCAATGCCCTGGTCATCAACCCAATATTCGAAACGCATCCGGTGAATTTTGCCGTCTCGGTAAATTTGAACATCTAGCCACTCTGACAACGCATTCGTAACGGACGCCCCGACACCGTGAAGTCCGCCCGATTTCTTATAGCCCGATCCGCCGAATTTACCTCCGGCATGTAATATCGTATAGACAACCTGCGGCGTCGGAATCCCTGTCTTATGCATTCCGGTAGGTATTCCCCGGCCGTTGTCCGTAACGGTTACTGAACCGTCTTTATTTAGTGAAATGTCGATTTTGTCGCAGTACTTCGCCAGATGCTCGTCGACAGCGTTATCTACAATCTCCCATACCAAATGATGAAGTCCCGACGAGCTCGTACTGCCGATATACATACCAGGTCGTTTGCGTACCGCGACAAGCCCTTCGAGCACTTGAATGTCGTCCGCGTCGTATCCCGAAGACGAGCTGGCGGAATTCGCCGAAGTTGCGTCCTCGAACAAATCGATTTGTTCGGCCATTCATGCTCCCCCTTTAACTGCTTTATGTAGTCTTGATTTAAGTAAATGATTCAATCGTGACTTTTGTAACTACCCTGTAAGCATTAAATGCAAACAGGTGTTTTGTTGTCCCTGTCCATTTTAATTCAATATATCCTGTTTCGTAAAGACAAGGAATGAAATGACAAGGGAACATGCCCCCCAAACAGCAAGTACAATGAGTGAAAATCCGAGCGTCATTCCTTCGATTGGCGCCGGTTGTCCCGCTAAATAATTCGTAAGCCCCAAATTGACCATAAACAAATATTTCGCGCTCGTCCAGGAGGAAGCCATATTGGTCAAAATGCTTCCGGCGATCAGCGTGGCCATCATGATCACGATGCTCGCTGCCGTACTCCGCACGAGTACAGAAACCATAAACGCAAGGCAAGCCACCGTTACACTAACAAACCAAATAAGCCCGGCTTGCATGAAAATATATTGCCACTGCGGAACCGCATGTACTCCCGAAATGTCAACCTCCGCACCGTGCAGTTGAAACCCGGTGAAGATCGGCATATTAAACCCGGAATAGCCGAAAAACAATCCGGATATCAAATAGCAGATCAGGAACGTCGATACGACGATAAGCGATACGAACATGAGTAGTGTAATCAACTTGCTTAGTAGTATTTTCCACCGCCTTACAGGGCGTGTTAACAGCATTTTGACCGTTCCAGAAGTCCGTTCGGATGACACAATGTCGGAGCCGACACCCATAATCAACAGCGGAATAAACAGCGTTGCCGCGTTGTCCAGAAACTCCCGAGTGAAGGATACACCACCAGGCTCTCTCGGATTAACGTCATGCTCTAAGTAGTATTTCATCTGCTGAATATAAATTTGTCGATATTTTTTCCATTCCTCCGGCACGCGGTCACTGCCTAGTGAATTTTGATTATCAGTAATTGCCTGTTGAACTTCTCTGCGCCAGTCCGTGCCGTATTTCTCACGCTTATCCTCGGCAGCCTTAAGCTGCGCGTAGGCAAACACAGGGACAAGAACAAGCAGAACGAGCAATATGACGTAAAACCGTTTCTTTTTGATCATCTTGATCGTTTCATTTTTTACTAATGGAAGAATGTTATTCAATGCTCTCACCTTCCGTCATCTCCAGGAACAGCTGCTCTAGGGTAGGATTTACTTTTTGCACGGCGCCGACGCGAACCCCCTGCTCTACAAGGCCCGGGATTATTCGAGCTATCTGTTCAGGGTTCATTTGCGTGACCACTGCAATATCACTGATTCCTGCCATGATTGCATCGTCCAGGATATCTTCCACATGCTCGATGATCTGTATGCCTTCCGCACTCAAAATGGAGGCGCCTTTTTCTCGCGGCTCCAGCTCCCATACAACGTAGTTTGAACTGCCACTAATCAGCTCTTCTACCGTACCTACCGCCAGCACTCGCCCGCGGCTAATGATAGCAACTCGTTCGCATAGCAATTGAATTTCACTTAGCAGGTGGCTAGAAACGAATACGGCCATTCCTTCCTCCGCCAAACGACGAATAAAGCCCCTCATCTCCTTAATCCCCTTCGGATCAAGCCCATTCGTCGGTTCATCCAATATAAGCAGTTTGGGCCGTCCTAGCAGTGCCTGAGCAATTCCCAGACGCTGTCGCATTCCAAGTGAATAGGTTTTCACCTTATCATGGATCCGTCCCTTGAGTCCAACCATTTCAACCACTTCAGCAATGCGCGAACGATCTACACCAGGGATCATCCTTGCAAAGTGTTCGAGATTTTCCCATCCTGTCAAATAAGTATAAACTTCCGGATTCTCAACGATGGAGCCCACATAACGCAGTGCCGATTCCGGCTCTCTCTGCACATCATACCCGCATATCTCTACCTTGCCAGCGGTCGGTCGGATTAAATCAACCAGCATACGGATCGTAGTTGTTTTCCCAGCACCATTAGGTCCGAGGAAGCCGAATATCTCCCCCTCATTCACCTGAAAGCTAACGTCATGAACGATCCACTTTTGGCCTATTTTCTTCTTTAGTCCTTGAACCGATAAGACCGCTTTTTTACGGTCCGACGCGGCTGCTTGCTTTCCGTTCATCGCAGTCCACTCCTATGTGCTGATTCATCATATTGCGAAAAATGTGTTTATCACTCATTTATGTGCCATGCTCTGGACCATCCGTTCCGCAATTGCTTGATAGCCTTCTCCATTTGGATGAAAATGGTCGCTCGCCAAATATCTCGCATAGTTGTATGTAAACAAATCATATGTCGGTACAACGAGCGTCTCCTCATATCGATTCAGCGTCTTCTGGGCCATTTCGTTCCAACGGGCCACCGCATTGTCCCCGATGCCGCGCATATCCTTCAGATCGGAAAACGGATTATATAAGCTTACATATACTAGCTTCGCCTTCGGATTAATCTCTTTAATCTTGGCGATGATTTTTTCAAAATTAGGGGATGCGCCGGTGATCGAGGCTTGGATTTCAGCTTCTGACGGTACCTTTGTGCCTGTTTGTAAATGCTGGGTCCCGTTGAACAGATCATTGCCTCCGATCGAAAGCACGATAATTCCCGCCTGCTTGAGCGCATAGGACACACCTTGCTCCTTCAGCATTGGCAGCAGCTCCTTTGTAGTCAAGCCATTGATGCCTAAGTTGTTGACCAGCTTGGAGGAAATTCCCTGCTTGTTTAGCAAATCGACCGACCTGCGGGCAAACCCGGCTCCAGTGTCGTCTCCGGTTCCTTTTGCAAGCGAGTCTCCGATAGCGGTCACATCCCAAATCCCCACTTTTGTTTGTTCCTCCGCCGCTCGTGTAGTGGTTGATTGATTTTTAGCGGAGTACGCTGGATAACCGATATCTAAAACCGCATATAGGAAGCCAAGCAGCAGCAGTAGTGTCGATATAGCAGAAATGAAGCCTGTAATTCGCCATGTCCGGGACGCCGTTTTCATCGTCATATTCCTCCTATTCTGGCAACTTTCCTTATTAAGCTCTCCAACTCATGTAAATAACATAAGACTTCTTGTTTCGGTATGCAAATTTTTTTAAAAAAAGACTAGCTTTCTGAGATAATACGTTGTATACTATTTTTTGTCGGGAAAAACACGACAGTTACTACTAAGGGTTATTAGCTTAGCTGGTAGAGCAGCCGACTCTTAATCGGCAGGTCGTAGGTTCGACCCCTACATAACCCATATTACAAAAATCCTTCACTGGATTACAGTGAAGGATTTTTTGTTTCCATCGCAAATGTTCGAAAAACCGTCCGAGAATGCGGGCTGGTGGTAGTTTTTGCTTTTAGACACATCCATTTAGTTTCATGCCTCTCTCAAATCCTTAACTAAATGTATTTTGTGCATCTATTTTCGGGCAAATTGCGAATTTATGGATTTTAACTGCATTTCCTACATCTAAACCGGGTTAATTTGCTCGGCAAGGGTATTTTTTCCCTTTTTAGCTGCACTTTCTGCATTTAAATGCTTAAGGCTCTGGGCAAGACGATGTTTAACTGTACAAAATGCATTTAGTACGTTCTACGATCCCAGAAAGTCCTGTTGGTACCCCATTTTCACTCGTTGATCTATACTTTTGCTGATCGCTACAAGGACTGAGAACGAGGAACAGGAGTTATTAGGCATCGAAAACTACTTGGATATTGTTAAAGGGGGCTCTCTCCCACCAGAAATTATATAAATTCTGGCGCATGTTGAAAAAGCAGTGCGGCCGTCGCACTGCTTTTTCCTTTAATATTCTATCAGCTCGCCCGAATCACCTTAACGTCAGCCGGAATGACTTTAACACCCTCGTACAACATAAAGCGCCCGTTCTGCCATTCGATTCTAAGCAACTTACTGTCATCGGACTGATACTGCCATACATGCTGGTCTCCGCCTTGCATAAATGGAGTTCTTCCAACAACGGCAACATAACCGCCGTATTCTTCCTCTAGATAGTATTCCGTACCATCCAACTCCATTTGCCCTGGCACCTCGTTTGGATCATCCAAACGACCGTCGATCGGCTGATAAAGCTGATATTGGAGCGTCTCCCGCTCCTCGATGTGCAAATAGCTGGTGCTGCTCCCATCCTGAAGTGTTAACACTACTGCGTTACGCCCGCGGTTGTTTACCCGTCCAGTAACCTCATAAGAGACGAGCGATACTTCACAGATGTCTCCCGGCGCTAGCGCTAGCATGCTCTTCTCAGCGAGAGGCGGCTCTGGCTTGGCAAACAGGTTGCCTATTCTTTTCCATACGCTCATCTTAGGTTATGCCTCACTTTTATACACTTAAATTCTTTTCTTATTTCTTATCTTCATACTGCTTCATCAATGCAGCGAGTTCCGCGTCAACTTCAGCGTCCTTACTCAGGTTCTCAAACTCGTCGTCCAAAGATTTTCCTTTGGAGCTAAGCTCATTGCTGGCTTCTGCTTGAGCTTCCATTTGGAGCATCTTGTCTTCCATCCGCTTCAAGCCGTTAACCGCTGTATCGGAGCTAAAGCCTGTCATCGCTTTGTTGATTTCATTTTGTGCTTTCGCCGCATTGTAACGGGCAACGAGCGTTTCACGTTTATTTTTCATTTCCGTCAACTGCTTACGCATTTCCTCGAGCTTCGCGCGAAGATTGTCGGCAGATGCTTTATTCTGGTCATAAGCTGTTTTGTATTCGGTCATTTTTGCTTCAGCTGCTCTTTTCTCTTCCAGAGCTCTGCGTGCTAGATCGACGTTTTGTGCTTGTGCTGCCGTGTGGGCTTGCTGGGTACGCTTCTCAACCAAGGCCTCTTGCTCTTCATACAGACCTTTGAATTTCTTCTCGATGGCGATTTGAGCGGCAACTGCCTTTTCAGCATCCTCCAAATCTTCCTGCATATCACGGATGTACTGATCCGTCAGTTTAATCGGATCTTCCGCTTTATCAATCATAGCGTTAATATTGGACATCGTTAAATCGCGCAATCTTTTAAAAATAGACATTGTTGTTTTCCTCCCGAGAAATAAAATTTCATTTTATGCTTATGTTTACGCTCCAGAACAACAGAGGTTTCATTTCCGGTTCAAAAAAAGAGAAAATCTATTTTCCGACAAATTCCTGTACCCAATATCCATTGAAGTATCCGACACCGATTAAATTGTAATTTGGATTCAAAATGTTCTTTTTGTGCCCCGGGCTGTTCATCCAGTCCTTCATCGCCTGTTCGGCCGACCGCTGGCCCATGGCCAAATTCTCTCCGGCATACAGATATGTAATGCTGGACGCATCCATCATTTCGAACGGAGAACCATACGTTGGCGATGTGTGGCTGAAATAATTGTTTAGATACATGTCCTTTGCTTTCGCCTTAGCCACTTTCGTTAAATTCGTGTGTACGGTTAGCGGTTTTAATCCTGCTCTTACCCGCTCCTTGTTGACTAATACAACGATCTTCGAAGCGTTTTGCGTTTGAATGGCCGCGTATACTGCAGCCAAACTTTTCGTATTCATTGTTGCTGCAGCATAAGCGGCTCCGCCATCTCCATGAACACCGGCCAGGGAAATAGTTGTCAGGACGGAGAGTAGCAGCCCTGTTGAAACGGTATTTTTCCATTTTATCATGATGAATTGCTCCTCCTTCACAAAAATTACCTTTTCCTGGTTCTTGTCACATTTTAACATATTATGCCGCACTGATGTTGAACTAAAAAATGGAAAGGGCGGCTATTCAGCCGCCCTTTGGGAAGAAAACAATGTGCTATTATTTTTTGCTTGCATATTTGCGCATGTCGAATGCTACAGCGGCTACGATAATTGCACCTTTAATAATTTGCTGCCAGTAGGGTCCTACCCCTACGAAAGTCAAACCATAGTTGATAACCGTAAAGATGAGTACACCAGCCATGACGCCAGGGACTGTACCGATCCCCCCCGTTGTCGAAACCCCACCTACGACGCAGGCTGCAATGGCATCAAGCTCGTACATGTTACCATAGTTATTGGTAGCACCACCGGTTCTGGCTGCTTCAAGTACACCAGCCAAACCGTAGAGAGCCCCGGCGATCGAGTAAATCATAATCAAATATTTAGTAACATTGATCCCGGATACTTTTGCTGCTTGTTCATTTCCGCCGATAGCGTACATGTTTTTACCAAGCCGCGTTTTGTTGAACATTACCCATACGATACCACAAACGATGATAGCAATGATTACGATATAAGGTAGTGAGTATGATCCGCTTCCGATACTACCGGAACCAAGCGTGGTAAAGTCGTCACGCAGACCGCCGATTGGCTGTGATTGGTTCGGTTCCATATCGAAGTACAGCGAGTTAATCCCGTAAATAGCAACCATTGTACCGAGTGTAGCGATAAATGGCGGAACTTTAAACTTGGAAACGATAACACCGTTCACGAGACCGAAGAGAAGACCTACAATGATCGCAATTAGAATCGGAACCAGCAGTGGCAGATGCGGCAGATCCGGAAAAAAGCGCCGCGGATAGTTTTCCACCTGCAGCATGGAAGCTGAGATGACCGCCGTCAAACCGACCATACGGCCCGCCGACAAGTCTGTACCGCCGGTTATGAGAATAAATGCTACACCAAGCGCAATAATTACTCGGGTGGATGATTGAATTAAGATGTCGCGGAGTGTGTTAAGACCGATAAAGCTTGGATCGTAAATCGCTATACCAATAACGAGAACCGCTAGAACGATGTAAATGGCGTTTTCAGTAATAAAGTTTTGTAGTTTTTTTGTATTCATGATTTTTCTCCTCTCCCTCTAGCCTTAATGCTGGGCAGCCAATCGCATAATTTCTTCTTCCGTAGCCAGCTCTCCATCCACGATTCCGGTGAGATGACCCTCGGACATTACCATAACTCGGTCGGACATCCCAAGCAGTTCAGGCATCTCAGATGAAATCATGATGATGCTTTTACCTTGCTGAGCCAATTCCGCGATGATAGAGTAAATCTCGTATTTAGCCCCAACGTCGATACCACGTGTGGGTTCGTCAAGCAGCAGGATTTCCGGTTCGGTAAGCAGCCATCTGGCCAGCAGCACCTTTTGTTGGTTCCCCCCGGAAAGGTTCATAATTAGCGCTTTTGGAGACGGAGTCTTCGTCCGTAACTTCTCCACCATCTTATTGACCTCTTCCTTTTTCTTGCGGTCGTCAAGCAATCCGATTGGGGATACATACCGGTCAAGATTTGCAATGGCAGCGTTTTCGTGAACGGACAGCACCGGGAAAATCCCTGTCGTACGCCGCTCCTCCGTCAGCAGTGCCAAGCCGTGCCTTTTCGCCTCTCCCGCACTACGGATGTTTACCTTTTTCCCGTGAATCGAAATGCTGCCAGACTTAATTTCACGAAGGCCGAATAAGGCTTCGATCAATTCCGTTCGCTGCGCCCCTACAAGTCCGCCTACGCCAAGAATTTCACCCTTGCGAAGTTCAAAAGAGACGTCTTTAAACGATTTCGGGTTGCTGGAGGTCAAGTTCTCCACCTTCAGAATGACCCCGTTCGGTTCGTTGTAGCGGTCCGGGAAACGTTGGGTCAAATCGCGGCCAACCATCTTGGAGATGATCAGATCGGTCGTCATTTCCGCTGCCGGCCAGGTTCCGATTTTTTTACCGTCTCGCATAATCGTTACATCATCGGAGATACGCAAAATTTCCTCCATTTTATGCGAAATGTAAATGATCGAAACGCCACGCTTCTTGAGATCGTTAATAATTCGGAACAAATGCTCAACCTCTACGCTTGTCAAAGAGGATGTAGGTTCGTCCATGACGATAATCTGCGAGTTAAACGATACCGCTTTAGCGATCTCAATCGATTGAATTTTCGATACAGACAGCTTGCCGACGATCGTATCCGGTTTCAAATCAATATCTAATTGTTTAAACAGCTCTTCCGTATCCCGGTACATTTTCTTATGATCGACGAATTTGAAGGGACCCGCACCTACGAGCGGAAACCGGCCGAGCCATATATTTTCCATCACATTGCGGAAAGGCACCGGATGCAGCTCCTGGTGAATCATAGAAACGCCCAGTTTCAGCGCATCGCTGGAGTTGTTGATCTCCGCTTTTTGACCGTTTAAGTAAATTTCGCCGCCATCCGGCTTATAGATACCGAACAGACATTTCATGAGTGTAGATTTCCCTGCCCCGTTCTCGCCCATCAGTGCATGGACCGTGCCGGGTCGGACCTGCAGAGTTACGCCATCCAGCGCCTTAACGCCGGGAAATTCTTTAGAGATGCCCTTCATCTCCAACATAAACTGCGTTTGAGTCATTCGATTTACCCCCCTGGTTTGTTCTTTAATTTGAGAGGCACAGCTTTCGTTTCCTCCGGAATCCCTATCCCTATTTCAAAAAAAGGAGGTTCGTACCTTTAGGCATCGAACCTCCCATTTGTCTCTGATGAGAAGTCCTGGTGTTAAGCAAGCCGTGTCTTATTTGAAATCGGCTGCGTTGTCTTTCGTTACTTTTTGGTAAGGAATCCAGACAAATTGATTGTCAGTGATGTCAAATCCAACGCTTTCCTTGGTGATTGCTGTGCCTTTAGCCAGCAAGGAAGCCAGTGTGATCGCAGCTTTACCTTGGTTTTCGGCATCATTCAGTACCGTACCGAGCATTGTGCCTTGCTCCAAAGCTTGGATTGCTGGAGCCGTTGCGTCAACACCTACAACCGGCATGTATTTGTCGCCTGTAAAGTAGCCTGCCGCTTTCAAAGCTTCGATCGCGCCAAGCGCCATGTCGTCGTTGTTAGCCAGGACGGCTTCAATCTTGTCACCATGTGCGGCAAGGAAGGCAGCCATTTTTTCCTGACCTTTTACGCGATCCCACATTGCGGTATCTTCAGCGACCTTTTCAACCTTGATTCCGGCGTCTTCAATCGCTTGGATTGAGTATTGGGTACGAAGCTCAGCATCTTGGTGTCCCGGTTCGCCTTTCAGCATCACATATTGCAGAACGCCGTCACCGTTTTTATCCGCTTTCGGATTGGCTTTCCAGTAGTCAACGATAATTTGGCCGGACAATGTACCGGACTCTTCCGCTTTCGCGCCTACATAGTAAACTTTGTCCCATTTCTTCATATCTTCCGGTAATGGCTCGCGGTTAACGAACACTACCGGCGTTTCTTTCACCTTTGCTTTATCGATGATGACGCCTGCCGCTGTCCGGTCAACCGGGTTAACGATCAGGGCGTTTGTTTTCTTCGTCAGGAACAAGTCAATTTTATCGTTCTGCGTAGGTTGAGAGTTTTGGCTATCCACGATATCCACTTTTGCGATTCCGTTCGAGTTTTTCTCGATAGAGTTGCGGACGCCTGTCATGAACGTATCGTCAAATTTATAGATCGCTACGCCAACCTTTGGTGTGGAACCCCCTTCACCACCACTTTCTTTCGAACCTCCATTCGAGCATCCTACTACCGTAGCGCCGAGCAATGCTGCAGCCAACACGACCGAAGTAATTTTTTTCATCTTTATGACCTCCTGAACTGATTTATCATTTCTCTGTGTTATCCTCTTGGATACGTTTTCATTATGCCTGGATTTGGCCTCGGTGCGAATCTAAAATTCTAAGATGTTTATATCAAAATTCTGATGATGTTAATTTGAATGTTTTGAAAAATGTCCTACAGCATAAAACAGCAAATCTTTCGGAAAAATCCGAAGGATTTGCTGTTTATTGAAATCGGCAGGCTTCAACGGGCCCCGCCAGGGACGTATTTTCCTTGCTCTGGCACCGCAAGCTCATCAAAACGCTCAGCTAAACGGTTCAATCCAGAGCGCAGCTCTTCTCCACCAAGCGGGACACCATGTCCCGTCACGGCCAACTCTGGCGATAACTCCGCCAGCTTCCTTACCGATTGTTTGGCCAGCACCCAGTCCGGGGTAAAATACATCGGTGGTCCATGTACTTCCTTCGTCTGTGCTACCACCGCCAACGCCGATTCTTGTTTGACGGCAATGAAGGCGTCACCGGCAATCAGGCAGCGATCCCGCTCACGGTATAAAGAAATATGACCCGGACTATGACCCGGTGTTGCGATCCAGCGCCACTCCGGCAGCCCCGGAACATGCCCATTTTCAGGTAAAGGATGAACTCGCTCCTTGAGATCGATGGCTCGGTGCGGATACAGCGGAGCAACCCCTGCCATCAGCCCGCCGCCAACCGACGGGTCTCCTTCCGGATAATCCTGCTGCCCGGTCAAAAAAGGAAGCTCGGCTGGATGGGCGTACGCAAGTATGCCCCATTCCTCGGCCAAAGCTTCCACTCCGCCCACATGGTCAAAATGTCCATGCGTCAACACGATGCATTTGGGCGGCCTGTGAAATATGGCATCCGCTTCTTTCACCAGCCCGCGGGTAAACGGGGCAAGCCCGGTATCGACCAGCACCCATTCCCCTTCATCCACGTTTCCGATCAAAACGGCGTTAACGATCAATGTTCGGACGCTCCAAACGTCTTCGGTTACGCGAATCGTATCTATTGTGCCTGTACTGAGCAAATTCCTTTCGTTCATTAGCTGTCCCTCCTAGGTGCATAAGCTCTGTATCGCTAGATACTATATACGTTGAACTAGTGATTGTACGAATAGGGGCAGCCGGGTGAAATGTTCTTACGATCGCTGTTGTTCCCGGATTTCTATGATTAACTATACGTAAGGTAGAAATCCGGGAACAAAGGCGAACGCTCCGCTTCTTCAGAATCATTTCCCCCTCTTGCCTGTGTTCCGCTCCTTCTTTAGTTCAACCTATACAGTAATATGCCCAGGCGAAACCGTAACCACCCTGTCATTTTACAAACGGGAACAACAGCTTTTGATTTTCCGGCCACAGCATGTTGTCGAGATCGATCAGCTTCGTGTCCGTCGGTATTTTATCATCCAGTCGTTCGCCTCGCGCCGCCTTTACGGCTGCTTGAACTGCCATATATCCGTTGTTGAACGGGTTCTGTACAAGCATAGCCTGTACCTTCTCCTCCTGGAGCAGTTCAAGCATTTCCGGCGGATTGTCAAAGGCAATCATTTTCACCTTTCCACCGTATCCCAGCTCATCGACCGCCTCGCCGGCACCGATTGACGATTCTGCGCTTAAGGATACAATACCGTCAAGGTCTGGAAATTGATGCAGCATCATTACCGTTTGGCGATACGCGAGCGTTTCATCCGACCCGCAATACTTGATGTCAACGACTTTTACACCCGGAAAACGAGCGACATAGTCAAGAAAACCTTCCTCCCGCTGATCAGCATTCCTTGCCCCTTTGACAAAATTAATGATCCCGATTTGGCTTTGTGAACCGGTTAGCTTGAGCAATCGTTCAGCGGCCATCTGACCGGCCCCATAATTGTTCGTTCCGACAAAGGTCTTCACCTTCGTAGAGGCCACTTCCGAGTCCATGGAGATCACAGGAATATTATAGTAAGACGTCCGGTCGGTGACTTGTCCAAGTGCCTCATAATCGCTTGCCGCTAAGACAATCGCGTCCGGTTTTCGCTTGATCGAATCCTCCATGAGGGCGATTTGCTGCTTGTAGCTGTTTTCGTTATCTGGAGCAAGGAAACTCAGCTTCACATTGAATTCTTTTGCCGCCACCTCGGCTCCCATTTTTGTCGTTTCCCAATAGTCGCCATGGTTCATCTTGACGATCATATCGATAGCGATCATCTGCTCATCCTTCTTTATGTCGCCGGAAGGAACACAGGAAGATAAGGCAATGGCCAGCAATGATGTTAGGGAAAGCAATCTACCTCCATAAAGCCAATTCTTCATTATCCCGCCCCCCCATCATTCGAATGGCTGTCCGGTTTTACGACCGGAATGGTGATCGTTACGGTGGTTCCTTCCTCCGGTTCACTGTCAAAATGCAGCCCATACCCCACACCGTAATACAATGCTATACGCTCTTGGACATTTTTGACGCCAACCCCCGATCCGCTTTCGCTGCGGATGGCTCCTTGCATCAGCTTCTCTAACCTGTCATTCGTCATACCAATACCGTTGTCCTGAATGCGAAAAATGAGATTATCACCCTCGAGTCTTGCTTCAATACCAATAAAACCTGCCTCGGCTGACTTCTCAATACCATGATGTATCGCGTTTTCTACCAACGGCTGCAAAATGAGCTTCAGCGTCAGGCACTCCAGCGCTTCCGGATCGGCCTGAATCTCATAGCGGAATTTGTGCTTAAAGCGGATCGTTTGAATAATGAGATAGTGCCGGACATGCTCAAGCTCATCTTGTACTGTTATGATATGGTTCCCCTTGCTGAGACTGATGCGGAAAAATCGAGACAGCGATGTAATCGTCGTAACCACTTCCTCATTTTTTCCGAGCTCGGCAAGACGGGTTACCGAATTCAGCGTATTGTAGAGAAAATGAGGGTTAATTTGCGACTGCAGCACATCCAGCTCACTTTTTCGCTTCGCTTCCTGCTCCTGAATTATCTGATCCATTAATTCCCGAATACGCCGTAGCATCAAATTAAACCGCTTGGATAATTGCTCGACTTCATAAGCTCCACTCACGTACACATTTGTCCCGAAGTCCCCCTGCTCGACCATCTTAACTGAACGCTCCAGTCTACGGATCGGCTGTGAAATCCGCGCAGATACGTAAATATTGATGGCCAGAATGATCACAATGACCACTGGAAGGAACCACGCCAAAAAAGTACCGACATCTCTTCTCGTCGTCAGAAACTCATCAGCATAGGCAACCCCAACGATTTTCCATCCGGCTGGTTTGACCGTTTGTATCGTAATGATACGCTTTTCTCCGTCTGATTCGTCAAAGTAGCGACCATATGCGTAGTTCAATACCGGCTCTAAATTTTCATATTTGAGCCCGGCATAGATCAACTGCTGTTGTGGGTGGTACACGATATTGCCGACGGAATCGATGATATACACGTACCCTTTTTTACCGAGACCTACTCGCTGGCTTAGCTCATCGATCGTGCGGAAATTGATGTCTATGGCAAGCACGCCCTGCTTTAATGTAGATTTATCGCGATACTGAATCGTTTTGCTCATGGATACGACCCAGCGGTACTGCCATTTGAACAAATTCTGGATGTGGGGAGGCGTAAATTGGAGCGTGCCGGGGTTCTTCATCGCCGTTTCAAACCATAGCTGCTCCTGCAGTTTCGTATTTTGGCGCATCGGGATAGCGGGTACGTTTTGTACCAGCTTCCCGTCCGCCGTAAATAACGCCATCGACACAAGGTCCTCGCGCGTGTTTAACACAGTAGTGAGCTGACTTTCCAAAACCTTATCCGTGGAGAGATCGGAAACGGAGTTTATTTTTTGCTCCACCAGGTCGAAAATGTCCTGCATGCCGCCAACATAAAGCTCAAGATTGGAATTGACCTGCTCGATAATTTGCTCAAGGCTAAGGTAGGCGTTTTCTTCTGCGGCGCGGGAGAACCGATTAAACAACATCGCGCTAACCAGCAGGATCGCCAACACGGTTACAACAATCGAGGACAGCGAAATGAGCACCTGAATGTTCCGGACATGAAAGCTCTTCAGATACTGTTTGATCAGCTGCCAGAACCTCATGAACTCCTCGCTCCGCTACGGTATTCCTTCGGAGAAACGCCGAATTTTTTACGGAAGCAAAAGCTGAAATAATTCGGATCGGCAAACCCGACTCGCTCGGCGATTTCAAAGGCTTTTAAATCCGTCGTAGTCAGCAGCTCCTGAGCAGCGTCCATTCGTACCCCCATCAAATAGTTAACAAAGGTCATTTTCGTTTCCTTTTTAAAAATATTGCTGAAATACCCTGAGCTAATATGCAAATGCTGGCAGATTTTCGTAATCGAGATCTCGTTGTCTCCGTAATTCGCCATAATGTATTCCTTCGCTTCATCGACCAGCTTGTTATAGCTCGACTGCCGGTCCGATGCGATAAAATTTTTCAGCTTTAAGCACACTTCCAAAAACCAAGATTTCGCCTCATCGGCATGGGAAAATTTCGCGAACTGTCCCAGAAAGCCAGTTCCGTCTCCGAACAACTTATCCAGATCAACTTGAATATCCTTCGCCACCTTAATCACAGTGGTTAAAATTTCAAGCAGATACACTTGAAAATCCTGATACGATGCGCTGCTTCTAGCCAGCGAGGAGAAAAGCTCCTCAAGCAAATTTTCGAGCTCCTGATCGCTTCCAACCTTAAGACACCGAATTAACTCCTTCTCCCTCACATCATCGATGGATAACGGTACGTATTGGCGCGTCTCCACATCCTCGATCCAAATCACTTTGTTCCCGCCGAGGATGACACGATAATCGAGAGCCTTCTGCGCATCTTCGTACGAAGTTACAGCTTCGCTAAGATGCCAGATAGCTGAGCCTGCTCCAACTGTCACGGTTAATTTGAGAAAACGCTCCACACTGAACCGGATCTCCTCAACTAAATGAAGCGTACGGTCCGCAATGTTCTCCTCCCCATTTCGGTTAATGCTAAGGAGCACGACCTCATCATGATGGATAAACGCCTTGTCAAAAGGATTCCGCTGCACGATCTCATCAGCGATGTTAAGAACTGCGAACAACTGAAGCTGCTTGTCGTTCGTATCCTTAAGTGACAGAGAGCGGCTACTTGAATCGTCCTCCTCCGATGCTTGCTGTGAAACAGCTCTACGTGCTGGTGCCGTATCGATGCGAATCACGGAAACTATATACCCGCTCCCGCTAAGATCCAAATTGTAATGCTCGCACTTCTCGCAGATTTCCGCTTCCGGAAGGCGCCGCGACACCAAAGAGGACAGAAACAGACTCTGCAATATCGGAAGATTTTTGCGATAATGTTCGGTCAACAGCTGAATATTTTCTTTTGCGGCCATTTCCTCATCAATTTGATTCTTAACCTTTCGCAGAATATCAGCGAGCTCTCCAGCGGAAAAAGGCTTTAACACATACTCGTCAATCCCGAGTCGAATCGCTTTTTGCGCATATTCGAATTCTTCATATCCCGTTAGAATGATGATTTTCGTAGCCGGATATTTCTCGCGAATCCACTCGGCAAGCTGCAAGCCGTTCATAAACGGCATTTGTATATCGGTAACGACCACATCCGGTACGTGCTTTTCCACCAGTTCAGCCGCTTCTCTTCCGTTTTCTGCTGTTTCCATTATGCGATAACCAAGGCTACCCCAATCGATCAGACAGAGCAGACCCTCTCTTACGTCTTCTTCGTCATCGGCTAATATCAATTTATACATCGATGGACCAACCTCTTCTTCCCCCTAGATTTCCCCCCCCGATTTTATCTTATTGTCCAAAAAAAGTAAATCGCCTACCCATGATGCAAAAAAAAGGAAAAAACCAAGACCTTAGTCCAGCTATATTTCCGTCTTCAGTCTGTTTTCGTATTCCCCGAAACGTCATACCATGTTAATATCAAATGGAACTATCATCAATTCATATGGTGGTTAAAGAAATGACAAAAAAAGAGCAAATCTATATTCTATTAAGCAACCCACGTACGATCGTCGCAAAAATGATTGGATTATACACCAGAGCGCCATTCAACCATGCTTCCATCGCTTTTGACCCCGAACTGCGCGAAATATACAGTTTTGGTCGAAAGCACCCTTTAATTCCCTTGTATGGGGGATTTGTGAAGGAAGACATTCACGGCGGCGTGTTTGAGAAAGCGACATGCGCTGTCTATAGTTGTTCGGTCAGCCAGGAAACATACAAAAAAATGAGAGATTATGTTAGAATGTTCGAAAAAAACGGAGAGCTCTACAATTACAATTTTATAGGTATTTTGGGTATAGTCTTGAACATGGAACTTGGTGGGGAGAATTCATATTTTTGTTCTCAGTTTGTGAGTGCAGTCTTTCAGGAGGCCGGTATAAAGCTGATCGATAAATCTGCAGCGCTCACTACTCCTTCAGACCTATCCACCTGTTCTTTTCTAAATCTAGTATTTCGTGGAGATCTGGAAACCTATCGGGAAACATACTGTGATAACCTCAGAATAGCTGCATCTTTAGAGGCATCCTTGGAGCAGCAGCCCATGTATGCCGCAAATTAACAGTAATTGCAAAAAAGGCACAAAAACGGCTTCACCAATGGTGAAGCCGTTCAATTTTATGTGTAGTAAGCCAACAGAGATCTGCGCGTTAACCTTGAATCAAGCTTTTGCTCATTCGATAGCCGGAGCTGATAAAGCCCATATGCTCATAGAACGTTTTGGCTGTGAAATTACTATCGCGAGCCGTCGACAGGACCAAATCGGAGCTTCCTCTTTCGCGGCCCCATGCTTCCGCCTCCAGCACCAATCGTTTTCCAATGCCGATGCCCCGGTACTTCTCGTCCACAATTAAAGCAGTAACCCGAGTTACCGGTTTTTTCATATCATGCGTCTGATACTGCTTCAAAAACATCGTACCTACGACGACTCCATCCAACTCAGCAACCAAGCTGCTGAGAAACGGATGACCTTCTACCATAGAAAGACGCTCCTTCAACACGCTTGGTGTTGTCGGGTAACGAAGCTGGCGCATTAACGGCAACATATGATGGACATCATTACAACAACCATTTCGAATGACCAAAGCCGGAGCGCACACCTGAATACTCACTTGGACCATACCACCTTTAATAGATTTGCCGCTTCTTTGGCGCGGCTGCGAGCCGTTTCCACATCTTCTGCGCTGCTTAGGGCGACGGCCATCCGTCTACCCGGCTTACATAGCGGTTTGCCAAATACCCGAACCTGGGTTCTCGGTACAGTTAACGCCTCATCGATTCCGGCGATTTGAAAATCCTCACCTTCACGGTCCGCCTTTAACGTTGCTGACGCTCCAGGAGTCAATAATTCGACGGAAGTAATCGGTAAACCTAAAATAGCGCGAACGTGCAATGCGAATTCCGACAAATCCTGAGTTACCATGGTCACCATGCCTGTATCATGCGGTCTTGGAGATACTTCGCTGAATACAATTCCATCCTTTGTTACGAACAACTCCACCCCAAACAAACCGTAGCCGCCAAGGGCATCAGTTATCACTTTGGCAATATCCTGTGCTTCACGCAGCTGACTCTCGTTTAAAAAATGAGGCTGCCATGATTCCACATAATCGCCATCTCGTTGAATATGACCCACCGGCGGACAAAATACAGTTCCGGAGACGGAACGAACGGTCAGCATCGTAATTTCGCTCGTAAACGGGACGAACGATTCGATAATGACTCTTGTATTTTTCGCGCGTCCACCTTCCATAGCGAGCTGCCAGCATTTCGCAACATCTTCCTCGCTGCGGCATACGCTTTGCCCTTTACCGGAGGAACTCATCAGCGGTTTAATAACGCAAGGAAGTCCAATTTCCGCTACAGCCTTCTCCAGCTCTTCCAAACTATTCGCAAACCGATAAGCCGCTGTAGGAAGCCCAAGCTGTTCGGCGGCTAATCTACGAATACCTTCCCGATCCATTGTCAGCCGGGTTGCCGTGGCGGTCGGGATTACCTTATAGCCTTCTTCCTCTAGTTCCACCAATGCTTTAGTTGCAATCGCCTCGACTTCAGGCACGATCAGATCTGGCTGAATCTGAGTGATAAGCGACTTAAGGGCGGTTTCATCGAGCATGTCGATCACATACGCCTCATGTGCTACTCCCATCGCGGGAGCGTGTTCATACCGATCGACGGCAATCGTTCGTACACCTAGACGCTGGGCTTCAATGACGACTTCTTTACCAAGCTCTCCACTTCCGAGCAGCATGATACTTTTAGGGCGTTGAGATGAAGGAGCACCCCACATAACGACAGAAATCCCCCTTAACACAGAGTTAACAATCCTCTTCTATTTTCAGGTTTTACGGGCAATATTGCAAGAGGCCTTTTAAAATTTAGCTAAGTTTTAGAGAAATGATCGAATTTTGCAACATTTTCACGTTTGTCCAAGACAAACGCGAAGAAGGCTGCCCCGGACCAAAAGGTTCAAAAGACAGCCTGCCACCTACTTTTTGATTTTATCCAATGGGATAGTGACTTCCAATTCTCTCCAGTATGTTTTTGTGCCCACACTTCTCTCCGTCTGACCTACGACGCTCCATTTTTTTTTGTTAACTGTCAGCGTAAAAGGCTTAATCGTGATTTTCTTCGGTGTTCCTTTTACAGGGCTGTACAACTCGTCAATGTGGTAATTGACCTTTGGCTGACTGTTGAAGTAGGGCAAATTCTGTTGCTGTAGAAGGTGCCCCTGATCGTCCACGATATCGTAATACATCATACTGGCGATATATTTGCCGGTCTGTTTTGAAGTCGCCGGCACCTTGCCGGTGCTATCAATAACCAATCGGGTTGTGGAAGACGACATGTACAGTTCCTTGACGGTGTAGCTGAACTGTTTGTGCTTTTTCACGGCGTTCGGCTTGACCAGAATCGATTTATTGTCGATTTTCACCGGAATTTTGAATTCAAAGGCATCATCAACCCCAGTCACCTCAGTACGAAGCGTCAGTTCAAACTGGTCTGGCCACTCCGCTTTTTTCCCGAGTTCATAAAAACATGAGTTTTTTATTTTCGGATAGTCGCCAAAGCTGCCCCAACCGTTTAACTCCTGACCGTCGATCGAGAGGGTGGGTTTTTTAATATACCCTTTTCCCTTTTTATTTTTCTCCATTCCTTCGGTAATAACAACCGATTCATCATCCGGAAAATTGGTGCCCTGACGCTCGATGACAAAGAATAGCCGGGTTCTGTCGTAAATCAAATTGGATACCCGGAGCGTCACACCATCGTGCGTTACGCTGAGATGGGTCACGGCGGCGTTCCCTGCTGCGCCGTCATTCAAGGCCGCAGCCTTGGCCACGGGAAGTGTTCCGGCACCGGGGATCACACCCCCCAGTACGGCTGCCGCGGTTAAGGTCAGTGCGGATTTTTTTAACAGTTGGGCGATAGAGGATATATCTTTTTTTATTTTGTTCATCGTTTACTCCATTCGTGCTTATTAATTTTTTTCACTTATTTTTCCACAGGAATTGTCATTTCCATATCCTTGATGTAGGTTTTGGTTCCAAGTCTGCCTTGGTCCTCCCCGATGGCCTTCCAAGTCTTTGTATTAACCGTCAAGGTGTACGGCTTGATTGTGATCGATTTCGGTGTAACCTTAAATGGCGAGTAGAGTTCATCAATGTGATACTTGGTATCGGGCTCGCGGTAGAACAACCCTGTCCGGCGCTGATCCAGCAGGTTCCCCTGGTCATCGACGATGTCGTAATACATCATACTTGCAATATAATCGCCGGACTGTTCAGGAATACGCGGTACCTTGCCGGTACTGTCAATAACAAGCCGGGTTGTGACAGGCGTAATAGCCAGCTCTTTTACCGTATAGCTGAAATCCTCATAGGTCTTGGTAGCGTTAGGCTTGAGTAGAACAGTATTGTCCTCTGTTTTCACCGGTACCTTGAATTCAAACACATCGTGAACCCCGGTCACTTCGGCCCGAATCGTCAACTCAAACTCATTTCCCCAATTCGCTTCACCTTTCGGTATTTCGGCAATGTAGGCATTCTGCCGCTTGCCAAAATCGCCAAATACGGACGGCAAGGCCCCGCCTTTCCCGAATTCGATTTCCTTTCCGTTCACAAGTATCGACGGTCTTGGCCCTTTAATGTAGCCTTTAGGTATTTGGTCTTCAGGCTTTTCCTGGAGGTTGAAAGGAACGATCGTATTCGGCAGGTCCACGCCTTCCCGGTCTAAAATAAATGACAATCTCGTTCCGTCATACAACAAATCGCTGAGTTTCAATGTTATGCCATCATGCGTTACGCTCAGGTTGGGATCTTTGACCAAACCTTGATCGATAGCGGTCTTCACCGCCGCTTTGCTGGTGCCCTCAAAAAGTGTGCTGAACATCGGTATCTGTTTCAAAGCATCCGCCATAACCGGAGACACGAATCCCGATCCAACGATCCCTCCTCCGAGGATTGCGGTGGCGGCAGTGGTCAATGCTACACGTTTCATGACATTCGACTTGTGTTTAGCAAACTTTACCGTTCTGGACATTTCCAATCCTCCAATTCGATTCATAATATTATCGTTCAAACTTGTCTTTGGCATTGAGGACTGACGAATCATTCGCTCTATCGCTTCCATTTCAGCGGACTCCACTCGATCCGACAATTTTCCCATGAGTTAACTCTCCTTTTTCAAGAACTCGGTCCACCAGTTTCCGGCGTAACCGTTCATATTTCTTGCGCAGGGTGGCTGGCTTCACTCCCATAACCTCGCCAATTTCTTCGAAACTGTACTGCTCCACGGATTTTAACAATAGAATGTGTCGCTCTTCGGCCGTCAAATACGTTAACAACTCTTCAATCATCGTTTTATGCGGCGCAATCTGTTGAACCGGCTGCTCCTCCATGTACTTACCGACCAGCTTCATCCATCGGCCCTGCTTCTTCTTCATATTGATTAAATGATGATAAGCGACCTTGTAAAGCCATGCCGAAAATGAGACTTGCTTGCTGTATTTGTGAAGATTGATGTAAGCGCGAATAAATATCTCCTGAACCGCATCTTCTGTTTCCGCATGATTTTTCAAAATGTAGTAACAGTACGTATAAAGCTGCCGTTCAAATTGCCGAATGATTAGGCTGTAGGCGTCCTTGTCTCCCGACTGGACCCTCTCGATTGCCGCTTCGATCTGCGCCTTTTTCTCTTCCGCTTCCCCGAGGTTTGGCTGCAAAAAATCACCTCCTTGTCTGTTTACCTATATAACAACCTCAAGCGACCATTTCGTGACATGAATTTGCAAGGGGGGCTTGTCTGTTACGCCTATATAGAAGGAGTAGAAATTTCTAACTTCATTGAAGGGGATATTTAAAGTGAAAAATGGCTAAAAACTGCAGAAATGATGTATGTATCTGTTTGCTTCTTGTCCGGTTTCTCAAAAAAAAAGCCGCAGCCGCTGTTGGACCGGGCTGGGCCTAAGGTACCTTTCTACTCCTGCATCGCCATCAACGGCAAAACCCGTTGACGACGCTGGAGCCCGTCGTGGCCGAAGGGCTCCGCTGTATTTTGCGGGGACAGATGCCGAACTTATGCCTGATAAGAATGAACGAAATGCTACAAATAACGGAACTGGGCCTCAACCAGGCCACAATAAATCCCTTTCCGGTTCATTAGCTCCTGGTGGGTTCCCGATTCTTTAATTTCCCCATGATCCAGTACAACGATATTGTCAGCGCTGCGGATCGTTGACAGCCGGTGAGCAACGATAAAAGATGTTCTCCCTTTTAGCAGCACCTTGAGAGCCTCCTGGATTTTCAGCTCCGTCTCTGTATCAATACTTGCCGTCGCTTCATCCAAGATCAAAATACGCGGATTAGCTAATAAAGCCCTGGCAAAAGAAAGCAGCTGCCGCTGCCCCATCGACAGCACATTCCCCCGCTCCTCGACCTGCGTGTCATAACCGTTTGGAAGCTTCGTAATGAAATCGTGCGCATTGACGGCTTTGGCGGCTTCCTCGATTTCTTGGTTGGTTGCCTCCAAGCGTCCAAAACGGATATTCTCACGAATCGTCCCCGAAAATATGAACGTGTCCTGAAGCACGATACCGATCTGGCTGCGCAAACTTCTTACGGTAATGTCGCGAATGTCGTAACCATCAATGAGAACCGACCCGCCCGTCGTATCGTAGAATCGGCTAAGCAAATTAATAATCGTGCTTTTACCAGACCCCGTATGACCTACAAGCGCGATCGATTGCCCTTGACGAACGTCAAGATCAATTCCTTTTAGCGCCGGGCGACCTTTTTCATACTCGAACACGACGTTCTTGAATTGTATATTCCCGGTGATCGCCGGAAGCGGCTTAGCCCCAGGTTTGTCGGCAATACGCGGCTCTTCGTCGATAAATTCAAAGATACGCTCGGATGACGCCATTGCCACAAGCAGCTGATTGTACATTTGACCCAAGCGGTTAATCGGGTCCCAGAAATTGCCTACGTAATTGCTGAAGGCCACCAGCAACCCGATGGTCAGTTCACCGCTTTGAATTAAATATACGCCCATAACAAATAAAATAAAGGTTCCAATCCCGCCGGTTATTTCAATCATTGGACCAAAAGCCTGGTTCATAGCCGACGCCTTATCCCATGACTTTTTACTCGTCAAATTCATGGAATCGAAGTAGCGCATATTTTGCTGTTCTTGCGTGTACGCCTGAGTAACACGAATCCCTTGAATCGATTCATTCAGATGAGAATTGATGCGTGAATTTTTCATCCGAACATCCTGCCAGGCGATCCGAATCCGCTGCCTCAGCTTCGTCGAAATAATGAACATGATAGGCACCGTCACCATGACGGCCAGGCCAAGCTTCCAGTTAATCAGCAGCAAAATAACAACAATCCCTAAGAGCTGCACGCAGTCGATCATCAGGTTGACAACGCCATTCGTGAATAGCTCCTGCAGCGAATTAACGTCATTGGTCACCCGTACTAAGACTGAACCAGCCGGGCGTTTATCGAAGAAGTTAAAGGATAGCTTCTGTATATGTTTAAACAAGTCGGAACGCAGATCATAGATAACTTTTTGCCCAATGATGTTGGTATACTTGATCCGATAGACGCTTGCAGCCCACTGAACCAAATACAAAATAACTACAGCCGCCGTCAAGCTGTATAGCAGCGTCAAGCTTGTATTCCCATCCGCCGGAGCAATCGCCTTATCGATCGCTAAACTCGTAAGGTACGGCACCGTGAGCTTGGTTACGGTACCGAGAATCGTCATCAACCCTACCAAAGGCAACAGCTGCTTGGCATATGGTTTCATGTAGGTGAACAGGCGGCGGAACTGCTTCCAGTCAAATGCTTTATCGATGATTTCATCGTCCTGGTAGACAAATCTATCCTCGATTTTCGTTCCTTTGAAGTCTTTTGTTTTAACCGGATTATTAACTGGCAGTGCTTCGGTCTTCATGCCTCAGCCCCTCCTTCGCGGTGAGCCGATCTGGCCAAATGATCCGCATATTGAATCCGATACACATCCTGATATGGGCCGGGAACCTCGATTAAATCCTCGTGTTTGCCGCGCTGCACAACCCGTCCTTCATTCAGAACAAGAATTTCATCGGCATGCCGAAGTGAAGAAATACGATGAGCGATAATAAACGTTGTGCGCCCCCGCATAACCTCTTGAAAGCCAGACTGAATCTCCTGCTCAGTTTCCATGTCCACAGCACTGGTCGCATCGTCCAAAATGAGAATTTTGGGATTTTTCAGAAGTGCACGGGCAATGGCAATCCGCTGCTTTTGCCCCCCTGATAACCCCATCCCTCGTTCGCCAACAACCGTGTCATAACCGTCCGGCAGCTCCATAATGAAGTCATGCGCTTTGGCTAATTGAGCAGCTCGAACAATTTCTTCCATGGATACGTTGGTCATCCCATAAGCGATATTGTTGCGAATACTGGAGGAGAACAGGAACGTTTCCTGAAACACGGTGGCGATTTGACTGCGCAGGCTGTGAACACTGATCTCCCTGATGTCCCTTCCATCCAGCCGGATATACCCGTGATTTACATTATAGGCACGCATCAACAGTTGAATAATGGTGGACTTGCCCGAGCCGGTCCCACCAAGGAAGCCGATGACTGTACCGGGGGGTGCTTTGAAATCAATATCCACAACAGCCGGCATTTTATTACCATAGGAAAAGGTAACATGATCAAATTGTACGTCACCCTGTACCTCATCATGAACAAGTTCTACGGCATGCTCGCTGTCTTGGACGTCGATCGGCTGATTTAAAATTTCCAGCACCCGTTCCCCGGAAGCCTTTGACTGCGTATAGTTGTTAATATGAAAGCCTAACCCCCACATCGGCCCGATGATAAACCAGATCAAGCTGAAAAAGGCAACCAGTTCACCAAGCGTCAGTTGGCCGCGAATCACGAGCGTTCCGCCAACAGACAGCAAAACCGCAACGCTGATGGAAGCCAGGAGCTCCATGACCGGGAAAAACTTGCTCCACAGCGTTGCGGCAAAAATCTGGTTATCCTTATACTGTTCATTGCGGTGTGAAAATTTCTCGACCTCATAGGGCTCGCGAGCGAATGACTTGACGGTGCGGACACCGGTTACATTTTCCTGCACCGCCGTGGTGAGCGAGCTAAGAGCTTTGCGCATCTCCTGAAAAGCCGGATGAATCCGCGCCTCAAATTTCAAAGCAACTGCGGCCAGAAAAGGAATCGTGATCAAGGTGATCAGGGTCAATTGCCAATGAATTGAAAACATAACGAGCCCGCCGAAAGTGACCATCAAAACAAGGTTTAGCAGTTGAGCGAACCCAAAACCGACAAAATTTCGGATCGCCTCCAAATCTCCCGTTAACCTGGACATCAAGTCCCCGGTCTTCGCCGTATCATAATAACGAAAGGATAGAAATTGCAGCTTCTCGTAACAGGCATTGCGCAGCCGGTAGGCGAGGTAGTTGCCAAGCCGCCCTCCGAAAAATCCGTGCAAAAACTGCAGTAACGCCTTTACCGCTACTACGGACACCGCCGTTATGGCAATCCACAACACCTCTCCATACTTCCCCTGCCGAATCACATCGTCAATCAGCCTACGCAGCAGCATAGGATAAACGAGGCCCAGTCCGGTCGCCGCTGCCAAACAAACAATCGACAGCACCAAAAAATTCAGCTTCGCTTGGTAAAATCCCCGCAGTTGCCTGAGAACTTCCATGTCTCTCCTCCTAAAAGTTTTGTGTAGCAAAACTTCTTTGAACTCTTCACAAAAAAGCTTACTTCGAACGTCGCTTCCATCAAAATTTAAGTTCTTAGTTTAAAGAAGTTTATCATCCTGATTTTAAAGCGGCAAAGGGGAGAAAACCTTGAATTCCTCGTGTTTTGGTAAATATCGCCTTTTGTTTCACAAAATACGTGCTATCTATCATAAAATGCTTCCATTTCCTCAATATAACTGCCTATTTGCATGGTGACGCCTTTCCAATAGGTTAAGTCCTGCTCAGATACCTCCGAATGCCGAATGCTGTCTTCCCACTCCTGCCATAAACTGCTGAAATACCCGGCCATTTTCTCTTTCCGCTGCCCGATCTCAGATTCATAATGACTTTCAAGAACCCCCTCCATTTGCTGAACGACTTCTTTGATGTGTGCAAGGAGAGGACCTTCCAGTTTGGACCGCAGTAGGTTTCTACCCTCCCCTTCAAAAAAGGTTTTGGGATTTTTAAAATAAGGCCAATACGCCTCAGGCGCAAAAAGACTGCTATCCAGTAATCCCTCTGGAATCGCCGGAGCGTTCCATTCCCCTTCAAAATTAGGAACTACAAGCGGCATATCAAGCTGAGCTTCATGCTTACGGCACCAGATTTCCGCCTCTTTCAGCAGCAGGGCTTCCGCCTTCCGTTCAAGCCGTAGTGAGGTCGCGAGAAGTTCTCGTTCGAGCTCTCCCGAAATCTGATCCAACCAGCCGCGCAGCGCGATGGCAAAATTTCGTTTTAGCGATCCGGATCCTTCCTGAAGCAAGGAAGGGTGAAAAAATTCTACAAATAAATCAAGAGCATGCAGTCTTAATCTTTGCACAACATGAAAGAGCAGTTCCTCGTTCTCCTGACTCCAAGCTCTTCGAATGTCTACCGCTCTAAATTCGGAAACGGCAGCTTCAAAAGCAGCTCGCTCGTGCTGCAAGGACTCCAGCTTCGCTCCCGCATGTTTGGCTGCATCTTCTGCGGTATCTGTCCATTTCGAAAGTCGATCGGTCACTTGCCTCAGCTCCGCCGAAGCGCCAGCCGCAGCCAAACTTCCCAGCCCCTGCTCCAGAAACTCACTGAAATCAGCTGAGAAGCCTTCAAACCCCGGTTCTCCCGATTCATCGGTATTCCCTTCAGCCAGCGCTCGTCGGCTAGAGACGGCATGTACATTGGGCTGCTGAATACCGGTAGTACGAAGCCCGTCTCTAACATGCTCCACTACGGCGGCAAGCTCATCCTCAGAGGCGGCAAGATCCGCCGCGTTAACGATAAAGAACATTTTATCAAGGGCAAAGCTGCCTTTGATCCTGCCTAGCTGAGTAAGAAACTGTTTGTCGGCCCGCGAGAAAGCATGATTATAATAAGTGACGAACAACAGCGCATCCGAGTTTTTCATATATTGAAAGGTGACTCCTGTATGACGGGCGTGAATCGAGTCGGCTCCCGGCGTGTCTACAAGAACTATCCCTTGCTCCGTGAGCGGACTGCTGTAATAAAAATCGATTTCCGCAACAAAGCAGGCCCTCGTTTCCTCGGCTGCATAACGCTCGAATTCGGCATAGTCGACTATAAGGCTGCTTCCGAGCTGAGGAGAAACCTGCTCCCAGCCGGCTGCAGCGGCCTTTAAAAAACTGAAATGAGCTCTTCCTGCGGCAGGGATCTCACCAGGATTAAGGCGCAAAACAGCACTCTTCCATTCTTTGCTATCTACGTTCTCAAGACCTAGCGCACCTAATGAATAGACCAGATCCTCTTGCATCGCTTCAGCGGACTTGAACTTAATGTTAGCCGTGAAATGGCGTTGTCCGTCTCCAGGAGACATGATGCGAATAATGGAGGCAGTGGTGGGATGCGGTGACACCGGCAGTACCGCTTCGCCGAGCAAGGCGTTGGCGAAGGAGGATTTGCCGGCGCTGAACGCCCCGAACAGCGCCACCGTAAAGACGCCGCGGCGCAGCTCGGCGGCCCGGCGGCCCAGCTCCCTCACCCCGGTCCCGAAGGCCGGGTGGGGAGCCAGCAGCTGCGCAGCCGCCTCAAGGCAGGCTGCCGCCTGCAGCGCCCGCCCGCGGGCCGGG
>NZ_JBHTLM010000023.1:0-73935 GCF_042678945.1 Paenibacillus puldeungensis | reverse complement strand
CCCCAGGGCCCGCGCGCACAGCGCCGCGGGCCGAGGTCCCGGCTCCTCCTCCGCAGGAGGGAGCCGGCCGGGCGCCCGCAGGCCCGGGGGATGCCACCGGGCCCGGGGCGGATCGGCTTGGCCGATTGCTTGCGGCCAAGCGACGGAGCAAGCGCTAATCCGCTTTACTAAGTAATATTTTAAACAATAAATAATTTGCGCTAACGGTTATGAGAAAGGTCGCTCATAACCGTTACATTTTTCCGACTATTGGTTTTAAACAGTATATTGAAGCTCATTACCATAAGAAAAGGACGACAAAGCTCACGTGGAGCGTCAACTACCGAAGTTTTTTGAAAGCGCTATGATACTAATTCACACGCGACTTTCTGCTTGCATGTAGCGCAATGTCGGAATAAAGTAATTTCAAGGGAACGCTTGGGAATAATGATATGGCAAAGGGATATAAAAAATGTTACAATAAATAAGTCAAAATGATTTTTTCAAAATGATGTTTTAATGGGTTAGTCAGTGGTCTAACACCTAGAAAGTACGTCGATAGACGTTTTTCTTTTGATCTACCAAAGGATCTCTTCATAATTAAGGAGGAAACTTGAATGTCACTTTCAGTCAACAATACCATCGATAATTTGTCGATTACCACCATCCGTACGCTGGCGATCGACGCAATTGAGAAAGCAAAATCCGGTCATCCGGGTATGCCGATGGGCTCTGCGCCGATGGGGTATCAGCTGTTTGCCAAAACGATGAAACATAACCCGGATCATCCGACATGGGTGAACCGCGACCGTTTTGTGCTGTCTGCCGGACATGGCTCCATGCTGCTCTACAGTTTGCTGCACCTGAGCGGCTATGATTTGCCGATGGAAGAAATCAAGCAATTCCGCCAATGGGGGAGTAAAACACCAGGTCATCCAGAGTTCGGACACACGGCAGGGGTAGACGCTACGACCGGCCCGCTCGGACAAGGTTTGGCGATGGCTGTCGGGATGGCGCTTGCGGAAAGCCAGCTCGCAGGAACTTATAATAAAGGCGATTTGAAAGTGATCGATCATTATACGTACGGTATTTGCGGCGATGGTGATTTGATGGAGGGCGTAGCGAGTGAAGCAGCTTCCCTGGCCGGACATCTTAAGCTTGGCAAATTGATTTTCCTGTACGACTCCAATGACATTTCTCTGGACGGTAAACTCAATCTGAGCTTCTCGGAAAACGTAAGACAACGTTTTGAAGCTTACGGCTGGCAAACGCTGCTCGTCGAAGACGGCAACGATCTGGCTGCCATCGAAGCAGCGATCGAAGAAGGTAAACGGGATACCGAACGTCCAACTTTGATCGAAGTGAAGACGGTGATCGGCTACGGCAGTCCGAACAAGCAAGGCAAAGGCGGCCATGGTGGAACGCACGGTTCCCCACTAGGTGCGGAAGAAGCTAAATTGACGAAAGAAAACTATAAATGGGTATACGAAGAAGATTTCTTTGTACCAGAAGAAGTACGCGAGCATTTCGCCAAGGTGAAAGAGAACGGCATCGCCGCGAATAAGGCTTGGGATGAAACCTTCGCCAAATATAAAGCGGAATATCCAGAACTTGCCGCTCAATTTGAAAAAGCGGTTGCCAGCGATCTTCCGGACGGATGGGATAAAGACCTTCCGAAATACACCACTCAGGACAAAGCGGTTTCGACGCGCGTCGCTTCCGGTAATGCGCTGAATGGTCTTGCTCCGAATGTACCACAATTGCTTGGCGGTTCGGCTGACTTGGAAAGCTCCACGATGACGCATCTGAACAACCTTGAAATGTACACGCCGGACACACGCGCTGGCCGTAACCTGTACTTCGGTGTCCGCGAATTTGGTATGGCTGCTGTTATGAACGGGATTATGCTGCATGGCGGTCTTAAAGTATTCGGCGGTACGTTCTTTGTATTCACGGACTACTTGCGTCCGGCGGTTCGTTTGTCCTCGCTGATGAAGCTGCCGGTTACCTATGTACTGACACATGACAGTATTGCAGTTGGCGAAGACGGACCTACTCACGAACCGATTGAACAGCTCGCTTCCTTGCGCATTATTCCAGGCCTCACGGTGATTCGTCCGGCAGACGGCAACGAAACCTCTGCAGCTTGGGCTTATGCGGTTGAAAATAAATCGAATCCGGTAGCCCTGGTGCTTACTCGCCAAAACCTGCCGATTCTCGAAAAATCCGCAGAGATGGCTCGTGAGGGCATAAAACGCGGCGGCTATGTAGTATCCGACGCGAAGGACGGCAAACCGGTTGCCCAAATTATCGCCACCGGTTCTGAAGTGCAGCTCGCTGTGAAGGCTCAAGCCGCTTTGGCGGAAGAAGGCATTCACGTTCGCGTTGTAAGCTTGCCAAGCTGGGATCTATTCGACAAACAGGACCAAGCCTACAAAGACTCCGTGATTTTGCCTGACGTTAAAGCACGTGTGGCTGTAGAAATGGCCCATCCGTTTGGCTGGGAACGTTATGTTGGGGAAAACGGCTCCGTGATCGGCATCGATACCTTCGGTGCATCTGCGCCTGGCGACAAAGTAATTGCAGAGTACGGCTTTACGGTTGAAAATGTCGTTAAACATGTGAAAGCCCAATTAAAATAGGAATCGGAACGAAGTGAAGGGAGAGGGGATTGTGACACAGCAACTGCAAAACGTAACGGTGGATAAGGCCGCCAACATTTATTTTGACGGCAAAGTAACCAGCCGGACGGTATGGCTTCCGGACGGCAGCAAAATGACGCTGGGGATCATGCTCCCTGGGGAATATGAATTTGGAACCGATTCGCTTGAAGTGATGGACATTCTTTCCGGGGACTTAAAGGTGCTTCTTCCCGGGGAGACATTGTGGAGAGAAATCACAGGACGCGGTACGTTCACCGTTCCCGCCAAATCTTCCTTCAAGCTCGAGGTGCGAGTAGTGACCGACTACTGCTGCTCTTATGGTACAGGAGCCTGAGTACTGAGCATCCATGGAATATACAAAAGGCAGATAGCAGCTTAACGCTGCACCTGCCTTTTTATTTACATATCAGAGTATAAAATTACTGGGGAAAGAATCTTGTTAGCTATGTATGTGGGAAAAATAAAAAGCGCACTTTCAGACCTTGCAGACAATCAGCAAAAGAGTAATATGACGAGTAAAAAATGGGTGTCGGCCGGAATGGGCTGACCTCCTCTTACTCTTACGGTAGCAATTACCGTTACCGTTGCGTTGGGACTTACAAACTAAATGTATTTTCTACAGTTAAATCCCGTATATTTGGAACCTTTGAGCATTTAAGTGCAGAAAGTGCAGCTAAAATCAGCAAAACGAACCTGCCAAGGTTAATTGCATCATTTTAGATGTACGAAATGCAACTAAAAATCCAAAAACTTCAATTTGTGCGGAAATAGATGTATAAAATACATCTACTAGCGGATGGTGAGAGACAAGAAGCAAAAGGATGTGACCAAGAGTAAAACTACCCCTAGCCCGCGGTTGATCTCCCCTGAAAGTACTCCTATAAATCGGTGAGATGTTGAAAAAGCTGCAGGGAGCAAGGAGTAGAACAGAAGAGGGAATGGGGTTGGGGTGGAAAGTTTAACAGCGGGTGAAACCCCATACCCATCCCTCCCGTCCCTACAATGTAGAAGTCTAAGCTAACTCAAAGGACGCCGTCAGGCGTTTTTCTTATGAACTATGTTTTAGCTTAACGTTTGACCGCCGATGGTTTGGCCAATCCAAGCTTCATAAAGCTTCACGACCGAGGAAAGGTCCTCTTCGCCATAGCCTTCAGCTTGTCCAGCTTGGAATAAGCTTTTAGCCAGATTCAGCATCGGAGAAGGAATGCCGGAGCCATCGGTCAGGGATGCAGCTAACTTCAAGTCTTTCAGCATCAGTGCCAGGGAGAACTGGTTCGAAAAATCGTGCTCAATAATTTTGCGCCCTTTTAGTTCAGCCGCTTTGCTGCCAGCCGAGCCGAGCTGAACAAGCTCCAGAAATGCATCAGCGGGAAGACCGGATTTCGCAGCAATGGCGAAGCCTTCGGCGAGCGCCAAATTGTTGATGCCGACAATGGTATTGTGCGCCAGCTTGGCGACGGATCCGCTACCGTTTGGACCCATGTGCAGTATTTTTTTACCCATTGCCTCAAAAATATCCCGTGTATTATCCAAGGTTTCCTTCGAGCCGCCGATCATAAAGACCAGCGTTCCGTCTATCGCGGCAGGGGAGCTTCCGGTAACCGGGGCGTCGAGGAAAGAAGCGCCCAGCGCGGACACTTGCTCCGCTAGTTTATGTACAAGCGACGGGGAAATCGTCGAGCAGTCAATAACGGTCATTTCTGGACGGATGCCTGCTAGAACGCCATGTTCTCCTTCGTAGACGTCCGCGATAGAGGAGTCGTTGCTGACCATCGTAATGACGATGTCCGCTTTAACAGCGGCTTCTTTTGGCGAGGCAGCCACTGAGGCGCCAAGCTTTGCGAGCGGTTCACATTTTGCGGCTGTGCGATTATAGACAGTTACTTCAAAACCCTTTTTCAGCAAATTGGACGCCATGGGCGCACCCATCGTGCCCAGCCCGATAAATCCGATTTTTTTCAACTTTCGTCACCTTCTTGAAAGAATTGAACAGCACTTAATTATTTTAGCATGTGGGCGTAAAACCTGTACAATGTGCCCTTGTCTTCGCTGATAATTTACAGTATCCTAGGTTTAAGTTGTGTTTAAGAGGGCATTCAATGTAGTTTTTTTCCAGGATGGCATATGAATGTCACCTCTTGGGGATAGGTAAGTGGTATAAAAAAAAGATGGAGGTCTTTACAACCATGTCCAAAAAAGTGACGTTTGACTACAGCAAAGCTCTGCAATTTGTTGGTCAGCATGAGGTGGATTATTTTGCTGAACCGATTCGCTTGGCTCACGAGCAATTACATAAAGGGACAGGAGCAGGATCCGATTATCTGGGCTGGATTAACCTTCCAACCGATTACGATAAAGAAGAGTTCGCCCGCATCAAGAAAGCGGCTGCGAAAATTCAAAGTGATTCCGAGGTTCTGATCGTCATTGGGATCGGTGGTTCTTACCTTGGAGCGCGCGCAGCGATTGAATCGTTGTCGCATTCGTTCTATAACTTACTTCCGAAAGACAAACGGAAAACCCCGGAAATTTATTTTGCCGGAAATAACATCAGCTCGACTTATGTCAACCACCTGCTCGACCTGATCGAAGGCAAAGATTTCTCCGTGAACGTAATTTCCAAATCCGGTACGACGACAGAACCAGCGATTGCTTTCCGTATTTTCCGTGCTGCACTGGAGAAGAAGTATGGTAAAGAAGAAGCTCGCAAACGGATTTATGCTACGACGGACCGCGCTAAAGGTGCGCTGAAGAAGCTTTCTGACGAAGAAGGCTATGAAACCTTCGTAATTCCTGATGACGTAGGTGGCCGTTATTCCGTACTTACCGCTGTAGGCCTGCTGCCGATTGCAACGGCTGGCATTAGCATCGATGAAATGATGCAAGGCGCCGCAGACGCAGCGAAGGAATTCAGCAATCCGAATGTGGCTGAGAACGCCAGCTACCAATATGCGGCTGTTCGTAATGCCTTGTATCGTAAAGGTAAAGCTACTGAAATTCTTGTAAACTACGAGCCTTCTCTTCACTACGTGTCCGAATGGTGGAAACAGCTTTACGGCGAAAGTGAAGGCAAAGATTATAAAGGTATTTTCCCGGCTTCGGTGGACTTTTCTACGGACCTGCACTCCATGGGACAATTTATCCAAGAAGGCAGCCGGAATATTTTCGAAACTGTAATTCAAGTAACTGAAGTGCCTAGTCACATCACGATTGAATCCGATCCGGCCGATTTGGACGGATTAAACTTCCTGGCTGGCAAAACGCTCGACTTTGTCAACAAAAAAGCGTTCCAAGGAACGCTATTGGCTCATACAGACGGACAAGTTCCTAACCTTGTTGTCAATATTCCAGACCAAACGCCTTACTCCTTTGGTTACCTGGTCTATTTCTTTGAGAAAGCTTGCGGGATCAGCGGTTATCTGCTGGGTGTCAATCCGTTTGACCAACCGGGCGTTGAAGCGTACAAGAAAAATATGTTCGCCCTGCTTGGCAAACCAGGCTATGAAAAAGAAAAAGCTGCACTGGAAGCAAGACTTACCGAATAGGGCTGGCTTATCTTTGGTTAAAGGATTATCAACGTCAGGAAGCAGTTCACCGGGATTTCCCGGCTGGGCTGCTTCTTGGCACATTCATAAGGAAGGTACCATATGCTAGAACGATACAAGACGGTTCGTGGAGCCGGAGACAAGGAAATCGTGATTAAAAAGTCGAGATTTATCGGCTATATCAAGCCGGTAGAAACCGAAGAAGACGCGATCGCCTTTATTGAAGAGATCAAGAAGAAGCACTGGAACGCCACGCACAACTGCTCCGCTTATATGATAGGGGAACGTGATGAAATCCAGAGGCAATCGGACGATGGGGAGCCAAGTGGCACGGCTGGCAAGCCGATTTTGGAGGTAATTAAGAACCAGAACCTCAAAAATGTCGCCATTGTGGTAACCCGCTATTTTGGCGGAATTTTGCTTGGAGCGGGTGGACTTATTCGAGCTTATACGGATGGGGCTGTCGCTGCGATTGAAGCAGGGGAAGTCATCACTCGTGTGCTGCATAAAGAGATTTTTGTAGAATTGGATTATACTTGGCTGGGCAAGGTGGAAAATGAACTGCGGGGCCGTGAAATTCGCACGGGCGAAACTAGTTTTACGGATAAGGTGACGCTATGCTGCCTGCCGCTGAAGCAGGAGGCGGAGACCTTCAGAAATTGGATGATCGATTTGACTGGAGGGCAAGCGGTATTGACGGAAGGTGAAGAGGTTTACTTTATTGAAGGGGAATAATGCCTATGGCAAGAAGAGCAGTCGATCAGGAGTTATCAAGAGAAAGAATTATGGATGCGGCTAGACATCTGTTCATAACCAAAGGGTACCGCGGGATTTCCATGCGTAGTATCGGGCAACATTTGGGTTATAGTCACGGCTCATTATATTACCACTTCAAAGAAAAGGCCGAACTTTTTTATGCCATTGTTGTCAAAGATTTCGAGTCTTTGACCCTTCTATGCGAGCAGGTCGCCAAACGACCGCCTACCGATGGATTGTCCAAACTGGAACAGCTGATGTTTGAATTCATCAAGTTTGGTTTGGATCATCCGCATCAATACGAAATTATGTTCATGCTGAGAGATGAGGAAATATTAACGTATTGTCGAAGTGAACAGGCCAAATGCTTTAATATGTTCGAGTCTATTGTACGCAGCTTTCTACAGGAGGAGAAGCATCAACTGGAAGCAAATCCATCTCTTCCGCTCAGTATGTTTTTAGGCTTGCATGGGTTTATTTCCTATTACATTCAGGATCGTTTGACATTTGAAGAAATAAAGCCGGCTGCTTCCGCTCATGTGAAAATGCTAAGTCAAAGCTGTTACCGCATGACGTCATAAAGACGTTTTTGTTTTCCACCTGCACTTTATCCCATTAATCTATCATAGCTTTGCAACTGCATTACATTGCTTGACAAAACCAGTTAACACGGCACGATATTAGCATTTGCTGCGTGTTAACCTGGTTTTTATTTTTTTTGGAAAGTTAGAGAAGTTTGAATAGGCGGATTGACGGGACACCCACAGGTTTGATAAAGTATCCATATACAAAAACCAAGTAAATTTATCCGAATTAAATGATTGTCTGCACCTTGAAAGGATGTGACATGAATATGCATGTAGAGGTACGAAATTTAGTTAAACGTTTTGGAAGCTTTCATGCCGTACAAAACGTCAGTTTTGACATTCAAAAAGGGCAACTGATCGGATTGCTTGGCCCGAGCGGTGGAGGGAAAACGTCCATTCTCCGCATGCTGGCCGGTTTGGAGCAGCCGGATTCCGGCGAAATTCTTTTTCACGGCAAGCGAGTCAATGAGCTCGCTCCCCAGGATCGCGGCATCGGTTTTGTGTTTCAAAGCTATGCGCTCTTTAAACATATGACGGTGTTCGATAACATCGCCTTTGGCTTGCAGGTTAAGAAGGTACCGAAGGCTGAGGTCAAGAGCCGGGTGCTGGAATTGGTAGAGCTGACCGGACTAAAAGGGTTTGAAGGGCGTTACCCGCATCAGCTGTCGGGTGGACAACGTCAGCGGGTCGCTTTTGCCCGTGCTTTGGCGCCGGAGCCCCAGCTTCTTTTGCTGGATGAACCGTTTGCGGCTATTGATGCCAAAATTCGTCAGGAGCTGCGATCATGGCTGCGGGAACTGATCGAACGGGTGGGCATAACGTCTATTTTCGTAACCCATGACCAGGATGAAGCGATTGAAGTAGCGGATGAGATCATGATCATCAACCAGGGCCGTTTGGAGCAAAAAGGGACGCCGTGGGATATTTATAAGGAGCCGAAAACACCTTTTGTCGCATCGTTTATCGGCCAATCAACGTTGGTGGAGAGAGCGTCCGAGCTGAAAGGCTTTGAGGAGGAAAGCGGAGGGCCTGGCACACGGGCTTTGATTCGCCCCGAGTATATCGAAGTGGGAACAGAGCATGAGTTTACGCTGCTTTCGGCTACCACTCCTGGCATTGTGAAGCATTTACACTTCCGTGGTAGCGAGTGGCTCGTTGAGGTGGAAGTTGGAGGACAGACACTAACGACGTTCCGCTCTTTGGAGAAGGAGACCTTAAAGAGCGGCCAAGAGGTACGCGTGCTCGTACATCGGGCTTATTTATACGACGACGAGCGCAGCTGGATTTTGGAAAATCCGCTCAAGCGAAATCCGCTAAGTGTAATTATCTGATTAAGCAAATGTGCTGATCAACGAGTGAAGAATGGGGCCTTGGTCTTGCTGTTACCGTAAACTGACTATTAAGTGTATTTTGTGCAGTTAAACATCGACTTATTGGAAGTGTTGAGCATTTAAATGCAAAAAGTGCATCTAAAATGAGCGAAATACCCCTTAAAATGAAATTAATCCAAATTAGATGTACATTTTACAATTAGAATTTAAAATATTGCAATTCACCTGAAAATAGCTGCACTAAATACATTTAGTGGTGGATGGTGAAAAAGGAAAGGGTATGGGGATGAACCCCATACCCTTTTTTCGTAAGAAAAACTACCGCAATATGCGGTCTGGATCCATAGAAAAGTACGCTGCTGTTCATAAAGGAAACGAACGGGATAACAGTTGGATTTATCTTCAACGAAAAAAAGGGTTTTCAAAATGAACGGTTTTTGGTAAAACGAGGGTAAATAAGAAGAGGAGAAACGTTTGCGGGAGGTAAGGAAAAATGAACCTGCCAAATGAAAGAGATGCTGCGCGGTTTGAACGAAAGATAAGAAGAGAGAAAATGAAGGCAGAGTGAGTACGGTGGCAACGCCATTTGACGATGTGAAAGGGGCGGACTCCTATATGGATCAGCTTGTATTTATCGGCACCGGGGACGCAATGGGGGTTCCAAGAATGTATTGCGATTGCGAGGTTTGTGCGGAAGCCAGGGATTCCGGCATGAACCGCAGATATCGCTCTTCGGTAGCGATTGAGGGAGCCGAAGGAGCCTTCCTGATTGACTGCGGACCGGATTTTCGAGGCGGAATGGAGCGGCGAGGGCAACGATTTGTGGAGCGTATCCTCGTCACCCACGCTCATTTTGATCATATCGGCGGACTTCCTGAGTGGGCGGATGCTTGCCGCTGGTTAGACCGGAGAGGACAGCTGTATGCGCCGCTGGAGGTGCTGGATACAATTCTGCGGCAGTACCCCTGGCTCGGTCGCAATCTTGATATTCATCCGGTTGATGACGGAGTCCAGCTCGCATGCTGGCAGGTTCAGGCGTGGAAGGTGTTTCACGGCAAAAACGGATTCTCCTACGCCTATCGGCTAGAAAAAAACGGATTCGCCTGGGTCTACTGTTCAGATGCCATTGCACTACCGGCGGAGCAGAAAATCCCGCTTCAAGGACTGGATCTGTTGGTGCTGGGCACGAGCTTCTACAGGGAAAATGCCGAGTTTTTGACGAGATCGGTTTATGATGTCACCGAAGCGCTTGAACTGCTGCGTGAAGTGAAGCCGGGGCGGACGATTTTTACCCATATGTCACATGACATCGACCTGTTAAGCGACTATAGGCTGCCGGAAGAAGCCGAATTTGCGCGGACTGGACAAGTTGTCGTGCTTCGGCGGAATTGAAGGTGGGTACGATAAAAAAAGAGCTAAGCGGATACGATCCGGCTCAGCTCTTTTTGCATATTCAAATTATACTTCCCGCTTCAAAACGAATTTGTCGATCACGTGCTTTACGCCGTCTTCATTGTTGCTCAGCGTCACATAGTCCGCGATCTCTTTCAGCGCCGGAATGGAGTTGGCCATAGCGACTCCGAGGCCGGCAGCCTCCAGCATTTCGTGATCGTTCCAGGAATCGCCGATGGCAATCGTTTGGGACAGTTCAAAGCCGAAGTGTCCGGCAAGGAATTTCAGGGCATGCCCTTTTGTACCTTCATGATGCATTATTTCGAGGAAGTTCGGCTTCGATTTAGTTACATGGGCCTGATCTCCCAGCAACTCACGCAGGACGGGAGTGATTTCGTCCAAATAGTCCGGCTCGTCGATAATGAGCATTTTTGGCGTCGGCAGCTCTATAAGCTTGGCAAAATCGGGCTCGATATAATACTTCGTTTTGTTAAGCGCTGTATAGTCAATAATCTTTTGATTTTCTTCACGGGCATATAGCTTATCATCGATATAGGTCTGTAAATGCAAATCGTGTTTGAGACAGTATTCGTAGAGCTTACGGGCGGCTTCGACCGGCAGGTAACGCTCGTAGAGCACCTGTTCATCGAGTAGGTTTTTGACTAGCGCCCCTTGGTAGGTAATAATCGGTACGTTCAAGCCGGTCTGGCGGGCAATCGCCTGTGCCGAAGCAAAAGCGCGGCCCGTCGCCAGCGTAACGACAACGCCCTCCGCAACAGCTTCCTCCAGGGCATGCTGTGTAGCCGGGGTGACTTCCTTGTCGTCATTAATCAAAGTATCGTCGATATCAATGGCAATCAGTTTATACATGGTTTCTCTCTCTCCTTGTGTCTTTATATATCTATTGTAGCTGGCTGGGAGCGGATTTCAATTCGGCTAAAATCATTCCTCCAAAAATGCATACACAGCCTAAGACAGCCATCATACCGAGCACTTCGCCGCCGAACCAAACGCCTGTTATCGCCGCAAACACTGGTTCCATGGCAAAAATGACGGCCACCCGGGAAGGACTGGTAAACTTTTGGCACACCGTTTGGATCCAAAAGGCGAAGGCACTGGTCGGTCCAATCGATACGATAAGCGCCCAGAGCACTTCAGGCTGAAGGAGCCGCTGTACCGTCTCGTTCATTGGCCCGTGTTTTTCAAACATCAGCGAACCGACGAGGCTCAATATGCCAACGATGGCCATTTGCAGCGAGGCAAGCGGCAGCGCCGGGTAGCGGGGGGCGAATACGCCGGTGTAGGCTACGTGCAGGGCAAAGCCAATGGCACAAAGGAAAACAAGTGCATCCCCCTTGTTCCAGGTAAACGCCTCCCCGGCAAACGTGAGCATATACAGTCCCGCGGCAGCAAGCAGAGCGCTGAACCACGTAAACCGAGAAATCGAATGCTTTAGCAGCCAAAATGATAAAAAGGGAACGAGTACGACGGATAACCCGGTAATGAATCCGGCATTCGAGGTCGTTGTATAGAGCAATCCTACGGTTTGAAAAGTGTATCCGATAAACAGGAACAGGCCCAGCAGCGCGGCATGTCCCAGCATGCCGCGTGACAGCTCCCGCCACTGTCCTCGATAAAAAGCAAAGGTCACCAACGCCAGCAGCAGCGCCGCCCCCAGAAAACGAAGCCCGTTAAAGGCCATGGGCGGCAATACCTTTACCGCATGCTGGACGATTAAAAAGGTACTCCCCCACATGAGTGCAACGAAGAGGAGAACAAGGTCGGCAAGACGCGAACGATGCAAGAACGATTCATTCCTTTCAGTTCGGCTCACCGGTGCTATTCTTCAAGGAACACCAATCCGATAAAGTCTTCCAGGTCCAGATTGCCGAAATAATGCTTCACGTCAATGCCTTCAAGCGCAGCGCGTACGGCTGCTTCCTCGTGCTTAACGCCTCTCAGTTTATTTTCGATGTCGGCCACATCTCCAACGCCGAAGAAGTCACCGTAAATTTTAATTTCCTGAATGTGCCCGTCTTTAATATTCATCCGTAGATCGATAATGCCGACAGGGAATTTTTTGGCATGCTTTACGTTGCATTCCGGGGACAGGCCATAGTTCCAATCCCAATTTTTGTAGCGTTGATTCGAGATTTCGTGGATTTTGGTCCAGTCGTTTTCCGTTAGCTTATACTGAGGTACCGCACCCGGCTCCATTCCGAAGATGTGCCGCAGCAGCTCGGCACGGAACTCTTCGATGGTCATTTTGTGATCCAAAAAATCGATGATGTTGGCGACCCGGCTGCGTACTGATTTGGTGCTCTTTGATTTGAATTTTTCAGGATTGGCATGCAGTGAGGCCTGCACATTTTCCAAATTTAAATTAAACATGAGCGTACCGTGGCTGAACATCCGCCCGCGGGTAGCGAATTGGGCGTTGCCCGATATTTTTTGCTCCCCGACTTGCAGATCGTTCCGGCCGGTCATTTCGGCATTAACGCCCATCGATTTCAGCGCTTTGACAACCGGTTCGGTAAACTTGCGGAAATTGTGGAACGACTCTCCGTCGTCCTTGGTGATAAAGCTGAAATTAAGGTTGCCGAGGTCATGATACACCGCTCCGCCTCCGGACAAACGCCGTACCACTTGCACACCGTGCTCTTTTATATATTCAGCATTGATCTCTTCAATCGTGTTCTGGTGTTTTCCGATGATGACGGACGGGGCATTAATATAAAACAGCAAATAGCTGTCATCCTCCAGCGGCAGGTGTCTGAGTGCGTACTCCTCAATAGCCAGATTTATTGAAGCGTCGGTGATGCCTTCGTTATCGATAAACAGCATGATCTACCATCCTCCAATACTACCAATATGTTGTTTGAACAAGCTCTTACCGTATTATTGTAAACCATATGGTCACGAAACCAAAGGGGGATGGAGGGAGAAGAGCTCGAAAAATCCACCTTTTTTCCTAGATGAATTGACGCAGGTGCCGCTTGAACTTCATAATGGGGGCATTAGAATTTACCGGAAAAGGTTAGAAAGAGGTGCTTACATGCATTTGGAAGTATACGGACATGGGGGAGATTTAGTGACGGCTTCGGCCCGCTATGGTGTGGCAGCAGACGAAATTGCCGACTTCAGCGCCAACATCAATCCGCTTGGCCCGCCGCCCGGATTACTGAAGGTTTTGCAGGATGCTTTGCCCGAGATCGTGCATTATCCGGATCCTGGGCATCGGAGGCTTGTATCCCTGCTAGCCGAGCGGCTTCAGGTAGAGGAAAATGCAATTGTCATCGGTAACGGGGCTGCGGAAAATATGGCGCTCGCGCTTTTGGCCTTTAGACCGGAGCGCGTAGGCATTGTTGAGCCCTGCTTCTCGGAATATCGCAGTCTCTCCCAGCAGCTTGGGGCGAAGGTAAGCTCTGTGTTCGGAACCGAGGAGCGAAATTTCAAGGCTTCGCCGGATGATGTAGAGCGGCTGATTCAGGATTCGGACCTTGTCTTTATCGGTCAGCCCAACAACCCGAACGGGGTTCAATACAGATTGGACGAGCTGCGCCGGTTTGCGGAAGCAGGAGAACGCTCCGGTACTTACGTGGTGTTAGATGAGGCCTTTATCGACTTCATTCCGGAGGAGGCGCGGCAAACGCTTCTTCCGGAGCTAAGCGCTTATACGCATCTTGTGCTAGTTCGTTCGATGACGAAGTTTTATGCGATTCCCGGGCTGCGCCTCGGTTACGCCGTAGCCCATCCGGACACCGCAGCCGCGATGCGGGACAAGCAGGTGACGTGGAGCGTCAATATGCTTGCTCTATTAGCGGGTGAGGTTTGTCTGAACACAGGAAAAGAATACGAAGCGCAGACGATCGCTTTGATTGAGCGGCAGCGGGAGTTCATGCGCCGGGAGCTTCAGCGTCTGGGCTGCCAGACGTGGCCGGGCGAAGCGAACTTCTTGCTCGTTCGGCTCCCCGAGCCATGGTCAGCCGCCAGCATGCAGGCAGCACTTGGACGCCGCGGCGTACTGGTGCGCAGTTGTGCGATGTACCCTGGGCTCGGAAACCGGGACATTCGCCTTGCGGTCAAAGGGGAGGCGGCTTGCGTGAAGCTTCTCCGGGCATGGGAGCAGGTGCTAGAGGAGGGAGCCGTGAAATGACGCTGCCATTTATATCGAACGAGCCGGGTTTGCAATATGAATCCAAGGTTTGGCCTGGATTGCGGGTTTATTACGGAGACCGTCATTTGCAGCTGGAAGCGCCGATGGTGCTGGAACGGCTCAGCAGCGCGGTATTTGGCGGAGGGCCAGGGGGTGTAGAGCGGATGGTGAACATCTATGTCGACCGCTTTTACAGCTGCGAGGAGCCGGAGCGGGACATTTCCCGTCTGCTGGAGGAGTGGGGCTACCCGCAGGAGCGGACCGCCGGGCTGCTTACAGCGGCCAAGCTCAAGCATGCGGCGGTCGCGGAGGAGAAGACGGACCACTTCGCCGTCTTTTGCTGCGCGACGGCGGGCGTTTCCAACGCCGCACGGGCCGGCGTGCAGCGCACGACGTTCCCGGCCTCGTGGACGCCGGGAACGATCAACCTGCTGCTCGCCATCGATGGGCGGCTGACGCCGGCGGCGATGCTCGGCGCCGTGATGACGGCGACCGAAGCGAAAGCGGCGGCGCTGCAGGATCTTGGCGTACGTGACGCCGAGAATGGGCTTGTGGCCACCGGCACGACGACCGATGCGGTCGTCCTTGGCGTGAGCCAGCGGGCCGATTGGCCGCTTGCGCACGCCTACGCCGGAACCGCAACGGACCTCGGCGGCACGGTCGGCCGCCTGGTTTATGCCGCCGTGACCGAGTCGCTGCGCGCCGCGGAAGCGGAGCGGCGGTTATGACGGCGGCGTGGTGGGTCATCCCGGCGGCGTATGCGCTGGATCGCCTCCTTGGCGATCCGCGGTGGCTTCCCCATCCGGTGATCGGGATGGGGAAAGCCATACGCGCGCTCGAGGCGGCCATCCGCCGCCTCGTCCCGCCCCGCCGCTACCGCGCGGCGGGGGTGCTGCTGCCGCTGCTCATCGCAGGCGGCAGCTTCGTTTTGACCTGGGCCGTCCTGCGGCTCCTGGCCCAGGTCAGCCCGTGGCTCGCGGCCTTCGCCGAGGCCGCGCTCATTTGGACGACGATCGCAGCCAAAGGCTTGCGAGACGCCGGCATGGACGTCTACGGCCGCCTGAAGGCCGGCGACCTTCCCGGCGCGCGCCGATCGCTCGGCATGATCGTCGGCCGCGACACAGCGCACCTGGCCGCGCCGGAGATTACGCGCGGCGCCGTGGAGACGGTGGCGGAGAACATCGTCGACGCGGTGGTGTCGCCGCTGTTCTTCGCGCTCCTGGGCGGAGCCCCGCTGGCGGTCGCGTACCGGGCGATAAACACCCTCGACTCGATGGTCGGCTATAAGAACGACAAATATATCGATCTCGGCTGGGCCTCCGCCCGGTTAGACGATATCGCCAACTACATCCCGGCCAGATTGACGGCCCTGCTGCTGGTCGCCGCGGCTTGGGCGCTCCGCTTTGATGCCGGGCGGGCTTGGAAAACCGTACGCCGGGATGCTTCTTCGCACCCAAGCCCAAACAGCGGTTACCCGGAGTCGGCTGTGGCGGGTGCCTTGGGCATAAGACTGGGCGGCGAAAACTCATACCATGGCGTGACCTCATTCCGAGCTTATATGGGCGACAAGTCCCGTGAGCTGGAAGCGGAGGATATTCCCTGTACAGCGAAGCTAATGTTCTGGGTAGCAAATGTGTTTGTACTGCTTGCTACCGTTTTATGGACGTGGCTTGCCGGTGGCTTTTTCTGGAACTAGCGTTTTACACCAGTTACCGTAAACTAATTAAATGCATTTAGTACATTTAAACATAGCCCTATTGGCAATATTGAGCATTTAAATGTAAAAAGTGCATCTAAAAGGAACGAAATACCCCTGCCAAACCCAATTGACCCGTTTTAGATGTACATTTTACAACTAAAATCCAAAAATACCTGTTTCACCTAGAAATAGATGTACTAAATACATTTAACGGTGGATGGTGAGAGAGGTAAGAGGGGGCACCAGGGGTTCGTGGAAATGAGTGTCGGCTCCCCTATGCTCAAACATATCGGGCTAGACAAGGACCTAGCTGCAGGCTAGGTTTTTCTGAAGGGTGAAGTTTAAAGAATTTATAAGTTTTCAGTATTCTTTTTTCATATTAGCAAAGGTGTGATAAAAATGATTGAGTGGTGGCTTGTCCGGCATGGATTGACGGAGTGGAACACCCAGCGAAAATATCAGGGACATAGCGATCTGGCGCTTTTACCGGGGGATGCTTGCGGATTGCTTGGCCTGCGGGAGGAGCTTGCTGGCGTACCCTTCTCGGCGGTCTATTCCAGCGATTTGCTCCGTTGCCGCCAGACGCTGAGCTTTGCGCGCCCTGATCTGGTTTCAGGCTCCACTACCGATCCCCGCCTGCGTGAAATGAATTTCGGAGCGTGGGAAGGCAAAACGTACGATATGCTTAAGGATTTTGCTGTTTATCGGGCGTGGATCGATGATCCAAAGGCGGTTACTCCACCCGGGGGCGAATCATGGCACAGCTTTCAGGGGAGGGTGGCTGAAATGGGGGAGGAACTGCTGGCACTTTCCAAGCGTTTTGTCGAAAAGAGCGATAATGTACGGCTCCTCGTGATTACACACGGTGGAGTTATTTCCATGCTTTCCGCTTTGCTGCAGCCTGGTTTCGGTTTTTGGGACACTAAGGTTTCCCCTGGTGGCGTGATTAGGATAGCACTGAAGGCAACTGATTCGGTAAACCGTAAACTGCTTTAGTCACGCCTCAGGCGCCTAGACTCGTTATCGTTAAAATATAGTGGATTTAGTCAGTTCGGTCATTGACCAGGACAGCCGTAAACAGGAAGGTCAGCAATATAGTCAGTGCGATTCCTACGATTTGAAAAAATAAGTCGTACGGCTCAGGAATAGTTATATATGCAAATATTATGTCCTTCACCAGGAAAAAGAGAATTTGAAAAATGCCCCACCCAACTAGAAGGGTGATGATCCATGGTTTGACTATTCTCATCATGCTTTATCCACCTTTGAAATTTCATAAACGACGGGAATTCAAAGCGTTTGGCTAATGCTGGAAACAATAACATTATACTGGAACAATTATCAAATTTGAATGGGAACAGGAAAGGAATTGGCGAATGAAAATTGATGCTGGCCGAGGCGGACCTGAAGCTCTAACAGATAATAGTATTTACTTTTACGCCTGCCACGAAAATGATGTGGAACTATGCCACATGGAGCTGCGCGCCTTGTTTGGACATAACCCTGAATCATCCGCTTTTATTGAGTCTTCCCGCAAAGTAGAGCCTAACCGTAGTCCCTTCATCTCCATGCGATTGGATGTCCTGTTTAGGGTGAATTCTATAGAAGAACTGGTCTTGAATGTGAAAGCTGTTCGGCTTGAGGAAAAAACCTTCAAAGTCGTTTATATGAAAAGCGGTACGAAACGCAGCTATGAAGAGCAGCGAGAGCTGGAACGCCTGATCGGGGGACATATAACTGGAAAGGTCGATGTGCATAAGCCACATGTGATGTTCGGATTATTTTCAAACGGAGATACTTGGGTCTTTGGTGTATGCCATTCCGGTGAGGCAGTCTGGCTGAAGCATAAAGACAAGCCTCAAAACTATTCAACCGGTTTAAGTACATATGTTGCGCGTGCACTTGTTAATATCGCCGTTCCTGAGACGGCGGGAATCAAGGCGATCGACCCTTGCTGCGGGATGGGCAATGTGCTGATTGAGGCGCTATCCATGGGCATTGACATCGTTGGTCGGGATATTAATCCACTGGCTATAAAAGGAGCTAGGGTCAATTTGCGCCATTTTGGATATTGCGACCCGGATTTAGTAGTCATCGGAGATATGAACGAGATAGAGGAGAGATACGATGCGGCTATCATCGATATGCCCTACAATCTGTGCTCGGTGCTTTCTCCGGAAGAGCGGGTCCGTATGCTCAACAGTCTGCAGCGATTCAGCAACAGGTCGGTCATCGTATCCTCCGAACGCCTTGAGAAGGACATAGCTGCTGCAGGTCTTGCAATTGCCGACCAATGTACATTAACAAAAGGTTCTTTTGTGCGCAACGTTTGGTTGACTTGACGGGAACATTTGTTCCCTTTATAATCAAGTCATAGGAGGCGTGTGCGCTATGAATGTCTACGAGAAACTGACCATTTTGACCGATTCTGCAAAATATGACGTGTCCTGCTCCTCGAGCGGCGTTGACCGGAAGAATACCGGCAGCGGAATGGGAAGTGCTGCGTCATTCGGCATATGTCACAGCTTTGCTGCGGACGGACGATGCATATCGCTGCTGAAAGTGCTGTTCACCAACAGCTGCATTTTTGATTGCAAATATTGTGTAAACCGAAAATCGAATGATACAAAGAGGGCCATGTTCACGCCGGAGGAACTGGCCGATTTGACGATGAATTTTTATCGCCGCAATTTCATAGAGGGGCTGTTTCTAAGTTCCGGCATCGCCCGAAACCCCGATTATACCGCTGAATTGCTGATCAATACGCTGACCCTTCTTAGAGGGCGCTATCAGTTTAACGGATACATACATGTCAAAGCCATTCCCGGTGCCGATCCGGCTTTGATTTCACGTTTGGGCCTGCTGGCTGACCGGATGAGTGTCAATATTGAGCTTCCTTCCCAGGAAAGCTTAAAGCTGCTTGCTCCCGACAAGAGCAAGGAGTCCATTTTGCGACCGATGCAGGTGATTCGGGAAGGAATTAGGGAGAATTGCACCGATATCGTGAAATACCAGCATGCTCCGAAATTTGTCCCTGCAGGGCAGAGCACTCAGATGATCGTCGGCGCTACGCCGGACAGCGACTACAAGATTTTGACGTTGACCGAGGCATTGTACAAGAAATATAGCTTAAAGCGTGTGTTTTACTCTGCTTATACGCCGGTTGTGGAGCATTCACTGCTGCCTGCTCTGGAAAGCAAGCCTCCTCTGCTTCGCGAGCACCGGCTCTATCAGGCCGATTGGCTGTTGCGCTTTTACGGCTTTTCCGCGAGCGAGCTGCTTGACGAGCGAACCCCTAATTTTAATCCGATGATCGACCCCAAATGTAATTGGGCGCTTAATCATATGGAGCGTTTTCCGATGGAGATTAATAAGGCTCCTTATGAGCAATTGCTCCGCATCCCAGGTGTTGGTGTTCGCAGTGCGAAGCGGATTGTACAAGCCAGAAAGACGGGAGTATTGGATTTTTCCGCTTTGAAGAAACTTGGAGTCGTCCTGAAACGAGCCCAGTATTTTATCACATGTGGGGGAAGATCGCTGGAAGGCTTGAAAGTGAACCAGAACATGATTCTGCGGTCGCTTCTGTCCGATCGGGAAATGAAGATGTATTCCACGGAGCCGCGCGTAGAACAGCTTAGTCTGTTTGATGTGGTGGAGCCAGTCGGGACACCGCGAGAGGAAGTGATCAAATGGCTTGGCGGAGCGATTTAGCCTATGCCTATGACGGCAGCTTCGATGGCCTGATGACCTGCGTGTTCGAAAGCTATGCGTCGAAGGAGATTCCCATTGATATTCAGTCCGGAGATGAACAACAGTATTTGCTTTTTCCCACGAAGTGGGTTGATACGAATCTGGAGAAAGCCGAGAGGGTGTACCGAGCCATTGGAATCAAGGTGTCATCTGAGGCTCAGAGGTTCGTAAGGGAAGGATTTTTGACATGTGCGGAGCAGAAGGAAGTGCTAATACTCCGCTTTTTACGGCTGGGTTTTACGCATGGTAAGGCTGTGATGGATATGCTGGCAGACGATACGGTTCACCTGCTCCAGCGAGCAGTGCAGCAGCTGAATCATGAAAGTCACATGTTTACGGGGTTTGTACGGTTTTCGGTGTATGACGATGTTTTAGTTTCCGTTATTGAACCGAAAAACGAGGTATTGCCGATTTTATCCGACCATTTCTGCGAACGTTTCCGCAACGAGTCTTTCCTGATTTACGACAAAACACACAGAAAAGCGCTAGTTCATCAGCCGCCTGGTGGACCTCGTAAGACCGGACTGACGGACATTTTGGAAGTGGATGAATTTGTGTTGCCGGAGCCTGGTGAAGAAGAGAAGGCATACCGACGGTTGTGGAAGCAATTTTACGACACGGTTGCGATCAAGGAGAGAATTAGTCCTCGGCGGCAGATGTCTCATATGCCTAAGCGATACTGGGCAAATCTCACGGAAATGTCTTATGATGAAGTCAAAAGGCTGCGCTAATTGTCCGCAGAGATTGTAAATCCCGGCATCTGTAATGTTGTAAGTTTAGTTTCAACAGGAAAGGTTTGGCATTGTAAGATTTCCTCTTTTCCCCTATAATCCTAGTGAGAGTAATGCCATATTCAAGCGAATCATAGTGCCCGTAGGTCCTGAAGCAGCGGCTGTGTCGTCTGCTTTGGGTTAAAAGGGAAGCCGGTGAAAGTCCGGCACGGTCCCGCCACTGTAACCAGGGATGAGCTCATGATGCCACTGTTGCCCACAAATGCCGGGGATGGGAAGGCGAGCGAACATCAATAACCTGGAGTCAGGAGACCTGCCCACGGGAATCCAAGACGGTCCTTCGAGGAAAGGATAACGCTCTGCTTAGATACCATAGCCGCAACTGGACATTTAATTTGAATTTTCTAGTGCCGCTATCGGCTTTGTAGACGTGCCCCTAATCCTTAAGGATTAGGGGCTTTCTTGTTTCTTATTTTGGATTGATTGCTAGGTACTGATTGCTGCATCGCAGTATCGCTTTGACTCAGGCGTTCTTGAAATAGAAAACCGCTATAGCAGAGGAGAGAGGCTTTAGATGATGAGAACATGGAAACAAATATGGGCGATCGGACTGCTGGTTTTGGTGCTTTTAACCGTAGCTGGCTGTGGATCCGATAATGCAGGAAAAGCGCAAGAAGTTAATGGGGCTAAGGAATCAACCCAGCAAGAGCAGAATGGCGGAGCTGCGAAGACTGACGACGATCAGCAAGGAAAGCAAACGGTATATCCGCTCACCCTCAAGGATTCCAGCGGGGTAGAATTTACGTTCGAGAGCGCGCCTCAAAAAATCGTCACGCTCGCTCCATCTGAAACGGAGACTTTGTTCGCGCTTGGACTCGACCAGCAAATCGTAGGGGTTTCCGATGTGGATGACTATCCGGAAGCGGCGAAGAGCAAACCCAAAATGGGTGGCTTCAAAGTAAACGTTGAAGCGGTCGTTGCCGCTCAGCCGGATCTCGTCGTTGTGGGCAATCTAATAGATGAAGCTACCGTTAAAAGCTTGACTGATTTGGGACTAAAAGTGTTCCAATCCCATCCGAAAACCGTGAAGGATGTCATGGAGGACATCAAAACGATGGGAGTGATTACTAACCGTCAGGCTGAGGCTGAAGCCACGGTTCAATCGATGGAGCAAGAGCTCAATCAGGTGACGGATGCCGTTAAATCGCTTGGCGCGGATCAGAAGAAAAAAGTATACATTGAGTTTTCTCCAGGCTGGACGGTCGGCAAAGGGGAGTTTATGGACGAATTGATTGCCCTTGCGGGTGGCGTTAATGTGGCCTCCGACGTTAAAGGGTGGAGCGAAATTAATGAGGAGAATATCATTAAAGCGAACCCGGATGTCGTTCTATATGCAAAGAGCGTTGTTGACGACAAGAATAAGACGCTTGCGGATATTATCAAGGGGCGCAGCGGTTGGAATCAAATTACCGCAATTAAGGAAAATCAAGTCATTGCCCTTGACGATAACCTGCTTAGCCGACCAGGACCTCGCTTAACGAAGGGGTTAATCGAAGTAGCTAAGGCGATATACCCGGACTTGATCAAGCCATGATAAGAGGTAAGCTTGCCGGGTACGGAGCGATTGGAATCATCTTGCTAGCCGTTACGCTGCTGCTATGCATTGGCTTTGGTTCTGTTTCGCTGCCGGCTCAAGACATCGCTCTCATTTTACTTCATCGTATACCTGGACTTAGCCACTTGATTCACGCCGATTGGAGCGTATCCTCCGAGCAGATCGTCATGCAGGTACGCCTTCCACGGGTGTTGCTCGGCCTTTTGGTAGGCGCTTCGCTGGCGGTTGCCGGAGCCGGATTTCAGGGAGTACTGCGTAACCCGCTTGCCGATCCGTTTACCCTTGGCGTATCCTCCGGTTCAGCCATTGGTGCGGCGGTGCTTATCTTTTTTGGCTGGCAGTTTTCTTGGCTAGGGATCTTTACCCTTCCGACTGTAGCTTTCGTGACCGGGGCAGCGACGCTTTGGATCGTCATCTGGCTGGCTCGGGAAAACGGCAAGATTCCGATTGAAAGTTTGATTTTATCAGGTGTAGTTATGCAGTCGTTTCTTGGCGCGGTCGTTTCCTTCTTAACGGCGATGTCCAAGAAAACGGTGAATGAAATTTTATATTGGACGATGGGCAGCTTAAGTTTGCGTGGATGGTCGTATACGGCCATCCTTTTGCCGTATTTGCTGATCGGAGTGGTATTTCTTTGGAGCCGGGCCAGAACGCTGAACTTGCTGGCCTTAGGTGAACGACAAGCAGCCCATACAGGCCTTGCCGTAGAAAGAACCAAGCTCAGTGTCCTGATCGTTGCGACGCTAATGACGGCGGCCGCCGTATCGGTGTCCGGGGTGATTGGATTTGTCGGTCTTGTTGTTCCGCATATGATTCGGCTTATTACCGGACCTGATTACCGTCTGATCATACCGCTATCTGCGCTCGGTGGAGGAATCTTTATGATGTGGAGCGATTTGGCAGCTAGAACGCTGCTCGCCCCGACGGAAATTCCGCTTGGTATTGTAACGGCCTTCGTTGGAGCGCCATTTTTCGGCTATTTGTTGTATCGGAAAAAGAAACAAAGGGAGGAGGAACTGCTGCGTTGATCGAAATTACTGGAGTGTCAAAAGCTTACGGCCGCCAACATGTTCTTAAGGATGTTTATTGGCGTGTACAGGCAGGGGAGTTTTGGGGATTGATCGGCCCAAACGGCAGTGGCAAAACGACGCTGCTTAACCTCATTTCCGGCGTTGAGCAGCCCGATGCTGGATCGATTATGCTGCAGGGTGCTCCCCTCTCCTCCTACACAAGAAAATCGTTATCAAGGAAAATGGCCGTTCTGCAGCAGGATGGGCTGCCTCGGGTTGCTTACCCGGTTCGTGAAGTCGTGGAGATGGGGCGTTTTCCTTATCAAGACTGGCGGGGACGCGAGAAGCACGAAGATAATGTCCGCCTGGTTGAGGGGATTATGGAAAAGCTGGAGCTAACGGAGCTGGCGGATCGACCGCTAAGCGTGCTAAGCGGAGGACAGCGGCAGCGAGCCGCACTTGGTAAAGTGATGGCCCAACAGCCCGAGCTTGTGCTGCTCGACGAACCGACAACCTATCTGGATCTTCGTTATCAAATTCAATTTATGGAGCTAATTGCGGATTGGCAGAAGCAGGATGGACTTACCGTTGTGTCGGTTTTACATGACTTAAATCTCGCAGCTTTGTTTTGTGACCGACTGCTGGTGATCAGCGAGGGGGGAATTGTGGCGCAGGGTCCACCGGATGAGATTCTTACCGAGAAGATGATTGAGGAAGTATTCGGGGTGAAATCGCATTTGGTCGTCCACCCGGATACGAAAACCCCGCAGCTGCTGCTACAACGGGCGATAGAGAAATAGAAGTTGAAGTAAAATCCATATAAAAGGAGCAATCATAAATGGAACAATCTATTGTAGAATTGGTCAGCAGTATTAAACCGCTGGATAAGGTGGCGATGGCTGCCGCAGAAGAACATTTGAATCGGTTAACCAAACCACCAGGAAGCCTAGGTAAGCTAGAAGCCCTTGCCGTCAAACTTGCGGGCATCACGGGAAAAGTGGCAAATGCATTCCCGCAGCGAACAGTTATGGTGATGGCGGCCGATCACGGGGTTTGTGAGGAAGGAGTCAGCGCTTTTCCAGCGGAGGTTACCCCGCAAATGGTACATAATTTTTTAGCAGGCGGTGCGGCGGTGAACGTTCTGGCACGTCAAGCCGGTGCGGAAGTCCTCTGTATCGATATTGGAGTAAATGCAGAAATGACACATCCGGCACTGATTCAGCGCAAAGTTCGGTATGGAACGGCCAATATGGCCAAAGGAGCTGCAATGAGCCGCGAGGAAGCGGAGGAAGCCATCTTGACCGGAGTGAGCCTTGTCGAAGAGGCAGTATCACGGGGAGTTAACCTCTTTGTAACCGGTGAAATGGGAATCGGGAATACGACAGCGAGCGCAGCTTTAATGAGCGCTTTTACCGGTATTTCTCCTCAGGAGAGCGTAGGACGAGGTACAGGACTGAACGATGAGCGGCTGCGCCATAAGGTGGATGTTGTTAAGCGGGCTCTGGAGAAAAACCGGCCAAATACGGCTGATCCGCTGGATGTTCTCGCCAAGGTGGGGGGGCTGGAAATCGCCGGTCTAACCGGAATTATTTTAGGGGCCGCGGCCAATCGTTGCCCAGTCGTTATCGATGGATTTATATCCACAGTAGCTGCGCTTGTGGCCCGGAATCTTGCACCTGAAGCAGCGGGTTACATGATCGCCTCGCATTTATCCCATGAGCAGGGGCACCGTTCGCTGCTGCAGGAGCTGGGACTTGCGCCGATGCTGCATTTAGATATGCGGCTAGGTGAAGGTACAGGCGGGGTACTGGCTCTTCATCTCGTTGATGCGGCTTGCCGGATTATGGCGGAGATGGCCACCTTTGAAAGTGCCGGAGTTTCTTCAGCAAGCGAGCCCAAAGAGGAGAACCGATGATCATTACGGTGACCGGTGGTGCCCGAAGCGGAAAAAGTACGTTTGCTGAACGCTGGTGCATGAAGCATGCTCCGGCCGCGGTATATGTGGCTACCGGACAAGCTTTCGATGAGGAGATGGAAAACCGCATATCTTTGCATCGGCAGCAGAGGGAGAGCAGCGGCTATCCGTGGACAACGGTCGAGGAGCCTTTGCATTTACCGGATCTGGTATCCAAACTGGGAAAGGATCAAGCTTCGGCATTACCGGATGGCCATCCCCATCTCCATCCCTATGTACTTGTAGACTGTCTGACCCTCTGGTTATCGAACGTGTTGCTTAGTGCCGAGTCCGAGGAGTTTTCTTCCTCTACCGAAGTCGTTAAACAGGAGATCGACCGTCTTGCCTCTGCTGTCGCTGCTTTTCCAGGTACCATTGTTCTGGTAACCAATGAGGTAGGAAGCGGGATCGTCCCGGAATATCCGTTAGGAAGGCTGTACCGTGATTTAGCAGGAATGCTGAACCAGACAATCGCCGACATTTCGGATCAGTTTTTTCTCGTTACTGCCGGAATTCCCATTGAATTAAAAAGCAGGGAGTATCGATTATGAGCCGGAAGGATCGTCCGATATTAGCTGCCTTTCAATTTTTGTCCAGGTTTCCGATCCGTGTGGAGCTCGATTTTACGCCCGATCTGCTGCGCAGAAGCGCAAAGTACTATCCGCTTGTGGGAGCGGTGATCGGATTACTGATCTGGGCTGCAGCCGCTATATTCTCTTTGGCGCTCCCTGCGCTCCCTGCTGCGGTCCTGACACTCGTAGTTTGGGTATGGATTACCGGCGGGCTTCATTTGGACGGCTGGATGGACACCGCCGACGGATTGCTCAGCTATAGATCCCGGGATAAAATGCTGGAAATTATGAAGGATAGCCGAGTCGGTGCGATGGGAGTAATGGCTTGCGTATTGCTGCTACTTCTCAAAATGTCGCTTATTGTCTCCTTGCTGGAAAAAGGCCCCTTTTACACCGGGCTGGCCTTCATGACGGCACCAGTATGGAGCCGATGGTTCATGACTTGGGCGATGCGGACATGGCCTAAGGCCCGGCAGGGTGAAGGCCTAGCTAGTCATTTTCAGGGTTTTGAAACCCGTGCTGCTGTCCATTCTGGCGTGCTCGCATTCCTGCTATCGGCATCAGGTATGCTGCTGGCAGAAATCTCTTTGGTGGGGAGAGGGACTGAGCTACCCTGGCTGCAGCTGCTCTTCTATTTTTTGCTCCACCCTATACTTGCTTGGGGGATGGGGACCTGGGCAGCCCGCCGCATAAACGCAAAACTTGGCGGATTAACCGGCGATACCTATGGGGCATTGAACGAAGGACTGGAGGTCTTATTGCTCCTTTTCGCAGTGATTTTGTTTCGGTGATACGCGACCTTAACAACAAACTTTGACAACGCCTCCAAATTTGAGTTAACATAATAATACGCTTAGTTTTCGATGAGTAAAGTCGAAAAGCGGGGGAACCAATCATTGGGGCGAATCGTTTACATCAGAACGTAGGGATCCATCTTTCCCGAGCCCGTCAGCTAACCTCGTTTGCAGTGGATGGGTCATAATTCCTCATATTTTCAGTCATCCATCATTGACCCTTTTTATAGGGTCTTTTTGTTTTTTTATAAGACCTCTCACCGCGAAATTAAGGCGGAGTGCTATATCATTCACTGCGATTGGTTTCTCGCTTCTCTTCATTACGAATCGTCACATTCAAAGGAGGAGATCGAGCATGGCACAGCCCAAGTTTATTACCGACATTGAAAAGGTGAAACAGTTATTCGAACATGAGCGTGAAGAACTACGTCCCATCACCGACAAATTCGTATTTCGAGCAAACGACTATTATCTGAAACTCATTGACTGGAATGATCCTGAGGATCCGATCCGCAAGCTGGTTATCCCAAACACGGGAGAACTCAAGGAGTATGGGCGCTGGGATGCCTCCGACGAAGCCGCCAATTATGTTGTTCCTGGCTGCCAGCACAAATATCGGACAACTGCTTTGTTAATCGTGTCCGAGGTATGTGGTTCATACTGTCGATACTGTTTCCGAAAACGGCTGTTCCGCAATGATGTGAAGGAAGCGATGTCCGACGTGACTCCAGGCATTGAGTATATTGCTAACCACCCCGAAATTAACAATGTACTTCTGACTGGCGGCGACAGTCTCATTCTTGCCACAAAGAAGCTTCGTACCATACTGGAGAAACTACGGTCCATCGAGCATGTTAAAATCATACGCCTCGGCTCCAAAATTCCGGTGTTCAATCCAATGCGCATTTACGAAGATCCCGAGCTGCTCGAGCTAATCAAGGAATTCTCGAGCGTGGAGAAGCGGATTTATGTCATGGCTCATATTAACCATCCCCGCGAAATTACGCCGGAGGCCGTACGTGGTTTTCAAGCGCTGCATGATGCCGGAGCGATCGTCGTTAATCAAACACCAATTCTTAAAGGCATTAACGATGATTCTGCCGTTCTAGGAGATCTGCTAGACCGCTTATCTTGGGCAGGCGTGACACCGTATTATTTTTTCATCAACCGCCCAGTGGCCGGAAACTCTGATTTTGTTATCCCGCTTAAACGGGCATACAGCCTTGTGGAGGAAGCCAAAGCACGAACTTCAGGGCTTGGGAAACGCGTTCGTCTATCCATGAGTCATGCCTCGGGCAAAATAGAGATATTGGCGATTGAAAACGGTCAAGCCTATTTGAAGTATCACCAATCCCGCGATAACGAATACGGCAAGTTTATGGTGCTAGAATGCCCGGACGATGCCGCATGGTTTGATGATCTGCCGGGGAGCGGGGCGTACTGGAGGAAACCGGAGAGTAAGAAGGATAGCTGCCAGACTGCGCTTGAACTATCAGATATTGGCGTGTAGGGCTCAAACGCAAATATATAATGTATCAAAAAAGACGTACTCCCTTGACCGGCTTCGGTGCATGGAGTACGTCTTCTACTGGTAATCAGCAATTGTGCCAGCTACACTTGAAACTTCCCAATGGACTCTCTTAGGGACAAAGCTTGCTCATGCAGCGAGCGAACTGTTTTGGCGTGTGATTCCATTTCGCTGAGCTGTTGCTCGGAATATTTCGAAATTTGTTCCATGTTCTCAAGCGATTTGGCTGTAATGTTTGCCGATTCCTCTACAGAGGCGGTGACTTCCTCCGTACCGGCGGACACCTCTTGCGTAGAGGCGGATACAGATTGGATCGTCAAATTGATATTGTCAATGAGCCGGGTTAATTGTTCGAAGGCAAGCCCAGCTTTCTTTACCCGGTCGGTACCGGACACAATTTCTTGACTGGCGCGGTGCATAGCGTTGACAGAGTTTTCCGATTCCTCGCGAATGCTCAGCAAATATTCCCCGATTTCTTCCATGGCGAGGCGCGATTGCTCAGCCAGCTTCCGCACTTCCTCGGCCACGACGGCAAATCCCTTGCCGTTTTCACCGGCTCGAGCCGCTTCGATCGCAGCGTTTAAGGCAAGAATATTAATCTGCTTCGTGATTTCAGTAATCGTTCCGACCACACTCGCAATGGATTCAGAGCGTTCGTTCAAAACACGGATGTGCGTCAGGGTTTGATCTGCAGCATCTTCAACCTGCTGCATTTGCAGCACTGCGGTTTGTGCAAGGTCATTGCCATCTCCAGCTTCCTTGGCGGCTTGACCGATCCGTTCGGTAACCTCTGCAGAAGAGGTTGCAATGTGCTGAACTCCTTCAGAAATTTCCTCCATGGCTCGTGCATTCTCCGCCGCAGCCGAGGCAATCATTATGCTCCCTGATTCAATTTCACGCGTGGCTGCATTAGAGCGGGTGATCAAGTCCTCGAAGGTAGTAACTGATTTCGCCAGGTGATCCGAGCCGCTCACAACGGTTTGAGATGTTTCCATGACTTTAGAGAACATCTCTTTAAGCTGATTCGACATCGTACGGAAGCCACTGGCTAATTGTGCGACTTCATCATGACCGACAACCTCAATGTTTTGGCGAAAATCGCCACTAGCCATTTTTTCGGTAACTGCTACCAGCTTCTTGATTGACTTGGTGACGCGGCTGCTGTTTATGTATGCGACGATAAGACCGACGACAATGACAAATACCGTAATTGCGCTACAAATCCAAAAGATTTCGCTCCGCTTCTCTTCAATAAAAGTAGCATCAAGACCTACAGCCAGCAGCAATTCACTGCCGGGGATTGCGATATAAGCCGTTTTATGTGACCCATACTTGTCAGAATAAAGATCACTGATTTGCACTCCGCCTTTGGAAGTGTTCTTCATCGCCTCGATAGTCTGGAGCTTGTCCCCCGCCTTCATACCAGAATTCTCATTTGTTGCTAGGACAGTAGCGGAATCTGCCTGTAAATGAAGCAGGTAGGCGGTGTTTAATTTAAAGTCTTTGGTGCTCTTCGTTAAATAGGTCTCTACGGTAAAACGTGAATTTTCCTGTCCCTTCAAAAGCTGTAGGGATTGGGTGGTGTCCAGCTGTTTGTATATGTCCTGAGTACTGGTCAACAGGACCTTATCAAACTGCGGAAGCACATTTTGATTGATGATTCCCATGGCGATGTAATTAAAGCTTACACTGAATAATAAAGATGATACCACGATGACCGCCGCATAGGTTGCCATAAATTTGCGGCTGATGGAGCGACTGATTTTGAACATGGAAATCCTCCCCCAATCTCCCTTTAGAATAGTGATTTATGTCTATTACTTCATATGAAAACCATGGATTCTGTTTTTTAACCAATGGTTCATAAGTAACATTCTATAGGAAAAAATCCCCGTTGAAAACAACAAAGAAGTACTTTTTTTTGGCTTTCTTTACATATTCACTCCACTTTTCTTTAAATCAGGGGGGATAGGGCCAAAAAAAATCGGCCTTCAAGCCCTAAAAATAGGACTTAAAGGCCGATATATAACATATTATGTCATATATTCATGAGCTGCTTAGGATACGTAGTAAGTACTTCTACGCCGGAAGAGGTGACGAGCACATCGTCCTCGATACGTACACCGCCGACCCCAGGAACGTAAATGCCGGGTTCAACTGTAAATACATTGCCCTCGGCCAACAGATATTCATTCTGCCCATGGACGGAAGGAAACTCGTGAACATCGATACCGAGACCATGCCCTAATCGGTGTATGAAATAAGGACCATATCCGGCTGCTTCAATTACATCACGAGCAGCTTTGTCGATGGAAGCGAAGGTAACGCCTGGACGTATCGCGGCGATTGCTGCTTTATTGGCAGCAAGCACGGTGTTGTAAATTCGGGTCAACTCTTCCGACAATTCACCAACGGCAAACGTGCGGGTAATATCGGAGGCATAGCCATCTTTGTAAACCCCGATATCGAACATTAACAGATCGCCGCGGCGGATTTGTCTTGACCCGGGTACGCCATGCGGCAAAGCAGTTTTTTCACCGGACAAGACCATGGAATCAAAGGAAGGGCCATCCGCGCCAAGCTTACGAATTTGAAATTCAACTTCGGCAACAAGTTCGTTTTCGGTGACGCCTTCTTTGACTTTGTGCAAGGTTTCGGTAAGCACCTGTTCAATGAGCTTCACCGCGAGCTTCATTTTGTCAATTTCAGCCTCGCTCTTACGTAAGCGAAGCTCGCGGAGCCACGGACCTACGTCCATGTATCTGGAGAAGGACAACGTTTCTTGTAGACGTTCAAAGCGGGCGACCGTCACTTGCTCTTTCTCTAAACCTATTGTCCCTAGCGGGCCTTTAAGCTGGCTTTTAAGCAGTTGATAAGGGTCATCCGTGTCCTGATGGGTGATGATTTTTTGGATGCTTGACGCGGCTCGAGCCGCTTCTTCGTCAAGCGCTGGCACAATCAGAAACGGTTCATTTCCGGATTGGAAAACGACACCGAGAAATCGCTCATGGGGGTTGCTTAGAAAACCGGTCAGGTAATATACATGCTTAGGATCGGTGATTAATACGGTGTTAATGCCGGTTTCACGCATTTTGCGTTCCAGTTCATTCCACTTGTGATTCATTTGAAAAAACTTCCTTTCATGAATTTCTCATTTCATTATAAAGGATTGCTGCAAGAAGAGACAGTTTACTTCCAAGTATTGGGTTCAATATACCACAAATTTTTTTACTTACGGTGGTTTACTTTTCCATATGATTTAACTACAATAAAATAGCTTCATATTCAAATTTGAATAAGGTAAAGGAGAACATATGTCAACGCTACAAAAAAAAGATAATACGAAAGTAATATTGATCGGCCTGATGCTGGCGATTTTAATGTCGGCCATGGACAACACGATCGTGACGACCGCAATGGGAACCATTGTTTCGGATCTTGGAGGAATGGAGCAATTTGTTTGGGTTACCTCAGCCTATATGGTTGCCGTTATGGCGGGAACACCGATATTCGGCAAGCTGTCGGATATGTATGGGCGGAAAAGATTTTTCATCTTCGGGATCATCATGTTCATGCTGGGATCTGCGCTTTGCGGTATTGCTAATAGCATTGTTCAGCTCAGCATCTACCGTGCGATTCAAGGTATTGGCGGGGGAGCTTTGATGCCGATTGCCTTTACAATCATTTACGATATTTTCCCATTGGAACAGCGCGGGAAAATGACGGGTTTACTCGGAGCCGTCTTCGGTACATCCAGCATTTTTGGGCCGCTTCTCGGGGCGTTTATCACCGATTCGCTCAGCTGGCATTGGGTATTTTACATCAACATCCCGATCGGAATCGTCTCGTTGCTGTTGATTATTTCCAACTACCGGGAATCACTTTCGCATATGAAACAACAAATCGATTGGGCCGGCGCTTTTACCTTGGTTGGTGCAGTCGTCTGCCTGATGTTTGCCCTTGAACTTGGCGGTGAGAAATATGCTTGGGACTCCAGCGCCATTTTGGGATTGTTCGCCGGTTTTGCCGTACTGTTCATCGCTTTCTTGATCGTGGAGCTAAGGGCAAAAGAGCCGGTCATCTCGTTTGGGATGTTTAGAAATCGGCTGTACTCTACAAGCAGCATCCTGGCATTGTTTTACGGCAGCACGTTTATTGTAGCCACCGTGTACATTCCTATATTTGTTCAAGGTGTTTTTGGCGGTTCGGCGACCAATTCCGGAGTCATTCTGATGCCGATGATGATTGGTTCCGTAGTCAGCAGTATGCTGGGTGGGATGTTAAGCTCCAAGCTGTCGTATCGGACGATCATGGTGGTCTCGATCATTAGCTTTCTCGGGGGAATTTTTGCCCTGAGTACGTTAACAACCGATACCCCTCGCTACTTGCTTACGCTCTACAGCATTCTCACTGGCTTCGGAGTTGGATTCTCATTCTCCGTACTGAGTATGGCGGCTGTACATCACTTCGACATGCATCAGCGCGGTGCGGCAACGTCGACAAACTCCTTCTTGCGAAGTCTTGGCATGACGCTGGGGATTACGATCTTCGGTATTATTCAACGGAATCTTATGAACGACAGTTTGGCTGCTTCCTTTAAAGGGATGGGGCAGGCAGGGCATTCGTTTGGCGATACAAGGGAAGCGTTGAGTCCGGAAAAGCGGGTACTCATCCCTCCGCAAATTCTTGATAAAATTACCGATGCGTTGTCTTCCTCCATCGCGCATACCTTTATGTGGGCTTTAGTTCCGCTTGTTGGCGCGGTACTGGTCGTTTTTCTTATGCCGAATGACCGGATCGTCCGCAAAGCCGGCAATCCGATGAAGCAACAAGGGTGATCAGGCCGTATGAAGGCTTTATCCATTCGTTTGTGTATTTTGGGATTACTACTGGAGGAAGATTTGCATCCCTATGAGATTATGGTCCGAATGCGTGAGCGTTTCCTGGACCATGAGGATAAGTTCAAAATTGGCTCACTGTATTATGCGGTGGATCAACTGGCGAAGCATTCCTTTATTGAAGCGGTTGAAACGATCCATAGCGCTTCAAAACCCGATAAAACGGTCTATCGGATTACGGACAGCGGCAAGGAACAATTTCATAGGCTGCTTTTGGATCGTTTCAAGGAAGATGCACCGGTGTATAATCCGCTGCATATTGCACTAGTTTTTGCCTCCCGAGGGGATCAGGAGAAAATCGCCGAGATTTTGCGGGAGCGAATACGGGAGGTCGAGTTCAAGGTCGATTTCTCCCGTAGAGTGTATAAGGAGCATCAGGGGCTTGTTCCGCGCAGCGTGCTGCATTTGATGGCTGGCCAATACGAACACGCGAAGACCGAATTGAAGTGGCTGAAGCGATTGCTGGCCGATACGGAGGCGGGGAAGCTTGGCGACACCGATCCTACTTCGTTGATGGACCAAGATGAAATCTAACCGTTTAGGCTAAAAAGAAAGCGCGAGTACAGGAGCTTTATGCTCTTGAAACTCGCGCTGTTTTTTTGTATCAGGTCGTTATACACTCAATTCTTTCAGAAGATTGGGAGGAGTGTGTCCGCTAAGAGCGGTAACCAGGTTTTCCGCCGCCATCATGGCCATTTGATAGCGAGTTTCATGGGTTGCTGAGCCAATGTGCGGAAGAGTGACGACATTAGGCAGCCTAAGCAGCGCATGACCGGGGGCAATGGGTTCGCGCTCGTACACATCAAGCCCTGCGCCGTATATGCGTTTGTTCTGCAATGCAGATAGCAAGGCTTCTTCGTCTACAGTAGCTCCTCTGGAGGCGTTAATGAACACAGCCGTAGACTTCATCAGCGATAGCTCCCGTTCGCCGATTAGCCTTACTGTTTCCGGCGTGAGCGGGGTCATGAGAACGACAAAGTCGGATTCCTTAAGTAATTGCTGTAAAGAGCAGTACACAGCGTCCAGATCGGCTTCTGCCCGGCGTTTGCGGCTGCGATTGTGGTAGAGAATGTCCATCTCAAAGCCCCGTCTGGCGCGGCGGGCGACGGCTTCGCCGATTTCTCCCATGCCGATGATGCCAAGCGTCTTATGGTGCACATCAAGCCCGAATAGGCTTTCAACGTCACCGCGCTTCCAACTTCCATCCTTCACATAACGATCCAGCTCACTGACGCGGCGGGCAACGTCCAGAATCAGCGCAAAAATCAGATCTGCCACGGTATCGTTCAGTACGGAGGGAGTATTGGTGCCCAGAATTTTGCGCTCCCGCATAGCGTCCAAATCAAAGTTGTCGTAGCCGACACTCATCGTGCTTACAACCTGCAAATGGGGAGCATGGTCGAGCAGTTCGCTGTTGATTTTGCCTCCGGAAGTAAGCAACCCGTTTACGTCACGTAAGCTTTCGAGCAAATGGGAGCGAGGGATCGGTTCGGGCCGGTCCCATTTGCTGTAATGACAGTGCTTCCCGATATAGGCTTCCACTTCAGGCGGAACCGGTCTCGCTATAAACACCTTCGGCTTCATGATACGAACCTCTCCCTTCGGATTCGTTCCTCTCATTCTACCTGTATTTTACCAGAAAATATGACCTTTCGGACTATCGGTTATCGACTTTCTCCGGGTACATATCATGGTTGAGCAGGCGATGCTCAGCCATCGCTTCATATTTGGTCTCAGGGCGTCCGTAGTTGCAATATGGATCGATAGAGATGCCGCCCCGTGGGGTGAATTTGCCCCAAACCTCAATGTATTTCGGATCCATCAGCTTGATCAGGTCGTTCATAATGATGTTGACGCAATCCTCGTGGAAATCACCGTGATTGCGGAAGCTGAACAGATACAGCTTCAGCGATTTGCTTTCAACCATTTTGACGTCGGGAATGTAACTAATATAAATGGTGGCGAAATCGGGCTGGCCCGTGATCGGGCAAAGGCTTGTAAATTCGGGACAGTTGAACTTCACGAAATAATCCCGGTAAGGATGCTTATTATCAAAGCTTTCAAGCACTTCGGGTGCATAATCAAAAGGATATTTTACGCCTTGGTTGCCCAGCAGCGTGACATCCTGCATTTCTTCGCGTTTTCTTCCGGCCATGGCGGGCCCTCCTTATTAGAAGTTTATTAGTTTATACTCCGCGTTTATTGCCCCATACAAGGGCATGCAGCTGCGGCAGCACGCGTACATTGTTCAAATCCGGTGATGCGACAACGTCCTCGATCAGCGCCTCATAACGGTGCAGCAGATCGGTGGCATGCTGGCTGATGTCCATCCGCTTCACGTCAGGATTGCCCACCTGGAGATACATGGCTACATCAGGGTACCTGATGTGGACCCGTTTGGCGTAATCAAGGTCATCGCCGTCGAAGACGACAACCTTCAGGCTGACGGAAAGCGGGTGAGGACGGCTCGATAATTTGGCGACGATATCGTCCAACATTCCCCAGTCGGTATCCATGCCGGAGCTGGGCGGTTTGGGAGAGAGCGTTACCTGATCGATCACGGCGAGCCAGTCCTGCCAACGCGAGCCCTGAGTTTCGACGGCTACGGTTATGCCTTCGGCGTGCAGCAGCTCCACAAGGGCTGCCAGCTGCGGTAGCAGGGCCGGGTTCCCCCCGGAGATCGTCACGTGGGAGAAGCGGCTGTCGCCGATGCGGCTAAGCTCGTCCCTGATCTCCTCTGGGCTCATATGGCGAATCGCCTCCTTGGCGCTGCCGTCCCAAGTGAAAGCGGAATCGCACCATGAGCAGCGATAGTCGCAGCCGGCGGTACGGACGAACATCGTCTTTTGCCCGATGACCATGCCTTCACCCTGGACGGTTGGCCCGAAGATTTCCAGAACCGGAATCTTCAGTTCACGGCTACTCATCGATCATCCACTCCCGTCTGGCTTCCGCATAGCTGGTCGGCGTCTCGTAAAGGCGGACGAATTCCGTTCGACCCTCCAGCACAGAAGTGCAATAAGGCTCCGTTTGAAGTGCCGTTTCCATCCGCTCAAACAGCCATACGACCATATTTTCAGCCGTTGTATTCATTGGGGGAAGTGTTTCGTTGATATATCGATGGTCCAGATAGACTTCGATTTCCTTTTTCCAAATTTCCTTGATCGTACCGAAATCAACGGTCATGCCGATCTCGTCCGGCAGGCCGCTGATGCCAAACACGACTTTGTACGTATGACCGTGCAGGTTTTTGCATTTTCCTTCGTATGCATGCAAATGGTGGGCGGCATCAAAGGTGAATTCTTTGCTGACGAGCACCCGGCGGCGGTGATATCTTAACTGGTCCTTCGCAATGTCTTTCCCTAGCTTCTGCAGCGATTCGACGATCCGAAATTCGCCTGGTGTCATATTCATTGAGCTCCGAACCCCTCTCTAGAATGAAGGTAGGTTTCAAGACCCGCTCTTCTCAGCTTGCAGGCCGGGCATTCGCCACAGCCATCTCCGATGATGCCGTTGTAGCACGTAAGCGTACGCTCACGAACAAAATCGAAGGCGCCAAGCTCATCGGCCAGCTTCCAGGTTGCGGCTTTATCGATCCACATGAGTGGAGTATGGATGACAAATTCGTAGTCCATCGCGAGGTTCAGCGTTACATTCAGCGATTTAATAAATACGTCCCGGCAATCGGGATAACCGCTAAAATCGGTTTCGCATACGCCGGTTACGATGTGTTTAGCGGAGATGCCCTTGGCCATGACCGCCGCAAAGCTTAAGAAAAGGTGATTACGTCCATCTACAAACGTGTTGGGCAGCTCGCCGTCTTTCTGTTCAATCGTCATATCGGAGCGGGTTAGCGCATTTTGGGTTAACTGTCCAAGCAGGCTCATATCGAGAACGGTATGCTTAACGCCCAGCTCTTTGGCGATTTCCTTGGCGCATTCAATCTCCAGCTTGTGGCGCTGTCCGTAGTTGAAGGTCACAGCCTCAACCTCGCCAAATTGCTGAAGGGCCCAGAACAGGCAGGTTGTACTGTCTTGACCGCCGCTGAATACGACAATCGCTTTTTCATTTTTTAACATAAAAAAACCCTCCGTCTTCTTGAAATTGTAGTTGGAGGCCTTTAGCCTTCCATCTCGTAGAAGAAAGAGAGTTCTTGAACCGGTCATAAAAAAACAAAGCCCAGTCGCCAGCGAGTGTTCCAGTAGCAAAAAGAACACCCCCTTGAAGGCGGGGCGGATATAGTTTTTTATAGAGGGAGTTCGCGAACCTCTCCCATACGGCATATGCGATGTTCAGGCACAGGCTGTATGGATCTTCTTCAATTGGGTGTATCAGCTGCGCAAACAGCTGGTAGCACCAAGCTATTATAACATAAATGCCGACCTGCGGAATAAAAAATAGAAAGGGGGACACGTAATGTTAATTTATTGTTAAATTCGTATCCAAATGATACCGATTTCTTATTTACAAAACGCTCCATGTTCATGATAATGAAATAAATTCATCTTAAGGAGGAACATGAGTGCGAAAAACAAAATGGTTGGCCATCCCTTTAGTTTTTATTATGATTGCGCTTGCGGGATGTCAGGCGGTATCGGGCTTTGACGTGAGCAAGGCGCTTCTTGGCAGCCTTAAGCCGACATCGAGTGAATCGAAGCAAAAGTTGTCCATTGAGGTCGTACCTGCTGCCGGAAATTTGAACAAGGAAGATCAAGCTGCAATTGAACTCATTAATTCATTAGCGCTAAACATTGACAGCGCCAAAGTACAGGACGGCAAAAATGTGTCCATGAAAGGCTCGGTCGATTTTAAAGGAAATAAGCTTCCGTTCCTAATGTCTATGGATACCAAAGGGATTGCGCTTCAAGTCGAAGGGGCCAAGCAGCCAGTATACATATCCCTTGATGCAGCAGGCCTGGGGTACCCTCAGCTGAACATGAACGAGGAAGGTATACAGAATTTCACGACAAAAGCAGCCGAATTCATATTGAAGCATTTTCCTAACCCATCGGTCGTAACGGCGGGCCAAGTCCAGGAGAAGGTAAATGGCGAATCGCTTAGTTTGACGAATCTGCACGTTGAAATTCGCGGCGACGAGCTGATCGGATTGATCAAGCCGTTCCTGAGCAGTATCGCAAAGGATGAGCAAGGCTTGAAGGAGCTGCTGGGTACTTTTTACGATACGTTCTATCCGATGATGAATTCCATTAATGAGCTGCGTGGGGATGAGAAGCTTCCGGAAATTGCTCCGGATTCCAAGAAGGCGGCCGTAGATGAAATTTACACTGAATTCAAGAATGAGCTTGATAAACTATTAAGCAATTACGATAAGGAAGTCGCTGATTTGTTGGCTGATACTCCGGAGCTGTCTACGGTTTTGGGTAAAAATACAGTTCTCAAGCTGGATGTGTATTTCGACGGTAAGCTGAATATTCGCAAACAGAAAATGGATTTGAATATCGCCCTTCCAGCGTCGCCTGACCTGCCGATTACGGCGATAAAGGTTCACAGTGAAAGCGAATTGTGGAATCATGGCGGTAATATTACAATCGATCAGGTTGACACCAAAGCAGGTACGCTGGATATGTCGAGTGAAGAGGTAACGCCAGGACAAATTCTGCGCAATTTCGAGGCGGTTACGCCGTTGTATAAAGTGCTGAAGGAAGATTTGAAGCTCGGGCACAAATCGATCGTCATTGATTCCTTAAGCGACTATTACGGCCTAATCCATAAAGACAATACGTACTATATACCGGTTCGCGATTTGGCGGAGCAGTTGGATGCCGAAGTAAAATGGTCTGAAAGAACAGGCCGGCTCGTGGTCGTTAACGACTTGACCGGAGAGGAAATCGTGCTTACAGCCGGCTCTAAACAAGCCACGGTAGGAGGCAAGTCTGTTACGTTAACCAAGCCTGTATTTGTGAATAAGGATGGAACGACCTATGTTTCGCTGCGTTTCCTGGCCGAAGCTTTGGGAGCTACGGTGAGCATGGATGATGAGGGATGGATTACCGTTGAACGGAACTGATTGATTTCAACCTTTCCGAATGAAAGAACAATAAGCCAGGGGTTCTCCAAGTCATTTTAGATGATCGGAGCACCCCTGGCTTTACTTTTGAAGTTGGAAAGCCTTTCAGTGCGCCAAAATAAGAAATAATTCTATGAAAATAGGGAGTTTACATTCGCATTTGGGAGCGGCCCGAGATCGTTATTCTCCTTCGCAGCTAAGCTACAAGGCTTTTATGCTAAACCAAATGCAAATTCATCGTCTCCGAAAAAGCCTCCACCTCATCCCAATGAATAGAAGGGAGCGGTTTGTTTTCCTTCTGCGCCGATTTGGTGATAATTTTCGCCAGAAACTTATCCAGAAATCTCATGTTTTCCAGATTCAGCTCCCCGCCAAAGCCGGCCTTAGCCGTTGCATGCTCCAACAGTTCGGCCGGATAAGCTTCCTTGAGAAACTGCTCGGTATTTTCGTAGGCAGCATTACAGATAAACAGGCCAAGCTTTCTGCGCTTCAAGTCAAGCAAATGATCCGTACAAAACTGCTTGCAAGCCTTCTGGAATTGACCGAAATAGATCGAGCCTCCGACGATAACGCAATCATAGTTGGAAAGTTCAGGAACCGTATCGTGATGCAAATTGATGACTTCAACCGGGTCTTTGATCTGTGAGGTCAACGCATTGACGCATTTCTCTGTGCAGCCGTATTTTCCCGCGTATACGATCAATGTGCTCATTACTTCGTTCCCCCTTTTCAGACTTTTATAGTATGAGATTTATATTTCGATGGGTCTTCAATCCATACTTATAATTATATTGGAAAAGTTTGGGGGAGAAAGCGACATCTATCATAGGCTAAGAGTAAGTTTACAGTAGGTACCATTCCTCAAGGATAGCCTGTTCATCCAGTTGAAAGCCGATGAATACGATATAAAAGGGACCTCCAAACGAACTGGGCTCCCAGACGAAGCGCTTCCCTGAATATTGAAGCATATGCGTTTGAGTAGGTCCTGCAAATTGGACATATCCTTTGGCCCGAAGCAGGCTGGATCCCCATTTTTTGATAAAATGCTCCAGTTTGCTGATCGAAACCGTCAACGGTCCGGTTAAGGGCAGGCAAATCGTAGCGATTCGGCTAAATGAGGCTGCTGATTCTCTGGGGGCAGGGGTCGCCACGGGTTGGCTGATCGCCGTAGGACTGATTCGATACGAAGCGCGATATTTTGTATTTGCAGTGAAACCAGCGGTACTCTCAATATGGGCCGAACGGCTTGCTGTACTGACTTGAGCGAGGGACTGGACATTTTGCCGAATCATTCTCATTCCCTGGAAAAAGGGCGCTAGGGACACGTTCGCCTTCACGGCATAATGAATCCGCCCGTCCGGGTTATATTTTCGAAGCATCTCTGTCACTCTGCCGTTATGCGTTGGGGGGACAAGGTCGGTCTTATTGATGATGAGCTCGTCGGCAGTTGAAATTTGGCCGCGAAGCGTCCGTACGAGCTGCTTGTCGGAGGCAAAAATGCTGTTGTACTCCAGCGCATGCTCGGCGTCGATTAGGGTGATGACCCGGTGCAGATAGACGCGAGTAATCAAACCCGGCTCGGTGAGCTGATCCACGATTTCCTCTGGATTTGCAACGCCGGTTAGCTCAAGCAGTAGAAGGTCGGGCTTGGTGTCCAGCAGCTTTCGAATGGCTCCCTGGATTTCGGATTTTTTCGTGCAGCAAATACAGCCGTCCAGCAGTTTTTCCATAGGGATGACCTCTGCAGAGGAGCGGGTGACCCATTCACCATCAACGTCCCTCTGGCCGATTTCGTTCATCAGTATGCCCGGGCGAAGTTGACGCTTGGCTGTTTCCTCAAGCATGCGCAGTAAAAGGGTAGTTTTACCGCTGCCTAGAAATCCGCTTAAAATGATAACCGGTACCTTCTCGAAAGTCTGCATAATTAGTAACTCCTCTCTGAAATAAACCATCAAAATGAATAGCGTTTACCGGTTTCCCCACGCTTTTACCGAATCGCCGTTCGGGTATACATAGGGCGTCTTCGGATGGGGGATCTCCCGGATGTGACTTGCCGCTATGGTAATGATCTCCTTGCCTTGGCGGGTTTGCGGTTCAATCGTGCCCTCGACTTCGATCCAGCTATCCTTGCCGATCCCTTCAAGCGGCTGCATGGAGGTGATAACCACGCCGAATGGCGCGGCATCGGCCGTACAGCACAAGACAAGAAATCTGCCGAGGATAAACTCATTATGGCCGCCAACTACTTTGGGTTCTTGGTAAACGAATCCGCTGAGCTTGACGCTTTTTCCCCGGAACTTCTCCTTGAACAGCTCGATCGCACCGATCGTTTCGGAGAAAATCTCTGGCCTTACCTCAATCACCTTCTCGGGGTAGAGCCGTTTGGCAAGCTCCGTGAACTCTACATTGTAAGGATCCGGAGCTTGGAAAAATTGCTCTATTCGTTCAGCCGCCAAGATCGGAGACGTTAGACTCATTCCTTTTTGGGCGGCGGCTGCACTGCCCATTGCTTGATTGGGGAGCAGCATGCCCAGGCCAAGCGGCAGTAGGAACAAACCGTAGGTAACGCTGTTTTTGAAGCCGGATACCGGGAGAGGACGCTCGCAGTCGCAAAGTTTGGACGATTTGCCAAACATCGCTTGATAGACTAGAACCAAAGACATGATGACCAGCGGGATGATGCTATAGCGAATGAACGGCTTCATGCGCGGGGCGATGTAATATTGCAGAGAGTCCGATGCGGACAAATGGGCAATGAACAGAGCGAATCCAAGTAAAACGAGCGACCTAGCAAAATAGTGGGCACGGATAACTCGGGGATGGTTCATGGGGATATCACCTCCTTCGTTCAATGGACAATTTTACAGCAGCAGTTTGTCGACGATTACCGCGCCCGTGAATACGATCGTACAGATAAGGAAGCCCAGGTAAACTACAAATTTTGTTTTGAACACCGAAAGCAGCATCAGTGCGTTTTTGAAATCAAGCATCGGTCCAAACACGAGAAAGGCGAGCAGAGAGCCACTCGAGAAGGTCTGCATAAAGGTGGACGCCACAAAAGCATCGGAGGTGGAGCAGAGGGAAAGCAAGAAAGCAAACCCCATCATAAATACATAAGAGCTGACCGTGCCGCCGCCAATCGCCGCAAGACTTTCCTTAGTGACAAATGACTGGATGCCTGCGGTCAGCATACAGCCGATAAGCAAGTATTTGCCCATTTCGAACACCTCGTCCGCTGCGTGGACAAACACGGATGTTAGTTTACTACCCGCATGCTCTGGTGTGTGCAGCGAACGCTCTCCATCCACCCCCTGTGAGAAGGTGAGCTTCAGCGGGTTGTCTTTCCACGTAACATAGACAATTATTCCAATTACGGCTGCGACGACAAAGGCTAACCCCATCCGGGCGTACACCATTTCGGGGTAAAAACGGAACGCCATATAGGTAGCGCTGAAAACGACCGGATTCAGGATCGGCCCGGACAAAATGAAGACAACGGCAATATACAGGGGCATTCCTTTTTGAATGAAGCGGCGAATTAAGGGAATCATCCCGCACTCACAGACCGGGAAGATCAGCCCCAGCACGCAGGCAAATAGAATGCCGAGCACAGGATTACGTGGAATCCACCGCCGTAGTGTCTCTTCGGACACAAACAGGTGCAAAAGTGAAGACAATAGGGCTCCGACTAACACAAAGGGTAGTGCTTCAAGAAGGATCCCGATGAAGCTTGTCTTGAACGTTAGCAAAGCCTCCATATTGACCTGCTTTAGTAGGGTTGGAAGCAGGACCGTCAGGCAGGCTAGAGCGAAAGCAACGGGAACAAGTATGGGCAGCAGGCGGGATAAGGCAACTTTGTTCATGGTCATCTCCTTACCAGCTTTTGGAGTAGGCTTGGCTAAATCATAATCATAACTATTAACATGCGCGGCGATTCAGAACCGAAGGTCATCGAGACGGATAAATTCATTTTTTCGTTGACAAACCTGTGAGCAGGAAGATATAGTATTGAATGTTAATCGTAAGTATTACGAATAAGAAAGAGGGATAACTGATTGAATCAAATGAATCAAATGAAAGATAAGCAGAGACCGTTACCTGTCACCGTACTCAGTGGATATTTAGGCTCCGGGAAAACAACACTGCTCAATCATATTCTTAACAATCGCCATGGAATGAAGGTAGCTGTAATCGTGAATGACATGAGCGAAATCAACATCGATGCCCACCTCGTGGAGGCTGAAGGCAACTTGTCCAGAACTGAGGAGAAGCTGGTTGAGCTATCTAATGGCTGCATCTGCTGCACCCTGCGTGACGATTTGCTTAGGGAGGTGCAGAGGCTGGCGGCGGAAAGACGGTTCGATTATATCCTAATCGAATCGACCGGAATCAGTGAACCAGTACCTATTGCTCAGACGTTTACTTATGCCGATGCGGATACCGGGATCGATTTAACGGCGCTTGCTAGGCTGGATTGCATGGTCACGGTTGTAGATGCGTATCGGTTTTGGCATGATTTCTCTTCAGGAGAAACGTTAATGGAGCGAGGTCAGGCAACCGGAGAAGGGGATACCCGTGACGTGGTCGACTTGCTGATCGATCAAATCGAAACCTGCGATGTGTTGGTCTTGAACAAATGCGACTTGGTGAATGGTGAGGATCTGGATCAATTGGAAGGCGTGCTGAGGAAGCTGCAGCCGACTGCTAAATTTATCAGAGCCATGAAGGGGCAGGTTGATCCGTCAAGCATTTTAAATACTGGATTGTTTGACTTTGAAAAAGCCAGTATGTCGGCGGGCTGGATCAAGGAACTGGAGCAGGCAAACCATACGCCGGAGACAGAGGAATATGGCATCGGCTCATTTGTGTACCGACGCGGACGTCCTTTTCATCCTGAACGACTGGCTCGGTTTATGAGGGATTGGCCGGAGGACGTTGTCCGGGCCAAAGGTATCGCCTGGATCGCAACAGCAGACGATATGGCGGCTAGTATCAGCCAAGCGGGCCCCTCGATCCAGTTTGGGCCAGCCGGTTACTGGGTTGCGGCGCTTCCCGGGGAACAGCGTGAAGAAGTATTTATGAATGAGCCTGAAGTGCTGCAAAAATGGGATCCGACCTGGGGCGATCGCATGAATGAAATCGTATTTATCGGGATCGATATGGACCGTTCGCAAATTGAGCAGCAGCTCGATCAATGTTTGCTCCGTGACGAGGAACTCGAGATGAACTGGGCTTCTTTCCCGAATCCACTACCTTGGATTTCCGCTGAAGAATTAGCCAAGTAGGTTAAACTTTCGGCGGAGGAGACTAGGAGCTTTCAGGTTATTGTGACTTTGGCTGACTTTACCTTGTACGGTAAGCGCGAGGGAGATTTGTCACTTTTTTAAATCGTAATAATTACTAATAAGGAAGGATCTTATGATTTTATCAACAATGGAGAATGTCGTCTTCGGCTACGGTGAAACCCCGGTTTTGAGCGGAATATCACTGGAAGTTCATGCTGGTGAATTCGTTGGGATTACCGGCCCTAACGGGGCGGCTAAAACAACGCTGCTCAAGCTGATGCTCGGTTTACTCAAGCCGTGGAGCGGCGTGGTAAAGATTAACCGGGAAGCGTTGGTGGGCAAAAGATTGAACATCGGATACGTTCCGCAGCAAGTGGCGTCGTTTAATAGCGGCTTCCCGAGCCAGGTACTGGAGTTGGTTCAATCCGGCTGTTACCCAAAGCTGGGTTTGTTCAGAAGGCTCGGTCCCGAGCAGCGAGACATCGTGGAACGAAGCTTAAAGCAGGTCGGAATGTGGGAGCACCGGCATCGTAAAATCGGTGAGCTGTCAGGGGGACAGAAGCAGCGCATTTGTATCGCTCGGGCGCTTGCTGGTCAGCCTCAGGTGCTGATTCTCGATGAACCCACGGCCGGCATGGATCAACAGAGCCGCTTAGGCTTCTACCAGCTGATGCGGCATTATGTGACCGCACATGGCGTCACAGTGATCATGGTTACCCATGGGCTGGAGGAGACCGAACAATACCTGGATCGCGTTATTTCACTGGAACAGAAGGAAAGTGAGGAATGGCAATGTTTGAGTACGAGTTCATGCAGCGTGCGTTTTGGGCCGGCGCCTTTATCGGAGTAATCGCCCCGGTGCTCGGCATTTACTTAATGCTAAGGCGTCAGGTACTTATGGCCGATACGTTGTCGCATGTCTCTTTAGCCGGAGTAGCGCTTGGCTCGGTGCTGCAGTGGAATCCGGCCGCTACAGGGTTCGCCGTAGCGATACTTGGTGGGCTGCTGATTGAGCAACTCAGGCGAGCCTATCGCACATACAGTGAGGTTCCGGTGGCGATCACCATGACCTCGGGATTAGCTTTAGCCGTGGTGCTCATGAGTTTTAGCACGAATTTGAACAAGAGCTTCAGCTCCTATCTGTTCGGTTCGATCGTGGCGGTCAGTAAGGTACAGCTTTGGATGATTGGCGGGGTTGCTGCCGCCGGCATAATCTACTTTATTTTGCTCAAAAGACCGCTGTACAACCTGACGTTCGATGAAGAAACCGCCCAAATCAGCGGGGGGCGCGTACGGTGGCTGTCTTTTTCCCTCGCGATGCTTACCGGGATGACTGTGGCCTCGGCGATGCCGGTCGTAGGCGTACTGCTCGTTTCTTCACTGATGGTGCTGCCCGCCTCTTTGGCGCTGCGTTTGGCCCGCGGCTTCACCGCCGCGTTGGTGATGGCCGTCTTGCTTGGACTAACGGGGATTTTTAGCGGATTAACCGCTTCATATTATATGGACACCCCGCCCGGCGGGACGATCTCGCTGATCCTGCTGCTGTTCCTGCTTATCGGAATAAGTGCTCAGAAGGCTCGCGCGTTCCTTACTAAGCGCAGTGCGCGTGTCCTTCAGAGAGAGCGCTTATAGACAGAGATTACTAGAGTTTTTAATTCGTTATGAGAAGGAGAGAGGAAGAAGATGAAACGTAAAAGAAAAGCTTTTATGGCGGTAGCGTTAAGTATATTGGTGATTGCCGGGTGCAGTGCTAGAGGAGGGAATGACCCCGCATCTTCTCAGGTTGACTCGGCGAAATCCGCAGGTGCGGCACAATCCACGGAAACCGTCGCCAAGCCGGATAAACTGAAAATACAAACCAGCTTCTACCCGATGTATGAGTTTACTAGGCAGGTGGCTGGTGAGCTGGCAGATGTTGAACTGCTCGTCCCTGGCGGTGTCGAGCCACATGACTGGGAGCCCACACCACAAGATATTCAGAAAATTGAGGAATCCGATGTGCTTGTCTACAATGGCGCCGGAATGGAAGGCTGGGTGGATCAAGTCAAGTCGGCCATTGGCAGCGGCAAGCTAGTGACCGTTGAGGCAAGCCAAGGACTGGATTTAATCGAGGGAACGGAAGAAGAGCATGGCGATGAACACGACCACGATCACGATCATGATCACGCGACCGGGGATCACCGCCATGAGAGTGGTGACGAACATGCGCATGATCACGGCGGCCTTGACCCTCATGTTTGGCTGGCGCCTTCCCTTGCAGCCCAGGAGGTCCGGAATATTGAAACGGCTCTTGCCAAAGCCGCCCCGGATCATAAAGACAAATTTAAGCAAAATGCCGACGCCTACATAAGCAAACTGAATCAGCTGGATCAGGAATTCAAGGAGGGGCTGGCGAAGGCGAATCGGAAAGATTTTATAACTCAGCACGCGGCGTTTGGGTATCTGGCGAAACAGTACGGCTTAACGCAGGTTCCGATTGCCGGCCTGTCCCCGGATCAGGAACCTTCCGCAGAGCAGATGACGGAAGTGATCAAGTTTGCTAAGGAGCACAAGGTGAAGACAATATTTTTTGAAACCCTTGTCTCTTCGAAAGTAGCGGATGCCATTGCGAGTGAAATCGGGGCTAAAACGGCGGTACTTAACCCGATCGAAGGGCTCACCGAAGAGGATGAGGCCAATAAGCGCGATTACCTCGCACTGATGCGCATAAATCTGGAGTCATTGCAGGCAGCGCTAAACGAGTAGGCGCCATTCGTATCCGAAACTCACGTATCGCTATAACCGTAGACTCTAATATTGGCGGGAGAGATATGCACAACTCCGATATGGTGCCTCCACCAGCCTCCACCACAGAATCTCAACAGCTCCCCGCCTCATTGTTGTATTTTATTGTTGTACAAACTGCAACATTCACCCGAAAATGACCGACAGTCGGGGCCAAATGTTGTACTTTTTACAACATCAAATCCATGCAAGGGATGACTACGGTGAGCCCCGATACTCTCTACATCACAATCACATATCTAGTCTAGCGTTTGGCTGAGCTCCTGTACTCTAAATCTCTTTTCACAGACCGAAACCGAAATCCAGCGATCCGGATAAAATATTTTTGCCGTAGAAAATTTCATCCATCTCCGTAATGAGCCTAGCGGTAATATCTTTAATCTCCTCGGGATCCAACGCATCCTTCGTATAGCCGAATAGATAATTGTTAAGGTCAAATTGCTTGAGCTTGCATTTTGTATGAAAAATATGCTCCTGATACACATTGACGTCAATCATTTGATACAGCTCGATCACTTCATCGGGAATATAGTTCTGGATGGAGCTGATATCGTGATCGATGAATAGCTTCTGCCCATTGATATCACGGGTAAAACCGCGCACGCGGTAGTCGATCGTCATAATGTCCGCATTGAAGGAATGGATAAGGTAGTTTAGGGCCTTGAGAGGCGAAATTTCTCCGCAGGTAGACACGTCGATATCGGCCCGGAACGTGCTGATGCCTTCATTAGGATCATATTCAGGATACGTATGCACGGTGATATGACTTTTGTCGAGCTGCATTACAACGGAGTCGGGAAGCGGTCCGGGGGATTCATCAAACGACTCATTCGGCACCTCCACGACAGGGCCTTCCGATACAAGCATCGTTACGCTAGCCCCCTGAGGAACATAATCCTGATTGGCGATATTTAAAACGTGAGCTCCGATGATATCGGCTACGGTGCGAAGAATGCTTGTGAGTCGCGTTGAATTATATTCTTCATCAATATAGGTGATATAGGCTTCGCGTTCTTCTTTGGTTCGGGTGTAGCAGATGTCGTACATATTAAAGCTTAACGTTTTTGTCAGGTTGTTGAATTCGTGCAGCTGTACGCGTTGCTCGGGCGTTAACTTCATCAGGGAATCCCCCTTTGATATAGGTGTATCTTTACTTTTTATTCCCAATCTTCCGCGAAAAAAACGTTACTGCCTAACAAGCTTCATGAATTCATACAATCCCTGTTAATTCAAGCTGTCCCACCTCGTCCACATTTCCGGCGGATTCACCGTATAAATCCCATCTTCCCGGCTCATAAACCGGTAAATGATAAACTCCCGTCGGATCGTCGCATAATCATCATCAACCCTTTTGATATACTCGTTAATCTGTTTCTCCGAGTAGCTATGCCCCTGTTCCAGCTGAGAAACGAGATGCTCCAAAACGATCAACTTTTTCTTGAGCTGGGCCGGTAAATGAGTTAACTTTCCTTCCTTTGTAAAAAAGTTCCGCAGCACCGCTTGCACTGTTTTTTCGTTCAGCGCCTTGTCTGAATTATCCATCATGACATACCTCCTTAAGATTTAGTATATAAGCAAATTAAACATATATCTAATTAAATAAATATCTAACTGAAGGATAATAAAAAAAGCATGAATTGTCAAATCGAAATTCATGCCGTTACGATTCCAGCAGGCTTTTTAGCCGATTTAAGTTGATGTGAGTGACTATCCCATCAGGGTGCCAGTGTCTGGCACAGCCGCAGTAATTCAGCAGGACACATTGGGGTTCAAATCCCAGCGACTTTGCTTTGTATCCTCCAGAGATCAGTTGAAGCACACAGGCGATGCCGATAATGCCGATCTCGCCTTTCCTCCGGTCGTCCAGTTGTTCGAAAGCGGTTGAGGCGTGGGGGATAATCCGTACTTGAAATTGTTTTTCTTTACCCAGAACCGTCATTTGATTGACTTGGCATTCCTTTACACAGCCAGTGCAAGCATAACCGTCCTCTACTCGCACCGCCCGGCAGCCAATTTCTCCTCTCAGCCTCATGCAAATAGGTAGCAGTACTTTTTTCTCCTTCGTCTGTAGAAAGCAGTCCCTAAAGGCTCTGTTCATCAGCTCGGCGCCAACCATATTCAAATGATATTCCACACGCCCGCGAGTGCAGAAGATTAAATTTTCCTTCCATTTCAGACTTTGAGCGTGATGTTCTCGAAATGAATCTACATTGGGGGTATAGCAGCCTAGAACTATGACACTCCTGCGTTCGAACCAGTCAGTCAACCGGATGGCGCGTTCAAGAAAAGATATGCTTTCGTTCAAAGGTTTACTTAATAGATAAGCTTTCCATATGTTCAGGCGTTTGCATTCTTCCTCAAATTCACCGGTTGCTGCAAGCCAACGAATGAGCTTTCCAAAATGATCAGGATGGATGTTTAGCTCGGTGGTACCTGCTTTGGCCAAAACGGTTGTATTTAGAAATCCCTTTACCCGGTTGACGGCTTCCCGCTGCTGTTTTCCTTTGCTTCGCAATCGGTAAATCCGGGTTAAGAGACTCGTTCCGCGCAGATGGAAGGCAGCGGCTTGTTTGCCGTAGCTTCTCCATAGGACACCGATCATAAGAAACTCTAAAACATAAACCTGATTACTCATAAGCTCCAGTTCGTGCTCAGCCGTGAATGAGACAAAATCGGACACGGCTTTTTCACCTTTAGTCGTTTCCAGCAGCTCATCCGCCAATTGAGACACATCGTGGTAAAAGGCATCCGATCCGGAGGCATTTTCAGGCAAAGCGTAAGTTATAACTTCAGGTGTCATTGATGCCCTTGGTGTCATAGGATTCATAGTTCTCACCTCCATATTGCCTATATGAAGATTTTAGCAAAACGCAAAGGGGTCAGATGATGCATAAATGAATAATTGGAGAAAATTCGGGCGGACATAAAAAAAACGGCCCGGCAGAAGTGCTATTGCCGGACCGCATAGAGACTTAACGCGCACCTATTTTAAGTTTATTGTGTAATTCCTTAAGGCTCAAGTCCCCAAGCCAGAGTTCCTTTCACATAAAGCGGAACTTTATCCCATTCGGTATAGGAAGTTTTGGTGGCATCATGGGAGAAGTCTCCTGCTTCGTTGTAATTAGACCAGTCTGTTTTGTTGAACCGGATTTGGATATCGCCAGTGTCTGCACCTGGAGCCAGAGTACCCGCCCCTGATCCGAAGGAAATTTCCAAATAATAATCGGCGCCTGGTTTTGCGTTAGGCATTTTGACAAAGCTGCCGGTGACATTTCCGCTGCCGATGGCAGCATAGTCACAGTAGAATTCCTGCGCTTTGTCACCGTCCACCGTATAGTAATACCGCACCTTTACATTACTCAGTGAAACGGGTTCCGTTCCGGTGTTCACAATTTTGAGATTAGCCCGGACCTGGTTATCGGTTTCATTGCTATCTGTGCTGCGATACTGCAGCTTCAGATTACCATGCACCGGAGTAGGCGTTGCCGTCGGCTTGGCACTGACCTCTGCGGAATCAGGACTTGTGCCAACTGCGTTCGAGGCGCTAACTACGTAATAATAAGTTGTGTCGTTAACAACATTCAAGTCGGTGTAAGCCGGTTCAGTCACAGTAGCGATATTTGCATAAGGTCCGCCGCTAGTGATCGAACGTTTTACCGTATAGCTTTCTGCTCCGGTCGATTTGCTCCAGGACAACTGAACTTTGGCATCCCCTGGAGTAGCTTTGAGATTTGCAGGCGCTTTAGGAGCCACCGGATCGACTGGGCCGCCACCGCCGCCGTTGATCAGGCGATCATATTCGGCATAGGCTGTAGCCATGTCGACTTGTGACCAAAAACGGTGATATGTGAACTGAGGCGCACCGTTATCCCACTTCTTGGTTTGCGGATTCCAACTGGTGTTGTATTTATCCACGAGAGCTTGCCAGCTTGGGTCGTTTTTGATTTTCGGACGAACATCGGAGTAGCTGGCATATACGCCGTTTCCGCCTTTGGACGGATCGGAAGGCACTGTATTCGAGCCAGGGAGCGTGTTGCCTTGACCATATGTGCCGCTCCAGCCTGATGGGAAATAAATCTCTTTCGTAAAGTAACGGTAGTAGTCATCGCGCGGCTCCGCTTTGGCAATGCCGATGCCATCGTTATAACTCCATGCCGTATCCAGCAGTGATTTTGCCAACTGCCCAGCTTGACCGCCAATTGTAGTGTAGCTGCCGTTTTCGGCTTTGGTACCTGCTGCAAAGAAGGTCAGCGCTTTGATGTAGCTTCCGAGTACGCCAACATCTTGACCAGGGTTCTTCGTCACCACGTGAAGGCCAGAGTTACCTGTGTGGCTGCTGTAGCCGTTCCATGAATCCGGTTTGCCTTGCCATTCCAGATTGCTAGGAATCCAGAATTCTCCCGGAGCGGCGACAGTAGCGATTTGCGGATTGGTTCCGCCAAGGACACGGTTGCCTTGTGCATCCAGATAATAACCCTCAGAGTCGGAGGACGGACGGCTGTTCACAAATACATAGTCCATCGACCAGTCGATCCATTTGCTGATCACTTGTTTGGCCATTTGGAAGTTCTCGGAAGAAGTGTCACCGTTTGAAGCAAGGATGTAGTAGTATTCGGCAATGCGTTCTACCGGCCAGGCTTGCATGCCGAACCAGTTATTTGAAGGAGGGTCATGGTAGACAGGAGCATCATCATAAGCCAGCCCGTAAAATGTACTCGTTCCAGCCGGGTAAGCTTTGTATGCTCCATCCCAACTGTTTGTGGCGCCGCCGGCAATCGCTCCTTCGGCGGATTGCAGCCAGGTGTAAAATTCCAATTGGCGTTTCAGAGTTGTATTCCAGTCCTGTCCTGCTGTTGCGGAGTCGGGAATCAGTCCGCCGTCGGGATCGGACAGGGCATAGGATGCTACGACATTTTGATATCCTTGATGGACATGGCTCGCACCGATCCGCCAAGCCCAATTGCCGCCTTGCCCAAGTCCGCCGCCCCATGCCGTATACCACGACATCAGAAAATGGCTGGCGTCTTTGCCATTCCCGGCTGCAGGACTGCCGTCCGCTGCGCTGCCGATTTGCTGGAAGTACTTATCGTACATGCCGTAACGGAGATAATCCCCCATTTTCTCGGCTTTTTTCAAATAGACCTCGTTATTGTAGCCTAACTCTTTGGCCCAGTACATAGCTTGAACCGCCCGGGCGTCGGCATCGGTAGCGTTGGTGTAGCGCCATTGAGCTGCCGGTGCATTGTTCTCCTTCGTGAACAGGGACATGAAGCCTTCACCCGTTTTGCCGAACGTTTTGTTGTCCTGCGAAGGGTGAGTAATGGCTTCCCAAACGGATTCCTGCTCGCCGCGCTGGAACGTGTTCACATAAGTGGCCGTATGGCTTGGATTGAGCAGGTTGCCGAACCCGTACCAGTTATCGACGTCCAGCAGCCAGTGCATCAGGTACGTTTGATTGTTGCCGTAAGTGGCTTTCAGCTCTGCATCAAGCGGATCCTTCCCAGCGGAGTACTGGCCTGTGAGACTGCTTGGATATTTGTCTGGCTGACCGTATTCCGCCGCATAGGTGGCTGGACTGTTCGGGTTATAGTTGCTCATAGTAGGCTGTTCTTCTTTCCCGTCGCCCTCATTGATCGGGATCATATATTTTTCCATATTGTCCCATGCATCTTCGAGTTTGTTCCAGTCACCGGTATAGTGGCCGTACAAAACCTCAAGCCACATCCAGTAGCTGTATGCCTCAGAGGTCGTCATATGTCCATAATCGGGAGCTTCACTCATGAGCGTTTCAATGGAATGATAAGGGATGCCTTCCGCGGAAAAATAGCCGTTACTTGGGTCTTTAATCTGAGAGTATAGCTGCAAAAAACGAGTTTCTTCCACGGAAGCTGCGGAAGCTTTAGGAGTCCCAAAGCCAAATACACCCGTCGTCATCGTGAATAATAAAGCCATCGTCATCAGGATAGAAGCAGATTTCCTGAATTTACCCGTTCGCGTCATCCAAACATCATCCTTTCAAAATGAATTGTTCAAATTCGGAAAAGATTAAGGCTCGACTCCCCAAATGAGCGTACCATTCCGGTACAGCGTCACTTTATTCCAATCAGCAAAGGTTTGCTGCGTTCCACCGTACGAATAATCGTCGCTTTCGTTGTAATTGGTCCAGTCCGTTTTGTTGACGCGGGTTTGAATTTCGCCGCTATCGGCGCCCGGAGCCAGACTTCCGGCTCCTGGAGCGAAGGCAATTTCAAGATAATGGTCGCCGCCGGTAACCTGATGATCCAGCTTGACAAACCGGCCGCTGACATTGCCGCTGCCGACAAATGCATAGTCGCAATTAAACTGCTGCGGTTGGTCGCCGTCAGTAGTGTAATAATACCGAAGGGTAAGATCGCTGAGCGAAACGGTCTCATTGCCGGTATTCACGATTCGAAACAGCGGCCTCAACTGATTATCACCGGAGTTCGTATCGTTGGTGCGATATTGAACCTTCAAATCGCCTTCTGCCGGTATCGGAGTTGAACGCGGTTTTACGGAGACCTCGGAAGAAGGAAGGCTGTCGCCTACGGCATTCCTCGCGACAACGACGTAATAATAGGTTGTTCCATTTGTCAGCCCCGAATCGGCAAACGAGGGAACGCTTGAAGTTCCAACAGTGTTGTAAGGACCGCCGCTCGCTGCCGATCTCTTGATCAGATACTCGGAGGCACTGCTTACTGCGCTCCAAGATAGCTGAGCTGCTTCATTTCCAGGCAGCGCTTTCACATTCTGCGGCGCTGCAGGTGCTGTTGGTTCTCCTGGGTTGCCACCTCCGGCAGGCAGTTCCCCAAACACACGTACTCCGGCATCAAATACCGGGATATTCGGCGCTTTAATGGGACTGGATCCTCCAGAAGCGATGCCCTGATAAGAGAAGTCATTGGCGTTGTTCCAAAATGTTGTGTTCAAAGGCGCGGCGATCCGGAATTGCACTTCCTTGCGATAAGCGGATTGACCGCCGGGATATATGCGCGTTCCTGAGAAATCCACCGTCGTATAGTAAATATTTTTGCTTACATCGTAAGGTTTGAGGGGGGTGACAGTAGCTCCCTGATTATAACCGCCGGCTGCAACAGTAATATCTCCAGGTCCATAGCCCGCAGCGATCGCTTCGCTAAGATCGACATAGTAATTAAACGACATGTTTTCGCTGGCACGTGCCGGCCATCCGGAACGATTGTTCAGCAGGGCCCTAATTTCTACAAAGTTGCTGCCGCTTGCATTTACCGAGGCCTCAACGAACATTTCGTCCTCGCGTGTCTCCGGAGCGGGGAAGGAGGCGACCGGCTGCTGGCCAGCTCCATGAAGCAGCATCATTTTGGCCAAAGCGCCTGTAAAGCCGGCATTGTAATCGGTTGCAACTTCGTTAGAGACGAAATCGCTGATGGAGTCGGTATAGGTATCATCTTTGGATGGACCGCCGACAAGGGCCCCGTACAAAATGTGACGGTGGTTCACCGGTGTGTTTTGGCTGTCTGCCCATGAGCCGTGGGAGGTGCGATGATGCGGATGCTGCGGCGAATTGTTGCCGTATCCGATGACGTAGCTGCTGTTTCGAGGGTTGTCTCCGAGCATGTATAAAATTTGCTGCTCAGCGAATGAACGCGCGTTTATCTTCTTCGCAGGATCGCTCACCCAGTCGGAATACACAAATGCTAGAAAAGCCTGATTTGCTGCATAGCGGAGGGCTCCCCACTGATCCAGGTGCGCTAGGCCGCCGGGCGTATAGGCAACCCGTTCACCTGTTCCCGAGACACCGGTCGTCCAGAATTCCATATTGCGTTCCGTGGACCGGACGAATTTGGAATCGCCGGTGATGCGGGCCAGCAGCAGTTGGGCCCCATAATGCTTATCATCCCAGGCATGGGTCCATTTGTAGTCCCAATCTCCTTGCTGGTTGGTGCCCCAAAGCTGGCTTGCGGCGATGGCTTTGTTCAGGTAGGTCTGATCGTTTGTCGCCAAATAGAGCCAGACGGCTCCCCAGCTCAACTCATCGGCATAGCCGCTCCATGAATTGTAGAATTGCTTCGCATCGGTGATGCTGTCCGAATATTTGCCCCGATATTGGTCGGCAAAGTTGTACAGTTCTTTGGCGTGACGAAGCAATTTTTCGGAATAAGCAGGATCGCTGTCCCGGAAAATAATCGCGGCGGACGCAAGCGCCGCAGCGGTTTCCCCGGCAAGATCGGACCCCGGATGGGTGGTATCGATTTTGTAAGCAGGTCTTTGCATCGGCATAACCTCTGCAGGACCCCACCAATTATGGTCGGCCGTACCGTTGCCGATCTGTCCCCATAACTCATTTGGGGCCGTGTGGGCTTTCATAAAGTAATCTGTGGCCCAACGGATATTATCCAATATTTCTTCGAGCTGACCGGACTGTTCATATCCTTCCCGGTACTCATATACAGACCATGCGAGAATTGTTGCGGTAGCTGCCATCGGGAATCCAAATTTAACGTGGTCCCCGGCATCATACCAGCCTCCTGTAAGATCATGACCGACATCTGCACCGTCCTGGAGGCCTGAATCTCCGCGCCATTCCACACGGTTATTGGCCGGGAGGTCCCCTGAGCGCTGCGCTTCGTAGAAGTAAATTGACTTTTGCAGTGCTTCGGCGTAATTGTAGCTGGTCGCTTCTGCCTTAGCGACTGGAGAGAAGGAGCCCCATCCTGAGTATCCTGTAAGCGCTAACAAAAAGCTGAAAGACATAATCCCGCTTTTCTTCATCCATTTGCCCATAGCAGATTGAATCCTCCTTATATAGAGTGTTCTACTAAAACAAACGATTAGTGCTTTTTACTGTTGGAACCTGGTGTGCTCTTTCCTTATGACTCGTGATTCTGTGTATTGAGTGTCCCTTGCGGTAGCCAAAAACAGCCCGATCACCCCACTTTCCTCAGGATTGAAGGAGACGCTGAATGACATAAAACGTTAGCAATTTGCGGCCCCTGCCCATAATATACCAAAAGATGTAATGAAATTCTATAATTAACAGTAAATTTTTGTTATCACTTCCATATGAAATGAAAAAATCGGTCTAAATACCTTGTTTAATTTAGTTCAAATGAACCGGTTGATAGGGCAAATGAAGGGCAAATAACACTTCTGGACGTAACATAAATTGGGATATTATAATCTGGACTAAAAGGGAAGTATTGACCACTTCAAGGAGGGATAGAGTCAATGACGATCTACATCGCTTTACTGCGAGGCATTAACGTAGGCGGCAAAAATATGATCAAAATGGCCGAATTAAAGCGCACTCTGATGAATTCGGGGCTGCATGAGGTGCAAACCTACATTCAGAGCGGTAACGTTCTGTTTCAATCTGATGAGGGAGAAGAGTCGCTTCGCTTCTGCATCGAACAAGCAATTTTGACCGATTTTGGCTTCCCGGTGACCGTGGTATTAAGAACGGCCGAAGAGATGAAACAGATTGCTGATACCTGTCCGTTTTCACCCGCGGAGATTTCCGCAGCAGAAGCCACGGCAACCGGGGAATGCCTGCATATCGCTTTTTTGTCAAAGGAGCCTTCACAGGAAAGCGTGCAGAAGCTCGGCGGCTACAAAAACCAGAACGAAGATTTCCGGATTATCGGGCGGGAAATCTATATGCTATTCTCCGATAGCATCCGAAACTCCAAGCTCGCCAATCATTTGCCGAAGCTGGACGTTCCGGCAACCGCCCGAAATTGGAAGACGCTGATGAAGCTTGTTTCATTGGCGGAAGCCATGACTTAGCCTACAAATTCGAGATTTGCCAATCGATTTCGCCAAGTCCTTGGACTTTTAGAAACTGATTTGTCTTCGAAAACGGCTTGCTGCCTAAAAACCCCCGATGTGCTGACAAGGGACTTGGGTGCGGTGTTTTGATCAGATAGTGCTGCTTGTTCGTAATCAGCTCGGCTTTTTTCTGGGCATGGCTGCCCCAAAGCAGAAACACTACCGGATGCTCCTTCTGATTAAGCGTTTCGATTACTTTGTCCGTGAAGTTCTCCCAGCCCATATTTTTATGTGAGTTCGGAGTATCGGCACGAACGGTCAGTACCGTGTTTAGGAGCAGGACACCTTGTTCGGCCCATTTGACCAAATGCCCGTTGTTCGGGATATAGCATCCTAAATCGTCGTGCAGTTCCTTGAAAATATTTTGCAGTGAAGGTGGCGACTTGATGCCCGGTTTTACAGAGAAGCTCAAACCATGAGCTTGTCCAGGTCCGTGATAAGGATCCTGGCCCAATATGACCACTTTCGTATTGGCGAAGGAAGTATAGTGGAGTGCGTTGAAAATATCATATTTGTCGGGATATATGAATCTCGTATTATATTCCTCGACAAGAAATTTACGCAGCTGCAGGTAGTAGGGCTTCTCAAATTCACCTTGTAAATAAGGCGCCCAATCGTTTTTTAATATATTCAAAGTCTAGTCACCTCTATCATGAGATGTAGCTATTATATCAAAAAGATAGCATGGCGACTGTTATACATTTTCTGTAAGGCCCAGTCGGGCATAAATTGTCCAGTTCTTTCTCATCTTAACTAATGAATCGAAACTTAGCAGAGAGAGGATGAGAAGCAATGGCAAAGGTGCTGTATATCACAGCCCATCCGCATGACCATTCCACGTCGTTTAGTATGGCTGTTGGCCAAGCCTTTATCGACATTTATAAGCAAGCGAACCCTAGCGATGAGGTCGTTCATATTGATTTGTACCGTGAGTCCATTCCTCACATCGATGCCGATGTGTTTAGCGGATGGGGGAAACTGCAATCGGGAAAAGGCTTTGAAGAGCTATCCGAGCAGGAAAAAGCCAAGGTTGGACGCCTTGGTCAGCTTAGTGATCAGTTTGTGGAGGCGGATAAATATATTTTTGTCACGCCATTCTGGAATTTTTCTTACCCGCCTGTCATGAAATCGTATATTGATGCCGTATCTGTAGCGGGAAAATCCTTTAAGTATACGGAGCAAGGGCCTGTAGGCCTGCTGACGAATAAAAAAGCGCTGCACATTCAAGCACGCGGTGGCGTTTATTCGGAGGGACCGGCCGCAGAGATGGAAATGGGGCATAGACACTTAAGTGCACTCATGAAGTTTTTTGGCGTTCCTTCCTTTGAGGGGATTTTTGTGGAAGGGCACGCTTATGCACCTGAAAAAGCGCAGGAAATCAAAGAAGCTGCGATCGCTCGGGCTAAAGAAGCGGCGCGCAGCTTTTAGTTGCTAAGGCTTACACTAGAAGCTTTCCTGTCATTAAGAAGGCGAAAGCTTTTCTTATTGGCTCTATACAGCGATTTGAACACTTGATAGTTCCTGTCATGCTTTGACTTGTTCGCCATATCGGGAAGGTAGCGCGCATTGGCTTTAATCCATTGTTTCGCATCGTTAACCTGATCGATCATTCCAAGTCCAACGGCAGCCATCAAGGCAGCGCCGACGGCTCCGGCATTTTGCGGGCTATCGACGGTTTCAATTTCCCGGCCGAGGATATCCGAAAGAATCTGACAGGTAAGAGGGGCTAATGCGCCGCCTCCCACAAAACGTATGATCTTAGAGGTTTTTACTTTTTTCTCTTGAACCTCAAGCTGCCACCTTAAATGATAGCAGATGCCTTCAAGAACGGCATGAATCATCTCGGTTTTTCCGGTTTCCAGACTGATATTAAAGAACATGCCGCGTGCATTGGCGTCTTCGAAAGGGCAGCGGTTACCATGCAGCCAAGGTGTGAAAATAACCCCATTGCTGCCTGCCGGCACATGTTGGACGGCGTGCATCATATAATCGTATAAGCTTGTGAAAAGATTTTCCGTGGATTCCGAAATGTGTTTCTTTTCCAAATAAATATCGATTTCATCCAACGCGAGATGATCCTTGACCCATTCCAGACACTTGCCAGCCGTTTCGAGTTCAGCAAAATAGTTAAAGGCTCCGGGATTGACTCCGACGATGGCAGCGATCATTGATGAAGCATCTACCACTTGCTTATTGGCGACAGTCGACACCCAGCCGGAGGTGCCTGAGTAGATATGCGTGCTGCCTGGCTCCACTGCGCCTGCTCCCACGCCGATCAGTGAAGCGTCCCCGCCTCCGCCGAACACAGGCGTTCCCTCTTGCAAATGCAGTTTGACTGCCGCTTCTTTTGTGATGCGGCCCACCATATCCGTACTGCGAACGATTTCAGGAAGATGCTCCGCATTTACGCCATACATCCTGCATAATTCCTTACTGATGCAGTTCATCCCTTTGCGAGTATCATAAAGCAGAGTGGCAAAAGCGCTGTCCTGTGTCATGATAAAGGCGCCCGTACATTTGCAGATCAAGTACTCCTTTACATCCAACCACTTATATATCTTTTCATAGACTTCGGGCTCATTGCTTTCCACCCATTTATACTTCCAGACGGGGTCCTTGATACTGGCTGCCACAGCCCTGGTAATGGAGAGCGATTTAAGCAGCTTGAACAGGTTCACTCCGGCAATCCGCAAACCATGAGCTATTCCTTCCTTGAGCTCCTTCTGTGCCCGCTGATCCAAATAACTCATGGCGCGCCGTACAGGCTCTCCATTCTTGTCAACAAGAACGAGCCCCTGCATTTGAGAGCAAAAGGAAATGCCCAGAATGCGTTCAGCAGGAATGCCGCTTTCCACCAGCACTCGGTTTGTTGTTCTGCACATCGCATCCCACCAGTCATTCGGCTCTTGCTCGGCGCCTCCATTATCCATCACGTAAAGCTTATACCCCTCCATAGCGGAAGCAATCAGCTTTATGGCGTTCGAAATTTCAAATACACAGGTTTTTATTCCGGTCGTTCCTACATCATAGGCAATGACATAGTCCGCCACAAATGCACATCCTTTCATTTCAAGTCGTAACATATTATCAGAGTTTTGCAATAAATATGACTATGAGATTGACTTATTCCGGTGTTGGAAAATGGGGGAGGGACGTATGGATAATCGATTCGCGATTTCTGAATATCCGAATACTGCTTCGATCATCAAGCAACTGGACGAATTGATCAGAAAACCGATTTACTCCATCAGGCCCGAGACACTAAAAATCTACATAGAAGAGTATTACGGCAAGCGATGTTCCGGATCCAGAAAAATGATTGAAGAAGCGAAAACTGTCATTCCCGGAGGCGTTCAGCATAACCTTGCCTTTAATTACCCGTTTCCGCTGGTTTTTACTAAAGCCGAGGGAGCCTATCTGTATGACATCGACGGCAATACATATTATGATTTTCTGCAAGCGGGCGGCCCGACCGTTTTGGGAAGCAACCCGATCGAGGTGCGCAGCAAGGTTATCGAGCTGCTGAATGATTGCGGTCCGTCCACGGGGCTTTTTCATGAATTCGAGTATAAGCTTGCGAAGAAGATCTCTGAAAACATAAAAACCGTCGATATGTTCAGGATGTTGGGGTCAGGGACTGAAGCCTGCATGGCGGCCATACGCGTTGCGCGTCTTGCTACCAAAAAGAAGAATATCATCAAGATGGGCGGGGCCTATCATGGCTGGAGCGACCAGCTCGCTTACGGCATCCGCATTCCCGGCTCCAAATGGACGCAGTCCCATGGCGTTCCGCGTTATATTTTCAAACACACCCAGGAGTTCTTTCCCGGCGATTTGCATGACCTTGAAAAAAAACTGCAGTTGAACCGTTTGCGAGGCGGTACGGCTGCCGTTCTGATCGAGCCGGTTGGCCCTGAAAGCGGAACAAGACCTCTCGACAAGGATTTTAACAAGGGAGTGGAGGAGCTCTGCCGTAAATATGGCGCTTTGCTGGTGTTTGACGAGGTGGTAACCGCCTTTCGAATCGGCATGGCCGGTGCACAGGGCTACTTTGGCGTTTCTCCGGATTTAACGATTTTCGGGAAGGTGGTTGCCGGCGGATATCCGGCTGCGGGCGGTCTCGGCGGCAAGAAAGAGTATATGAAATTTTTGGCGGCAGGTTTGCAATCCGGGGAAAAGCATAAGAAGGCCCTTGTCGGCGGTACGATGGCGGCTAATCCGCTTAGCTGCGTTGCCGGATATTATACGCTTTGTGAAATCGAGAGGACGAATGCGGCAGAGCGAGCAGGGGAGATGGGCGATAAGCTGATCAAGGGCTTACAGCTGCTTATTCAAAAATATGACCTGCCGTTCGTGGCATTTAACCAGGGATCAATCTGCCATCTTGAAACGGTCGGAACCTTGCATCATGCCATCCAATGGTCCAAACCTTGGGAAATCCCCAAAATATTAAAGGCAACGTCCGAGCGAAAAAAAGAAATGGAGCATATGGGAGCGGCCTATATGGCGGAGGGGATCGTAACGTTGGCAGGAAGCAGGCTGTATACCAGCGCAGCCTATACGGACGAGATGATCGCGGATGTGCTGACCAGATTTGAAAATGTGTTTAAGCATATTGGAATAATAGCTTAATGTCGTGATGTGCGATGGAGGTTATCATGAATATTGCTGAAGCCAAGGAAAGAGTTGTTGAGGCTGGCCGAAAGCTAGTCGAGTCGAAACTCATTGCCCGCACGTGGGGGAATGTAAGCTGCCGGATCAGCGAAAGTCGATTCGTGATCACACCGAGAGGAAGAGACTATTTATCTTTGACGCCGGACGATATCGTTGAAGTTGAAATTTCAGATTGCAGCTATAGCGGCGATATCAAGCCTTCGTCGGAAAAGGGCATCCATGCTGCGGTTTACAGGCAGCATCCGGACGTTCATTTTGTCATTCACACGCATCAGGAGAATGCATCCGTAGTTAGCGCCGTCGGGGTGGATTCCATGAAAGTGGAGGGAGGATTGCCCCTTCTTGGCGGAGAAGTGATCTGCGCTCCGTACGCCTTGCCGACCACAAAAAAGCTGGCCCAGAGCGTCGCGCTTACATTGACCCGTTCGAAAGGCAATGCCGTTATTTTGACCAATCACGGTGCGCTTTGTTTTGGAGAGAATGATGATCAAGCCTTTACAGTTGCCTCGGAACTGGAAAACGCCTGTGATCGCTTTGTCACCGGACACTATTTGAGAGTCAGCGGGCATACCGATTATGACCCCGATCAGATGAGGCGCTATGCGATTTCACGTCTTACCGGCTCGGCAGAAATGGTTCCTGGCAGCATGCAGCAAGGTTGTTTTAGCGAGGCAGAGAGGACCGGGAACGGTTTTCGAATGCATATGAGCGGGGGCGGCATCGTGAACGTCAAGTTTGACCAGTTGGACGCCTCTCTGCCTGAAGAAGCGAGAATGTATCATAATATTTTTAAGAAGCATCGAAAAATCAACTATATCGTCCATGCAAATACTCCAAATATCGCAGCCGTATCGCACGTTGGCATCACGCTTCGTCCATATCTGGACGACTTTGCGCAGCTTGTGGGGACCTCAGTAAAAACGGTGGAAAAGCATTCTGCCCCAATAAATGCCGCGCTGAAAGGTGCTTCAGCCGTGTTCATCCGAAAATCTGGCGCATTATGCTGCGGGGGCTCCAAGGGAGATGCAGCTGCTGTGGCGATGGTAATGGAGAAGAATTGCAAAGCGTTCATTGGCGCATTGCTATTTGGAGATAAAAGCAAGCCAATTCACCGTTTGGAATGTGCTCTTATGCGTTTCATCTATTTGAAAGATTATTCTAAAGCAATTAAAAAACCGTCACTCACGAGATGACCCGCTACCATTCGATTCGTTTTTCATCTCTGAAGAATCCTCCGTTGGGTCCTTCAGGTCCTATTGTCGCTAACCAAAGGATAGATTCGGCAGCTTGCTTAGGGGTTCTTGGAGCAGATGGTCCACCCATATCTGAACTCACCCACCCCGGATCGGCTGCATTTATTTTGATATCACCATGGTTTTCTGCAGCTAGCAATTGTGTCAATGCATTTAGGGCAAGTTTAGACAACTTATAAGCTCCTACTCCTTGATGTGACATCTCGCTCATCGCCCCATATTCTGAGGAAACATTAATAATTCTCCCATAGCCTTGCTTTTCCATGAGGGGGATAAAGGAACGTATCACATGGTAAACTCCAAAGAAATTGGTTGCCATTGTTTTCTCCAGAATAGAAGGGTCCATAGCCACTAACTTTCTATTCTCATCCAGATACACGCCAGCATTATTAATCAATACGTCTAATCTTCCATAACGCTCATTTACTGTAGCCGAAGCTTGACGGATGCTTTCTCGATTATCTACATCTATCGACACAAACGAAACGTCCAAATTTGACTTCCTAAGTTGTTGTATCGCTTTATGACCCTTCTCTGGATCCCGACTTGCCAATATCACCTTAAAACCTTTCAAAGCCAATAGTTTGACCAACTCATATCCAATTCCTCGATTTCCGCCAGTAACAAGTGCAACTTTTATATCCCTTGACAATTTATTCCCTCCTTTTCGGCTAATCGTTTATAGAAGAAATGATAAAGCTGTCGAGGTCTTCTCGACAGCCTATGCTTTAGAAAATGAATAGCTTCTTAGCTTTATCTTATCTTATGATTATTACCAAGGTTGACTTGTTGGCCCAATGGTAAACTCATTTACGTTCGTATCTTCTGGTTGATCAATCGCGAATGCAACAACATTGGCAATTCGATCAGGTGAAATGCCGTATTGTTCGTACAATGCAGTCATACCACTTGAAATATTCTTATCAGTAATCGTATCCAACAATTCCGTGTTGATCGCTGCCGGATAAATAGTTGCTGTGCGGATGTTAGTACCTTCTTGGGCAGATTCCATACGCAAAACTTCCATTAAATCACGAACAGCCCACTTTGTTGCGCCATAAACTGCACCGCCTGGGTAAGCTTTTAGCCCAGCTACTGATGAAGTAGTGATGATATGTCCTGACTTTTGCGATGTAAATGTTGGCAATACTGCAGCGATCCCATTCAATACACCCTTAATATTAACGTCAACCATATTGTTCCAATCATCAGTTTTTAATGCGGAAAGTGGTGAATTAGGCATTAATCCAGCGTTCAAGAAGATTACATCAACACCACCAAAAGTGTCTTTAGCTAGTTGAACAAGCTGCTGATTATCATCTGGATTAACAACATCTGTGACGCGATACGCCGCTTGACCCCCATTCGCTTTGATTTCGTTGGCTAATTTTACTAAACGCTCTTCACGTCTTGCACCAAGTACAACTTTTGCGCCCTTCTCAGCTAACAGCTTAGCAGTAGCTTCCCCAATACCTGAACTTGCGCCTGTAATAACAACCACTTTATTCTCAATTGCCATTTTGTTTTTTCGCCCCTTCAAATTATCAAAACAACTATTGATGTATTCTCGACATCTGTCTATAATTTATACAACAAAAATAGTAATTACAAGGCACATGGCTAGTCATTTTAATCAGTTTTGTTGTTTACGCAACAAAACGATAAAATTTGTTGATTATTTCAAGAAAGCATGGTGTTTTTAACGTGACAAAAGTAGATAGAAGGGTAACAAGAACCCAAGAAGCAATTAAAAAAGCTTTCCTGGAATTAATGTCTGAAAAAAATTTCGATAGCATTACGATTCAGGATATTTCTGACAGGGCAAATATTAACCGCGCAACGGTTTACCTTCATTACTTGGATAAATTTGATCTGTTGGATAAGATCATTGAAGAACATATCCATAACATGGCTAATCTTTGTGAGTTGGAAGCTGAAATGAATTGGATTGAAGCGACTGTACTCTGCATGGAATATCTTGAAAGTAATTACTTGTTTTTTTCGACGATGTTGGCAAGTGAAGGAGCTCCGTATTTTCGCAGCCGGTTTGTTCAGCATAATATCGAAGAATTCAAAAAAGACGTAGATGTAACAAAAGGCAAAAATCTCGGTCAAAATAAAGATATAGTTGCCGAATTTGTTGCAAATGCTTACGTAGGTGTAGTGGAATGGTGGCTAAAAAATGGTATGCCTTATCCACCGAAGGAAATGGCAGAGCAAGTGGGGGATTTATTAGACAGGATAATATAGAATAAGCGGTCAGTCGCCTTGGAAAGAACGTCAATTGACGTTCCTTCCTACGATTCGCCCAATGCCTTTTTTAAATCCGATATGTAGGTCAGTTGCATCTTCTTTAAATTCATCAAAGCATACGAGAGCAGCTTAATGATGGGATTATGGATATGAATTTGTTCAACAAAGGTGATCGTAGTTCCTCCGGATTCACTTTCCGAGAAATGACCATACCAGCTGCCGGTAAACATTTTATGCTCCATCGAAAAGGCGTACTCTTTGTAAGGTTCTTTGACCGTGATCGTAAATGTTGTAGCATTCCCGTTAGGTGCATACTCGACAAACTTATTCCCGTCACTTAGAACATCAATTCGCTTAATGTCACTGCGCCATGTGTAATTCTGAAGATCGGTAACGAAATTCCAGACAGATTCGACGTCGGCACGAAAGTGAGCCGTTACTTCCGACACTCTAGCTTTACCCAATGTATTCACCCCAGTGTAGATATTTACCCAAGGTTAGTCCTATCATTAACGTCAGTACAAGGGATTATGTCACTTTGTGGGTTTATAACGTCTTCCTCCAGAATGGCTAATGTCTGATGATCCTCCCATTTTCCGTTGATCCTTACGTTTTTCCTTGCAATGCCTTCTTTTGTGAAGCCTGCCTTGAGCAGCACCTTCATGGAGCCGACATTAGGTTGAATAGGGACTCCGCATCCGTCTCCTGAGCCGCAGTAACGATGATGTGCTCGCCTTGTAACTTCATCGTCACACTAGGGTTGCTCATTTAGACTCTACCATATACTTCTCTCTATACTCATGCTCAAGCATACTCATGAGGATACTATCGTGGTACTCCTGGTTCAGAAATAACAAATCCCTTTGGACACCTTCTCGATTGAAGCCTAATTTCTCATAGACATGAACAGCTCTTTTGTTAAATGCAAAAACTCCAAGCTCAACCCGATGCAGATGCAGCTTTTCAAACGCATGCCAAAGCATGAGGAGCAGGGCCTCTGAACCGTAGCCTTTTCCTCGATTCTCCCCGCCGGTAATACCGATGCGGATATTGGCGCTTCGATTAACCGGGTCGATGTCGTTTAGCACCACTTCTCCGACCAGTTGATCAGTATCCTTGGTAATAATCATAAGATCAACTCGGCTATCGTCCGGTGTTGAAATTTTCTCAAGCCAACGGACTGTTCCTTCTTTGGTAAAAGTTTGCTGAGTGCCTGTAAATTTGCCCACTTCTGCATCGCACAAATAGGTATAGTAGTCATCCAGATCATTTGGAACGGCCGGGCGCAGATAGATTTGCTTGCCATACAAGATATTTACCTTTCGCTGCTCATTCATATTGGGCCTCCTCAATTTGGGAAAAATGACGATCACTACTCATTTTACCGCAAAAAGGTGGAAAACGGCGAGGGAAAAAACACCTTTATTCAACAATTCTCAAGCTCACTCTTATGCCTTGGAAAGCTTCCGCTTTTGATATAAAAGCAGGCCGAGTACAAAGTAAAATACCGTAAGCAGGACAATCATGAAGATTTCAAAGGATACGTCCGCAATCCCACTGCCAAAGTTCAGAATTTTATTAAACGCACTGGCCGTATGCGTAAGGGGAAGGAGGTCCGTAATCCCGAAGTGATGTCCTCCAATCGTGAAAAGGTTCACTTTAGGCAGCGGGAACATGCTTCCGGTGAAGAACATTTGTATAAAGAACGGAAAACATCCGATGGTTAAAACATCAAATACGGTGTTTAGGAAGCTGGCCACCACCAGACTGATCGCAACCATAGAAAAGCTTGATACGATCCCTACGGCAAGCACTGCACCAAAGCCGCCTACGGGTTTGTAGCCGAGTCCAAGCGCCGTCCAGTAGGATAGGATGATTGCGACTAAGGCGATGATGGTCTGAACGATGCTAACGCCGCCAAGGAAATGAAAAGCACCTAGTTTGCTCAGCTTGAGCCGAATCAATGTTCTCTTATCGTTTTCTTTTACGATTGAGGCGGACGCGGAGAATAGAATCATTAGTACGGCAAGCGATATCGTTCCTGGAACATATTGTTCGAACTCGTTTAGCGGCTGTTTCTTTTCAAGCAGAGTCTCATGGATATTAGCAGGGAGAGTTACCTTCGCGACTTCCATCCCTTGCTTTGTGATGGCATCAGACGCGAAAACGGCGGCGAGTGTATATTTCATATTGCCCATGCTTCCGTAGAAACGGACAACAGCAGGGGCTTTAGTCTTTCCAGTGGCATTCTCCTCTAGCTTTCCCGAGTAATCCTTAGGAATAACGATACCGATATCTACGGTCTTATCTTTGACCTTGGTCTCCAGATCTTGCTGATCATCAAGCGGAGTAATCTTGAAAAGGCTGGATCCATCTTTGCCTTGAGCAGCTGATTCTATGTGCTGTATAAGAATTGCGGATTTATGGCCCGCATCATAGTTGAGTACTCCCACTTGGTATGTAGTTGGCGCTCCGCCGTAAAACAGATTCATGAGCAAAATAAAGAATGGTGAGAAGATCAGCACCATGACAAGAACTTTCCAGTCTCTGACGTTTTCCTTAAGCGTCTTCTCCATGGAAGCAACCAGTTTCATTCCCGCAGCCCCCTTCCGGTCATCGCAATGAACGCATCCTCCAGCGTGCGCTTTCGGACAGTCATATCTTGAGCAGCTACATGATAAGCTTTGAGTGTTTGGTTTACTGCAGGAACAAGCTCCAGTAAGTCAGCGGCCCCCAGAAAAAAACAACCGTCAGCGAACCTTTTTTCGGTAAAGTCAGCCGGTAAGGATTGCATGATGTGTTCCGCCAAATCCTCATGGATCACATCCGCACCAACACGAACCTGCAAAATATCTCCGGCTCCCGCTTTCGCTTTAATATTGTCGGGGGTGTCTACTAACAGAATTTTGCCATGATCGACGATGGCAATCCGGTCGGACAATCGATCGGCTTCGTCCATATCATGGGTGGTCAGGATGACGGTCTTGTCTTTAGCTAGGTTTCTAATGAAATCACGCACGAGAATGCGGCTTTGCGGATCAAGACCGGCCTGAGGCTCGTCCAAAATAATAATTTCCGGATCGTGGACTAAGGCGAGAGCGATATTAAGCCTGCGCTGCATGCCCCCGGAAAGTGTCTTGGCGAGCTTGTCTCTTTTTTCTGATAGACCTAAGGACGAGAGCAAGCTGTCTGCCTTTTTTACTGCTTCGTTAGCGGAAAGACCATAGGACATACCTACAAATTTCAATTGCTCCATACAGGTGAGCAGATCCCAAATGACAATTTCCTGAGGACACAGTCCGATGATGGACTTTATGTCGTTATAGCTGCCGGACATCGATTTCCCATTATAGCTGATGACGCCGGAGTCCGGCCTGAGTAAGCCGCACAGCATTTTGATCGTGGTTGTCTTCCCGGCACCATTTGGGCCTAAAAGTCCGAACACTTCCCCACGGTAGACCGAAAAACTGATTTCATCGACGGCCACCATATTTTTGTACCTTTTCGAAAGCCCCTCTACGGAAAGAAAAACGTCTTGTCTCATCGCAGCACATCCTTCACTTGTGATCGATCCAAATCTTCCCTACGCGCTCAGCCAGCAGTTTAGGATCCACTTCCGGATGAATAATCGAATACGTCAGCACGCCGTCCAATGCGCCCATCAGCGTAATTCCATAGGCTTCAGGATCAGATATTTGAGCTTCGCCTGCAGTTGCAGCTTTCTGGAACATTCCGGTGAAAAAATCAGTTGACGCGTTAACGTACTCCTTGTAGTAATCCATCAAAATTTCGGATTGGAGAGCTTTTGACATCGATAGAAAAAAGAAGCTAAGCTCTTTGGGATGCTCCGCCCAATAGGTAATGTATTGCTCAATATACCTGCTCAATCCATGAAGCGGACTTTCGTCAGCATAAGCTTGTTCAGCCATGGCGACAATCGGCTCCGATAGCTTTCGGTTAGCTTCCATCAGCAGAACTTCCTTATTGGGAAAATGGTGATAGAACCCGCCTTTGCTCATGCCGGCCCTTCTGGCAATTCCATCAATCGAGGCGCCATCATAGCCTTTCTGAAGGAATTCCTCTACGGCTGCGCTGAGCAATGCTTCAACACGAACTTCTTTGGCTTGCTTCATTTGTTTGTTCACCTCCATACCGACCGTCGGTATGTATATTGTAGCAAGTAATGAATGCGCAGATAGCGAAATACATCACAACGTTACCAGTTTATTAATTGCAAAGCTAGCTTGACACTTTGTGCAAAGCTAACTATACTATAAATGCAAAGTTAACATTGCAAAAGGAGGACCTGATATTTGAAGACTCGTATACAAGAGTTGCGCAAGCAGCACAAACTATCCCAAGAAGAATTGGCACTTGCCGTCGGTGTCACAAGGCAGACGATTACTTCGCTGGAGTGCGAGAAATATACAGCTTCGCTCATTCTGGCTTACAAGATAGCAAAATACTTCGGACTTTCGATTGAAGAGGTCTTTGACTTTTCAGAGGTGGAGGAGTTTTAAATGGCGCTCAGCAGCGAGGATCGACTAAAGAAAATGTATATTGAAATGAACGATGAGCGGAGCAAACTCATCAAGGACAAAATCGGCGGGATGGGATTTAATTTCTCTATTGCTGTCGTTGCAACAGCCACAATCGTTTCTGGATTTTTCCACCAGTTAGTATTCGTGACCCTGCTAGCGGTGCTTATTTTCCTGGTCACGGTAAAAGCTGTCTTGAAATTGTACTATAAGAAAAAATATTAAAAAAAAAGCGAGATTGCAGGTTATCCCCGGATCTCGCTCTGTTTGTACTGCTCAAATGATTAGGCTTCGTCAATCTCATCATGGGCCGAACGTTTATTTAGCCCAAAGATGTAATAACCTACGATTACAAGTCCGATGAACGTAGCGCCAACGATCAAGGACAGCTGCGTATCCGGGTTGAACCACATTCCTACAATAACGAGCGCCAGGAACACAATCGTTATATAGTTGCTAATCGGGAAGAAACGGGACTTAAACGGATGATCCGCCATTTCGTTGGCCCATTTCTTTCTGAATTTGAATTGACTGATCGCCAGTGCAAACCAAGGGACCATTCCCGGCAAAATACTCGCACTGTAAATATAAATAAACAATTTCGAGTTTGGCGCCAAATAGTTAAACAACACGCCGATCAGCAGCAAGGCAATAGTTGTAAAGATACTGTTTCTTGGAACTCCGCCCTTGGACAGTTTTCCGAAAAATTTAGGGGCTTGCCCATTTTTAGACAGTGTATAAAGCATGCGGCCTGCACTGTAAATCCCACTGTTACAGCCCGACATGGCAGCGGTTAATACGACAAAGTTGATAATCCCCGCTGCAGCCACGATACCTACTTTGGCGAAGGTGAGCACGAACGGACTTCCGATTTCGCCCACCTGATTCCAAGGGTAGATCGTAACAATGACAAAGATGGCTCCAACATAAAAAATGAGAATGCGCCAAATGATATTTTTGATGGCTCTCTTTAAGGTGTGCTGAGGATTTTCCGCTTCACCGGCCGTAATTCCGACCATCTCGATACCTTGATAAGCCGCCGTGACGATACACAGCGCAAATAAGAAGCCTTTTAAGCCGCCGGCAAAGAAGCCGCCATGACTATAGAGATTTGAGAGACCGATCGGATGCCATCCGTTCCCCAGGCCAAAGAAGATCATGCCCGTACCGATAACAAGCATAAAGACGATGGCTACAACCTTAATGGTTGCAAACCAGAACTCAAATTCGCCATAAAACTTCACGGCAGCCAGATTGGCCGCAGCGATAATCCCAACGCCCAATAAGGCAGGCAGCCATTGAGGAATGTCCGGGAACCAATAGCCTACATAGATTCCTATAGCGGTCACTTCCGCCATACCTACTGTTACCCATAAGAACCAGTAGCTCCAGGCCGTCATGAACCCAACCAATGGGCTGATATATTTGTGAGCAAAAGTCGCGAAGGAGCCAGTTACCGGTTCAATATGCAGCATCTCTCCCATAATCCGCATGACAAAAAACATAATTATGCCGGCCAAGAGATAAGCCAGTAATACAGAAGGTCCAGCCCATTTGATGGTACTCGCCGATCCCATAAATAAACCGACGCCAATCGTTCCTCCGAGTGCAATCAGTTCAATGTGTCTTGACTTTAGCCCTCTTGTTAATTTTTTCGATTCCAATTGAATGCTCCCCTTTTGTTGTGTCTTCGTCAACTGTCAATGTTTAAATTACACGCCTGGGCAATCTTGCAATTCTAACCTGCAGTGATGTTTCATCGCGTTACAGCAAGTTACAAAAAATTGTATGACAAAATTCGACTAAATACAACAATATGAATTAGGATTTTGCTGGGCTTTTTTGAGGCCTTAATTGTGAAAGACAGCAATCCATGCTTGCTCAAGCAAGATGGAGGCGACTGCAGATAGTTTTCGAAACACCATTCTCAATTTTATAAAACCGTCCAATAATGGGGATTTTAAACAAAGGAAATGTGGATGTACGGAACACGCCTCAGGCGATTTTTGAGAACAACATGCTCGTCAACTTTAATATTCTCGAGGCCTGTAAAGATATAAAAATTCCAAAGCTGGTGTGGGCATCCAGTGAAACGGTGCTAGGCTATCCTTTCGTTCCGGAAGAGTTGACCTATCTTCCTGTCGATGAGGAACATCCTATGCTTATGAAATCATCTTACGCGATGGCCAAAGCATTAACGGAGCAGCTATGCGGGATGTTTCACAGACTGACGAACGCGCAGATCGTCTCGCTTCGATTTGCCAATATGTACGAGCCGGATGAATATGAGAAAATACCCATCATGCACTGGAATGAGCAGCAAAAGGATATTCAGAAGAAAAATGCTTGGGCATACTGCGATGCAAGAGATGCAGCGAATGCATGCCTTCTAGCTATCGAGAAAAATGGCCTTGGAAACGAGTTGTTTCATATCACGGCCCCGGATACGATTATGCCTGATTTAAGCGAGGATTTGGTCAAAAAATATTTCCCGAACGTACCTTTGAAAAAGGAAGTAAAAGGGTACGAAACGCTGATGTCCATCGATAAGGCACGGAGGGTTCTTGGATATGAGCCGCGCTACTCCTGGCGTTCTATTCTAAATAGTGATGGGACGACCAAGGCATTACCGGAGGATCAGCTCGCTTTGTCTCATACGGACATTTAATACTATGGAAACATACAAGCCGGCTGTTGATTTTGTAGATCAACACCGGCTTGCTTATGTTTTTTATTGCGGCGCGCCGCCTAGCATCCGAAGCGGGGCCCCGGCCAAAAATGCCTCGATATCCTCTACTGCTTGGCTAAAATAAGTACGATAATTCCGCTCCGTGACATAACCTAAATGCGGGGTGGCGAGGACATTGGGCAATGACCGAAAAGGATGATCCTTGGGAAGTGGTTCGATATCATAAACATCGAGGCCTGCCCCTGCGATCCGGTTGCTTTGCAGAGCATGGATCAGCGCTTCCTGATCCACGATTTGCGCCCGTGAAGTGTTGATGAGATAGGCGGTAGGGCGCATCTCATTAAGCTCTCTCGCTCCAATCAATCCTTTCGTACGCTCGCTAAGAACGAGATGAATCGAGACGAAATCACTACGCCGCAGCAAATCCTCCTTGGAAGCAGCCAATTGCACACCTGCCGCATCGGCTTTCTCCTGGGTCAAATTTTGGCTCCATGCCACGACATCCATACCGAAGGCTTGAGCGATGTGGGCCATTTTGCTGCCGATTTTACCAAGCCCGAGAAGGCCGAGTGTACGACCGAATAGATCGGTGCCTAGTGTTGTTTGCCAAGGGCCGCTATGTTGAAATGAATGATGCTCAGGTACAAGCTGCCGCGCCAAACCTAATATGAGTGACCAAGCAAGCTCCATCGGTGCTTCAGAATGGCTGGTAGTCCCGCAAACTACAACACCATGGCTAGATGCGGCGGTCATATCGATGGAGGCGTTGCGCATACCGGTAGTGACTAACAATTTGAGCTGCGGGAGGCGATTAAAGAGGGATGCCGTAAAGGGAGTACGCTCACGCATGATGACGATGATATCGCATTTGGCAATCGCTTTGACGAGATCATCCTCGTGCTCGAAATGGTCATGTATTGCCGTGACTTCCACTCTGTCCGCAATCGACGACCAATCCGCCATGCGCAAGGCTATTTTTTGATAATCATCCAAGATGGCGCATTTTAACTTCATAAGTAACCTTCCTTCGTTAGAAAATTTTCACTAGTACGATGATGAAAGCGATGATAGCAACCAGGATCAGTAAATTGGAGATCTCTCTCCAAAGCCCGGGAGGACCAGCGGTATGCATTTTTTTCTGTTCTGTATCAAAATGGGCCTTGGAAGCGTGGGGGTCGTTAGGAAGTGAGAATGGCTTATGATTATTATTATTATCCATCATCAGAGTTGTCCCGCCTTTCTGTGTTAAAAATTCGGGCGTTCATAAATCAACATTAACATTATTATCCTTAAAATGGAATATTGTGAATAGTGAGGCAGGCTGTCCGTCTCTTTGTTCAACATGATTAATAAATATCGAAAAAGTGGCAGTGGGGTAGGTGGTGGTGGGAGAAAATATTGTATTTTGTACAACAATCGAATCGGGTCCTGGGCTTTTCAGGCCGGATTGTTGTAAAAAGTACAACAATATTGCAGCAGTAGGCCCAATTAACCCAAAATTGTTGCACGATATACATCAATCCTATAAAGCCCCCTAATCACCTTGGACACTTTCAGGCTAAACAATATACAATAAAAATTAGCTGGAGGTAGTCCGTATGAGAGTGCAACACAGTAAGTTTGACGAGTTGAGAATACAGGTCGTCGAG
>NZ_JBHTLM010000022.1:0-74537 GCF_042678945.1 Paenibacillus puldeungensis | reverse complement strand
GTGTTACTCACCCGTCCGCCGCTAAGCATCTAGAGTGCAAGCACTCTATCAGCTCCGCTCGACTTGCATGTATTAGGCACGCCGCCAGCGTTCGTCCTGAGCCAGGATCAAACTCTCCAATAAAGTTAGTGCTTTATTTTAGAGCGATTAGCTCATTTCGTACTGACGAGAAATTAATTCTCATTTAATACTCACTCGTTGTTCAGTTTTCAAAGATCAACTTCGTTTTCGTTCATCACCGCGTTTCAGCGGCGACTTTTATAATATATCACAGTCAGCTAGGTTTTTGCAAGAGGTTTTCGAAAGTTTTTTCGTTTCCAATTTCAACCTTGTGCTCTGTGATTTTGTCCCGCCAGAAGTGGGACGAATGATAATTTATCATATCTGTTACCCTGGCGTCAACTCCAATTTTATCCTATTGCTATATTTGAGGGAATCGTGCACGTCGAGCGTATTTTGACAGTTCCTTGGATGGAGCGAAACGGGCGTACATTCTGAATATCGTCTTGTACCGATTAGCTATAGCATGCCGAATATCCTGATCCAAACGGTTGTCGCTCATATCCAGCAGCATTTCGTCCAACTCTTTTCGCAGCACATAATCAAGTTCCTTGCATTCTTTATCGTTAAATAACATTCCCAACATAGTAGAGCAACTCCTCTTTTATCTAAGTTTCGCGAACTAATAGCAAGTGCAGTTTCAGGGATTGTCGTACACTGCGCTTTAATGTTATGCACATATTCCAGGGAAAATATGAATGAAAGTAAGTAAAAATGATTCATTATCGATCAATGATTACTTATCCTCCCATCAGATAAAATGTGAGCGTGCTTTCCACCGCTGCTGCAATCAGCAAAAGTATCACAATCCAGAATGCAGCCCTGCCAGCTGACACAAAAAACTTTCTCCACTCTACTGTTCGCTCTGATGCGTCTCTAGATCCCCTTTCGCCCAAGCTTTTTATCACTAGATAACCGAACTGTAGACCAAAGGCCGCAGCGACTAAAATCGCCGGAATCTCAATAATTCCGTGAGGCAGTAACCCTCTTAGGATTAAACTCATCGTACTTTCTCCATGTGCACCAGCCGCGACAACTACGTACCCCAGTGCCAATCCATTCATAAACAGGAAAAAAGCTGGGATTAGGCAAAACAATGCTCCTAACGCCATAACGCCGATACTCTTTAGCGCATTGTTAAAAAAAATAAACACAAAAAAAGAGAGTTCCGGATGCTCAGACTGGGATAAGCGGCGGGAATACTCCCCTAGTCGCTCGATGTCCGGCAAAATCCATCGCGTAATGGAATCTGCATTGATAGCACCGAGAACGACTCCCGTTACAAAGAGGAGTAGCGAAACGAGCATAGCTCCTTTAAACCTTATTATGTCTTGGAGAAATTTCCTGAAAGAAAACACATTAACGCCTCCTATATATTTGATCAGGACAAGAACGGTCATAAAGATGCAGAACAAGCATACATTGTACAAGCGGATCACTTCAGGTCTAATTATTTCGATGACGAGAGGGGCTAAAATCGTTATGAACAACTTCTTCTATGTTTTGAGCGGGAAGAAAATTAAAAGGTTTTTCTTTGTCTTCGCTGCGGCCCTATTTGCAGCTGGTGTCATTTATGTGGAACAGGGGCAGATCACTGTGTTTTCCGAAGAAAGCACTCCGTCCGCCATATATAGCGTCTCCACAAACAAGAAAGTCGTTGCGCTCACCTTTGACATCAGCTGGGGGGATAAGCGAGCCGAGCCAATCCTGAAAGTACTAAAGGATAAAAATATCCAAAAAGCAACCTTCTTTCTTTCTTCCCCTTGGAGCAAAAGCCATCCGGAAATCGTGAAAGCGATCCAGCAGCAAGGCTATGAAATTGGTAGTCACGGTCATAGACACGTTAATTATAGCGGCCTCAGCGATGAGGAAATTGAACGCCAAATTACGACCGCACATTCCGTACTCACCGATTTAACTGGCAAAGCCCCGAATTTGCTTAGACTCCCCAATGGGGATTTTGACAAAAGGGTTCTAAAAGCTGCCGCAAGCCATGGCTATAAAGTAATCCAGTGGGATACGGATTCCCAAGACTGGATGAATAAAGGTGTAAGCAATATCGTTGAACGTGTTGTCGGAAAAGTTCACCCTGGAGACATCGTCCTGCTTCATGCAAGTGATTCAGTTAAACAAACCCATGAGGCGCTGCCGATAATTATTGATGAGCTTCGCAAAAAGGGCTATGAGTTCGTAACCGTTACTGACCTGCTGCAGGAAGCTAGCGTCAAAGGTAATGAAGTGCGTGATCAGGCATGGGTTCAGGAGCAGCTTGATCTTGCAGCCGGGATGTAAAATGATTTTGACTTCCATTATGAAGAGAAAAAAGCCCAGTGGGATTTGCTGGGCTAATTTCTATATATGCAATATTACTGACTCACAGACGCTGCAGATGTTGCAGATGATTTCACAACTCGATGCAGGATAAGAATTTGGTATGCGTTGCAGGCAATCAGTGGAGCTGTAATCCAAACCGTCGCTTGGTCAACTCCTATGGATAGTACTCCGATCGTTTCAACGATGGTCACTGCAATCATAAAAAACAAAGTAGGAATCAGGGCTGAAACATTTGTAAGCTTGGCCTTAAGATAAGCAGTTGCACAGGCGATGATGAAGATCACGAGGCCAAGAATGATATCGGATACCCCTCTTTTTTCCCCGTCAACAAAAATCCGGAAAAACATAAGCTCGAGCAGTGAAAGCGCAGTAAGCACAAGCTGCACATATTGCCACGTTCTTCTTGAGAACACACCTGTCCCCATGTAGTTTACCATTAGATAGGCAAAAAAGCCCATTTGTGAATAAACGCTTACCATAATCCCTACGCCTAATAAAATTCCAACGTTCACGAAAACATCTGCCGTTCCGTTAAAATCGATCGTATCTGTCCATTGCAGCAGCAAGCCGGCAATAAGCGATCCTGCCGCACCTACGACCAAGGTTGTCCAAAACAGATGAATCCAATTTTTTAGATTCAAATCCTAACACCCCCACTAACGAAATATTTTACCAACGATTCCGGTAAAAAACCATTCTTTTCAGGCTTTTCATCGGGATAATTCCTAATGTAAGCCGCATAATAAGATCAGCAATGATGATAAGGAGGAAGGGAATCATGAAAAGGCGGGGTACCCGTTGGTTTTTATGCTTCTTATGCACATTCACTCTTCCGCTAACAGCCTGCGGCTCTGACCAAGGCTCCTCCTCTTCTTCCCAGGGTGGTGGAGGGTATAAAGAAACGAAATCCATGGTTATCGACATCCTGAAAACAGATGATGGCAAAAAAGCCATATACGAAGCTTTAAGCTCACCAAGCAGTAGCGGAGGCAGCTCCAGCGGAGGGGGCGGAGGTGGATCAGAATCCGGCTCGGAATCCGGTTCGGAAGGTTCTGGAGGGGGCGGCGGCGGTGTTGGCATTAAAATGCTGCTTGCTCCGCAAACCTCCAGCGAGGTAAGAATGGCTGTTAAAGAAACAATCACTTCACCGGAGTATAAAAAAGAAATCGAAAAAATAATGACCGATCCGCAGTTCGCCGGAGATTTTGCCAAAGCAGTCAACTCCCAGAGTAAAGAGCTTCATATGCAGCTTATTAAAGATCCGACTTATCAAAAATCGGTCAGCGATATTTTAAAATCTCCAGAAGTCATGAAAATGTTTCTGGATTTGACCAAAACTCCTGACTATCGCAAACAATCCATGACCGTCATGCAGGAAGCAATGCAAAGCCCCATCTTCAAAATGGAAGTAATGGAGCTTTTAAAAACCGTTGTTCAAGAACAACTTCAGCCTAAAGTTGAGAAGGCTCCGAAGTCTGGCGAAGGCGGCGGCGGTGAGGGCGGCGGTGAAGGCGGCGGTCAAGGTAAAAGCGGTGGCGGAGGTTCTTCCTAAAAAAGACTGACCTCTTTGGGTCAGTCTTTTTCGCATTTTTGCATGATTCGTTGTGCCACTTCATCATATAGCCGCCCTACTGTGCTATCCGCCTTGTATACAGATGGAGAATAGTCTGGCTCGGATGGGTGATTTTCCGGGACTCCAAGCGGTATTTGAACCAACAACTCTGTATGCAGCGATTCCGCTAGACGAGCTCCTCCGCCTTTTCCAAAGATGTAGTCCTTATTTCCACAAGATGAACACTCGTAATAAGACATATTCTCGACTACGCCCAGCACTTCATGCTCTGTTCTTAATGCCATCGTTCCTGCTCTAGCAGCAACAAATGCAGCAGTCGCATGCGGTGTTGTCACAATGATTTCCCGGCTCTGCGGAATCATTTGATGGACATCAAGCGCAACATCCCCCGTTCCAGGCGGAAAGTCTAGAATGAGATAATCCAATTCGCCCCACTGTACGTCGCTAAAAAATTGCCGCAGCATTTTTCCAAGCATCGGACCTCGCCAAATCACCGGGTTGTTATCCTGGATGAAAAAGCCCATCGACATGACTTTTACTCCGAACCGCTCCACTGGCACGATTGCACCGTCAATTACCGCCGGTGTCTCCTCAATCCCCATCATGTCAGGAACACTAAAGCCATAGATGTCGGCGTCAATCAGGCCTACCCTTTTCCCCTGGCGGGCAAGTGCAACGGCCAAATTTACAGTAACCGTCGATTTACCGACGCCCCCTTTACCACTGGCTACTGCGATAAAGTGTACACCGGACTTCGGATCGAGAATCGGCAAGTGCTCCAGCCCAGCACCATGGCCTTTCAACTCTTCCCGATTTTCATTTAGTGGATTTGAGGCAGAGGCGTGCTCTCCCCCCATCACCTCTTGACGTTCCTGCTCGGAGGCTTCACGGAAGCGTAGATGAACGTTTGAGACACCTGATTCCGCTAAACGAAACCGTATTTCCCGTTCTAACTCCGCCTGGGTTTCATCGTCTTTCTTGAGACATACTACCGTCAGGGATACTTTATCCTCTTTAATCATATAATCGCGAATCCATTGAATTTCCACCAAGCTCCGCTTAATTATCGGCTCGGCAATAGGGCGTAGCGCCGCCTGGAGTTGCTCCTTCGTTAACAATGACAGCACCTCGACTTCATCAGATAGTAGGCTAATGTATTATGATTTTTATTATAGCATTACCTGACGTCGTCTGCTTGTCTTTCCTTTTTCTCTCCGGAATAATAACGTAAAATACCTTGATATATTGAGGCGGCTACTTTCCGCTGATACGACTCGCTGCCCAGCAGTTCTGCCTCCCCGGGATTAGACAGAAAGCCCACCTCCACGAGAATAGCCGGTAAATGCAATGACTCTAACAAGTAGACAGTCTTATCCGACGGCTTCGCGACGCGATCCGTATTTTCCAGATTGCGTTTAAGCTCCTCCTGCACAAGATCGGCCAGATTGACGCTGTCCTGATGATTCGGATAATAGAACGTTTGTGCCCCTTTCCAGCGTGGAGATGGAATACTGTTCATATGAATACTTACAAGCAGGTTAGCTTGCTTCTCCTGCACAAATCGAACACGCCGTTTTAAATCTTCTGTTTTCCGTTTGCTGTATCCCCTTGTTCCCTCATCAGCAAGATCCTTGTCCTCTTCTCTTGTCATCACGACCACAGCCCCCGCCTGCTGCAAGTAATCCCTTAGGTACAAAGAAACTGTTAGGTTAATGTCCTTCTCGATAAGACCCTGCTGACTGACCGCACCTCCATCCGGGCCGCCATGCCCAGCATCCAGTGCAATAACCTGTCCGGCAAGCGGAAGGCTCCAATACTTCCAGACCTTCTGCGGTGGAATCTGAAAGGCGATGATGCCAATAATTAATGCCAGCAGGCCCAAAGCAATAACCGCCCTTTTGATGTTGCTCAAAGAAATCCAAACTGTGACCTTATCTCTCTCGCTCATAAAAAAGCCACCTTTCTCCCCAACATGACATTAACCATGATATGGGACAAGGTGGACAAATATGCTAAGTGTTTTTATGCTTCCTGGGCTGTAATGAGCCGGTTCATGCCTTCGATCAGCACTTTGGCCACTTCCGGTCTGGTGAATTCAGGTGGCGGGCAAATGCCTTCTCTAAGCAATCCACGCACTTTCGTTCCGGATAAGGTCAGGTGATCATCTTTTGGATGAGGACATGTTTTGCTGGAGGCCATGTTCCCGCATTTGGTACAATAAAAGCTATGCTCAAAAAATAACGGTGCAATGCCGAGTTCCTCCGCAGTAAAGTTTGCAAATATCTCTTGAGCCTCATACGTCCCATAATAGTCCCCCACACCGGCGTGGTCGCGTCCTACGATAAAATGCGTGCATCCGTAGTTTTTGCGGACCATAGCATGGAATATCGCCTCACGCGGGCCAGCATATCGCATAGCCGCAGGAAAAACGCCTAAGAAAGTGCGATCTTGAGGATAATAATGCTCAAGCAGGGTCAAGTAGCTGTTCATACGTACATCTGCCGGCACGTCATCCGATTTGGTTTCGCCCACGAGCGGGTTTAAAAAAAGCCCGTCGACGATTTCCATGGCGCTTTTTTGGATGTATTCATGGGCCCGGTGAACCGGATTTCGTGTTTGAAAACCAACAACCGTCTTCCAACCTTTTTCCGCGAAAATGCGACGGGTTTCAGCCGGGTCAAAATAAAACGATCCAAACTTGGCTGGCTCTGGACGATTAAGCACTTGTACGGATCCACCAACGTAAATTGGTGAGCGCTCCAGAAGCTTTTTTACACCTGGGTGTTCGGTATCGCTCGTTTTAAATACTTTTACGGCTTCCTCCGTTTGGTCGACGGTATATTTGCTCTCGATTTGGAGAAGTCCATAAATAACACCATCGAGTTCCCCAGTTAGAGCTACCTTCTCCCCAACCGACAGGCTTTCTGCTTGTTCCGCGCTAATCGAGAGGGTAATGGGAATGCTCCATACCGTACCATCTGCCAGCCTCATACGCTGCACTACAGAATTGTAATCTTCTTCATTAAGGAAACCGGTTAACGGTGAAAAGGCCCCTACTCCGATCAACTCCAAATCCGAAATCGCCCATGGATTAATCGAAATGGATGGAAGCTCTCTGGCCGATGCCAATAATTGCTCCCTTTCCTCCCCTGTAATTAGCCGATTCACTAAACTTCCGCCATGCGGTAAAATCGTCGTCATCAAATACCTCCACTTGATTGATTGAATATATTTGTTTATACATATTGGCGATCATCTCTACTTGTGCAAACCGCATTCCGTCTTATCCGAACCAGCCCATCTACCCGCACGCGGGTCTTCTCCCGGCATAACTGGACGAGTACAATATTCACAGCCGATACTCGGGTAATTTCGGTCATGAAGCAGATTGTATATCAAATTATGTTCACGAATATAATTCCACACATCCTCCGAGGTCCAATCCGCAAGTGGATTAAACTTCACGAGTCCAAACTTCGTATCGTATTCGATTTTTTTAGCGTAAGCCCGTGTAGGAGCCTGATCTCGACGTATCCCCGTAATCCAGGCCTCGTAACCTCCAAGCACTCGTGTTAACGGCTCAACCTTCCGGATATTGCAGCAGGCATTAGGGTCGGAAGTCCACAATTGCTCTCCATATTGAAGCGCTTGCTCCTCAGGTGTAATTTTCGGGGATACTCGAACAAATTCCAGATTGTATTTAGCAGCTATGGCGTCACGGGTTTCATAAGTTTCTTTAAAGTGAAAATCGGTGTCCAGATAAAAAATGTCGCTGGACGGACTAATCTTCTGCAGCATATCCACGAGTACAACATCCTCTGCTCCAAAACTGCAAGCAAGTGTAATGTTCGGAAATGTTTCCACAGCCCATGCAATGATCTCCTGGGGAGTTGCATTCTCAAATTGTTCTGCCTTCACATGAATAAGCTGCTCTTTCTCCAATAAGTTCATTTCTTCCGTCCCTCCACATAAATATCATTCAAAGGAATAATCCCAACTAATCACATATGATTTATAATTTTAAGTATAAAACATCCCGATAATAAGTCAACCCAAAATGGCCTGAAACCAAAAAAAGGCCAGGCTTCAAAAGTTGGGAGCTTGGCCTAAAACTATAGGCAAAATATAAAAAGCCCTTGACCATGGTAGGCCAAGGGCTGGTATCTCGAGTAACAAACGAGATATTAACGTTTCGAGAACTGAGGTGCGCGACGAGCGGCTTTGAGACCGTACTTCTTACGTTCTTTCATCCGTGGGTCACGAGTCAGGAAGCCTGCTTTTTTCAATGCAGGACGGAATTCAGGATCAGCTTTGAGCAATGCACGGGAAATCCCGTGACGGATTGCACCAGCTTGACCGGAAATGCCGCCGCCATGAGCGATGACAATTACGTCGTAGCTTCCAAGTGTTTCTGTCAAAGTCAAAGGTTGTTTAACGATCAGTTTGAGTGTTTCCAAACCAAAATATTCATTGATATCGCGTTTATTGATGACAATGCGTCCTTCACCCGGTACAAGGCGAACACGAGCTACCGAATGTTTACGACGACCTGTCCCATAGTATTGTACTTGTGCCATGAAACTGTCCTCCCTTTTAATTATCCGCGAAGTTCGTAAACTTCAGGTTTTTGTGCTGCATGTGGATGCTCAGTACCAGCATAAGCTTTCAATCTGAGCTTCATTTTCTCGCCTTGACGAGTTTTTGGCAGCATGCCGTAAACAGCAGATTCAATTACACGTTCAGGTTTTGTTTTCAGCATATCTTTAGCAACCGTCACTTTCAAACCACCTGGGTGCAGGGAGTGACGATAGTATTTTTTGTTATCCATTTTTTTGCCGGTAAGAACAATTTTCTCCGCATTGATGACGATAACAAAATCACCGCAGTCAACGTGTGGAGTAAATTGTGGTTTGTGTTTACCGCGGATAAGAGCAGCAGCTTCGCTAGCCAAACGGCCCAACGTTTTGCCTTCGGCATCGATAATGTGCCATTTGCGCTCTACTTCGCTTGGCTTCGCCATATAAGTGGTACGCATGTAAAGATCCTCCTTCAATTTCGTCCGAAATGGTTCAGTAATGCTGAAAACGATCTTGCTCTTCGGGCGCAGGACACTTCCAGCACATTTATCTTCGATCGTTTCATTACATTTTAAGGTTAGTAAATAGGTTATCTAAGGTTTTCTTACTGGGGGCCGTGGGATAGCCATAAGAAAACACAACTTTTATTTTACAGGAATAAGATTTAATTCGCAAGACTTTTTTAGAAATGAAGCCCGTATTCTTAAAATAAATCTGCGACCGCGTAATCTCTTATATCTTGTGTCAATTGTCGCCTTCCTCTGACATCCTGATCGAATGTTCATCGTATTCTACTTTCCAAAGCATCAAACCTTTACTTTCCGCCGTAGGCCCAGCCGCTTTGCGATTTTGCTCTTCTAAAATAGCCTTCATGGCACCAGGTTGACGCTTTCCCTCTCCGATCTCCAGTAAAGTCCCTACAATGATACGTACCATGTGCTGCAGAAAGCCATTCCCGGTAATATACAGATGAATAATCCCTTGCTCATGTGTTCCAGGGTATTCAATTGAGGAATCTACCTCCAGTTTGGCCTCATAGATCGTTCTGACGTGGCTTGCTTTGGTGGAGTGGCGGGATGCGAAGGAAGTATAGTCATGTGTCCCTATTAAAAAAGGCAAGCTATCGCGCATGGCTGCGACATCGAGTTTCCCGGGGTGGTGTAGCTGGTAATTGCGCTGAAACACGTCAGGAACTCGATTTCCGTTGATAGAGTAGCGATACGTTTTGCGTTTCGCCGATCGTCTGGAATGAAAGGCAAGCGGGACCTCACGAGCTGAGGTGATCCTTATGTCCTTAGGAAGGCGTCCGTTTAAGGCCATACGCCATCGCTCGATTGGAATCTGCGAGTCTGTAATGAAATGAAACGGCTGCTCACGGGCATGTACACCTGCATCGGTCCGTCCAGAACCGTGGATTTTGATGACCTCACCTGTAAGCTGACAGATCGTTGCTTCAATATAGTCCTGAACGGTGTTGCCTCCCGGTTGTGTCTGAAAGCCGTAATAGTTCGTCCCGTCATAACAGACGGTCATTAGCAGATTACGCACCCGGTACTTCCTCCCAATCCTTTAAGATGTACGTTGTTACGCTTGGAGCAAAGAAAAAACTCTCCGAAAGCTATGCCATACGGCGAGCCGACAGAGAGTTTTACACGCTTGTTAAAGGTTTCCCCTTAAATTAAGCACGGTCTACCAGTTCCAGATAAACCATAGGGGCAGAGTCGCCGCGGCGAGGTCCCAGTTTCAGGATACGAGTATATCCGCCTGGACGCTCGGAGTAGCGCGTTGCCAGTTCAGTAAACAGCTTTTGGATTGCATCCTGCTCACCGTCGATCGATTCGCGGCGAACATAAGCTGCCACTTGACGACGGGCGTGCAAATCTCCGCGTTTTGCTTTGGTGATCAGCTTCTCAGCAATAGAGCGAACTTCTTTCGCTTTCGCTTCCGTTGTTTGGATACGTTCGTATAAGAACAGGTCCGTTACCAAGTCACGGAACAAAGCTTTACGAGCACTGGAATCGCGGCCCAACTTTTGGTATGCCATGAGTTTTCCCTCCTTCGCTAGAACGATTCAAGCCATCTTATTCTTCTGTACGCAATCCCAAACCAAGTTCCTCGAGCTTCTCTTGTACTTCTTCCAAAGATTTACGTCCGAGGTTGCGCACCTTCATCATATCTTCTTCGGTTTTAGTCGTCAGCTCTTGTACCGTGTTAATTCCGGCACGTTTGAGGCAGTTATAGGAACGAACGGAGAGATCAAGCTCTTCAATCGTCATTTCAAGCACTTTCTCTTTCTTGTCTTCTTCCTTCTCAACCATGATTTCCGCGTCCTTCGCTTCGTCAGTCAAACCAACGAACAGGAAGAGATGCTCGGTCAAAATTTTAGCCCCGAGGCTAACCGCTTCTTCAGGTCTAATACTGCCATCAGTCCACACTTCAAGCGTTAGCTTGTCGTAGTTGGTCACTTGGCCAACACGCGTATTTTCTACTACGTAATTGACACGAGTAATTGGGGTATAGATCGAATCGACGGGAATGACACCAATCGGCTGATCATCTCGTTTGTTCTTGTCTGCCTGAACATAACCGCGACCACGGCCAGCATAAATGCGCATGTGCAATCTGGATCCAGGCTCAAGCGTTGCGATATGAAGATCCGGATTTAGAATTTCCACATCACTGTCAGCACGGATATCACCTGCAGAAATAACACCTTCGCCTTCCGCATCGATCTCAAGGATTTTCTCCTCGTCCGAGTGGATTTTAAGCGACAGAGCTTTCAGGTTCAAAATGATTTCCGTAACGTCTTCCATTACGCCCGGGATGGTCGAGAATTCATGCAGAACACCATCGATTTGGACCGAGGTTACCGCTGCACCCGGCAGAGAAGAGAGCAAAATCCGGCGAAGCGAGTTGCCCAGTGTGGTGCCATATCCACGCTCAAGTGGTTCTACTACAAATTTCCCATAGGTGCCTTCATCGTTAACTTCTACGGTCTCAATTTTCGGCTTTTCGATTTCTATCACGAAAGTACCCCTCCTTCAAAACGTCGTTCCTTTGAAACAGCCTGGTTTGCTGAAGTCCATCATGTAGTATGCCTAAACATCCATTATTACCAAGTGTGATGTTGTTAAACCACTACTCGTGCGGCTTCATTAAACGCGACGGCGTTTTGGAGGACGGCAGCCGTTATGAGGAATCGGAGTGACGTCTTTAATCATGTTAACTTCAAGGCCTGCCGCTTGCAGGGAGCGGATAGCGGCTTCACGGCCGGCTCCAGGGCCTTTAACCATAACTTCAACGGTCTTCATGCCATGCTCCATTGCAGCTTTTGCAGCAGATTCCGCAGCCATTTGTGCAGCATACGGAGTCGACTTACGGGATCCTTTAAATCCAAGACCGCCCGAGCTGGCCCAAGAGATCGCATTTCCGTGTGGGTCAGTAATCGTAACGATTGTGTTATTGAATGTAGAGCGGATATGAGCCACACCAGATTCAATATTTTTCCGGTCACGACGTTTTGTACGTACGACTTTCTTTGGTTTAGCCATTGTCTGTTATCCTCCCTTCTTATTTCTTCTTGTTCGCTACAGTACGACGAGGACCCTTACGAGTACGGGCATTCGTTTTAGTACGTTGTCCGCGAACAGGCAGGCCACGACGATGACGCACACCGCGGTAGCAGCCAATTTCAATCAAACGTTTAATATTTAAAGAAATTTCACGACGCAGGTCGCCTTCAACTTTGACCGTTTTGTCGATCGTTTCGCGTAGTTTGCTAACCTCATCTTCCGTCAAATCACGAACACGAGTGTCCGGATTGATGCCTGTTGTGCTCAGGATTTTCTGGGAAGTCGTTTTACCGATTCCGAAAATGTAAGTTAAGGCGATCTCAACGCGTTTATCACGTGGCAAATCCACACCAGCTATACGTGCCATTTTACGCTACACCCCCTTCTTTTAACCTTGTTTTTGTTTGTGTTTCGGATTTTCACAAATCACCATGACATTGCCTTTGCGACGAATGACTTTGCATTTTTCGCAAATCGGCTTTACAGAAGGTCTTACCTTCATGTTGATTACCTCCTCAAAGTTTTGCGAAGCAAAACTCTCTTCGTAAGCGTGATCCGGTTTTACTTGAGAAAACAAACTTCAAAAGCATAGGCTTAAATTTTGCTAAGCAAAACTTACCTCGTAAAGGGCTAACTAAAGTTTCACAGATATAAAACCTTTAGTAAGCATAAACCATACGCTTGAAATAACTCAACCTGCATATTTTACCACAACATTGTGGTAAATGTACACTATCTATTTACGGTAAGTGATTCGACCTTTTGACAAGTCATAAGGCGATAGTTGAACGACCACCTTGTCTCCCGTTAATATACGGATAAAGTGCATCCGCAGCTTTCCGGAAACATGAGCTAGAATCTGATGACCATTCTCGAGCTCAACCTTGAATGTAGCATTAGGTAGCGGTTCAATGACCGTACCTTCGACTTCAATGACATCCTCTTTAGCCACAGTCAGTCTCCTTTCTCTTCAGCAATGGAATTGACGAATTTCTGATAGGCGAGCACGGCATGACGTAGTTTTGCGTTCGTTACCTTGCCGCTTTCCTGCAAACTATGAACTACCTCGCTGTTGATCATGGGCAGAAGCTCGAGATGCTGCACATTTTTACGTTTGGGCTGATCAAACTTACGTTTGTTCCCATCCGCAATCTCTACGAATCTATCGTCCAGAACCCGGATTATGACGTAAATGGCTTCGGCATCTCTGCCTTTTAGAACTTTCACCAGTTGACCAATCTGCGTTTCTGAACGGTGCTTCACCTTCATCACCTACGCATCTAGCTTCGTGAAAATTTCCATGCCATCAGGTGTTACTGCTACCGTGTGTTCAAAATGAGCACACAATGAGCCATCCACCGTAACGACTGTCCAATTATCATCCAGCGTTTTGACGTACCGCTTACCTACATTAACCATCGGTTCAATCGCCAATACCATTCCAGGTTTTAAGCGCGGCCCTCTATCAGGCATACCGTAGTTCGGAATTTGCGGTTCTTCGTGTAAATCAGCTCCCACACCGTGTCCAACATATTCCCGGACGACCGAGAACCCTGCAGACTCGATATGCTGCTGAATTGCATGCGAGATCGTAAACAAACGAACATCAGGTTTAACAAGCGCAAGGCCCGCATATAACGATCCTTCGGTGACCTCGAGAAGTTTCTTCGCTTCCTCCGAAATCTCTCCCACTGGATATGTCCACGCTGAGTCGCCATGGAAACCGCGGTACTCCGCGCCGATATCAATGCTGATAATATCGCCTTCGTTCAATTTGCGTTTGCCGGGAAATCCGTGTACCAATTCTTCGTTGACCGAAGCGCAAATGCTGTAAGGAAAACCGTTGTAGCCTTTGAAGGACGGCACGGCGCCCTGACTGCGAATGTATTTATCGGCGAGTTGATCGAGTTCCCTCGTCGTAATGCCAGGCTCAATCGATTGGGCCATGAGCCTATGCGTTTCCGCTACGATCCGCCCAGCTTCTCTCATAAAGCCTAGTTCCGATTCGGATTTGCAAATGATCATTACACCTAACCTCGCAGTATGGATATAATTTCTTTCGAAACCATATCGATTTCCTGTTCACCATCCACTTGGCGTAGCAGGTTCTTGTCATCATAGAACTTCAGAAGAGGTGAAGTTTTGTTGATATATTCGTCCAGCCGCGTACCTACGCTCTCTTCATTATCATCAGAACGTTGATACAGCTCGCCGCCGCATTTATCACAAACACCCTCCTGTTCCGGAGGATTAAAGATCACATGATAAGTGGCTCCGCAGGATTTGCAGATCCGGCGTCCGGTCAACCGCGCCAGCAGCTTATTCCGGTCCACTTTCAGGTTGATGACGTGCTCCAGTTTACGGCCCATTCCTTGAAGCAGTTCCTCCAGCGCTTCCGCTTGCGAAAGGGTTCTTGGAAAACCGTCCAATAAAAAACCTTTTTCGCAATCGGACTGCTGAAGACGTTCGCGAACGATACCTACGGTCACATCATCAGGTACCAGAAGGCCCTGATCAATATATTCCTTCGCTTTCATCCCCACAGGTGTTCCCTGCTTGATCGCCAGGCGAAAGGCATCGCCAGTAGAGATATGAGGAATACCGAATTCGTTAACGATTGTCTCGGCCTGTGTTCCTTTCCCTGCTCCGGGAGGCCCCATGAATAAAATGTTCATGTTTCTCACTCCCTCCAAAACTCCTCTACAACAAGAAACAACACAATAGGTGCCAGGGAAGCCCAATATTACGGAGCCGAACCTGGTACCTATCGCCTATTTATTGATAAAACCTTTATAGTGACGTTTGATTAATTGGCTTTCAATCGTCTTCATCGTATCAAGCGCAACGCCGATAACGATCAGGATCGAAGTACCGCCAATCAGGACTGAACGTGGCAACCCTGCTAAAGCACCCAAAACCATAGGAAGTATGGATACAGCCGCAAGGAACAGCGAACCGGTCATCGTCAAACGAGTAAGAACCCGAGTGAGATAGGTTTCCGTTGTTTTCCCCGGGCGAATGCCAGGGATGTAACCACCGTTTTTCTTCATGTTCTCAGCCATTTGCTGCGGGTTCATCTGTACAAATGTATAGAAGAATGTGAAGCCAATGATCATGACTACATAAAGAACGATCCCAAGTGGGGCACTGGTAGAAAGGTTTCTGCTCACCCATTGTGCCCATGCATGAGTTGACCAGAAGCTGGCAATCACAACAGGGAATTGAAGCAATGACACCGCAAAAATGACCGGAATAACGCCAGCCGCATTAATTTTTAGCGGAATATGCGTATTCTGCCCACCGTACATTTTGTTGCCTACTACACGTTTTGCGTACTGCACCGGAATTTTCCGGACTGCCTGTTGGATGTAAATGACACCAATGACAATGAGCACGCACACTAGCAAGATCGCTATCGATTTTACCACGTTCATGAAGGCTTGACCTTCTACCATGAAATCCGACATAGCAATCGTTTGAATATGACCTGGAAATGAGGCAACGATCCCGGCAAAGATAATCAGCGAAATCCCGTTGCCAATCCCTCTTTCGGTAATTTGCTCACCTAGCCACATCAAGAAAGATGTACCAGCCGTTAGCACAATTGCTATGACCATATAATCTGCAAATGTTGCATTAGGCACCATTTGCGTACTATACAAGCGGTTGAAACCAACGGAAGTGGCAAAAGCTTGAATGATCGCCAAAACCACTGTGCCGTAACGGGTTATTTGAGCCATCTTTTTCTTGCCGTGTTCCCCTTGTTTGGCCCATTCCGCAAATTTCGGAATAACATCCATGGACAAGAGTTGTACGATGATGGAAGCCGTGATATAAGGCATAATCCCGAGGGCGAAGATTGAGAAGTTCTTGAGTGCGCCACCCGAGAAGGTGTTCAAGAACCCAAGCAAATCGCTTCCTGCACTGTTCGTCTGTTCTAGAACATCTTTATTAACACCCGGAACCGGAACGAAAGAACCGATCCGGTAGATGAGAAAGATAAACAGCGTGAAGAGAATGCGGTTGCGCAGGTCCTGAACATGCCATATGTTCTTAATGGTTTTAAACATTAGATCACCTCGGTTTTACCGCCGGCAGCCTCAATTTTCTCTACCGCAGATTGGGAGAACTTATTCGCTTTAACTGTCAATTTGACAGTAATTTCGCCGTTGCCGAGAATCTTGATTCCGCTTTTCGCGTCTTTCACGATTCCTTGTTCAAACAACAGTTCAGGAGTAACTTCCGTATCCGCCGCAAAGTTGTTCAAGTCTTCAATGTTCAAAATCGCATACTCTTTCCGCGTTGGATTCAGAAACCCGCGTTTTGGCAAGCGACGATACAGCGGGTTTTGACCGCCTTCGAAGCCCGGACGAACACCGCCGCCGGAACGAGCGTTTTGACCTTTGTGACCGCGAGTTGATGTTTTACCCATACCGCTACCTGTACCACGACCCACGCGTTTGCGTTCATGACGGGATCCAGTAGCTGGTGAAAGCTCATGTAACTTCATCGTTCGTTGCACCTCCTTATTTATTGTTGGCACTTAAAAAGTTCCCGAAAACCGATTATTCTTCGATTTCTTGAACTGAAACCAGGTGACTTACTTGATTAACCATACCACGAATGGCTGGGTTATCATTATGAACCACGGATTGGTTGATTTTGCGAAGTCCCAAAGTTTTCACGGTAGTACGTTGGTTCTCCGGACGACCGATCAAACTACGCACGAGGGTAATTTGCAGTTTAGCCATGAGATTCCCTCCTTAACCGAGAAGTTCTTCGACGGATTTACCGCGTAATTTCGCAACATCCTCAGCGCGTTTCAGACGGGACAAGCCCTCCAAAGTCGCATTGACCATGTTGATGGAATTCGAAGAACCTAAAGATTTTGTCAAAATGTCGCCTACGCCAGCCAATTCGAGGACTGCACGAACTGGTCCGCCAGCGATAACCCCGGTACCTTCAGATGCCGGTTTAAGCAATACGCGTCCAGCACCAAAGTGCCCAGTTACAAGGTGAGGAATGGTTGTTCCAACCAATGGTACGTGTACCAGGTTTTTCTTGGCATCCTCAATCCCTTTACGGATCGCATCTGGAACTTCGCCAGCTTTACCGATGCCAGCGCCAACCCAGCCTTTGCCGTCGCCCACAACTACCAGTGCGCTGAAGCTGAAGCGACGTCCGCCTTTAACTACTTTAGCAACGCGGTTAATATTTACTACTCTTTCAGTCAGTTCCAAAGTGTTAGGATCTATACGCAAGCCGTTAACCTCCTTTTAGCTAATATTTTAGAATTCCAGACCTGCTTCGCGAGCTGCATCAGCCAGCGCCTGAATCCGTCCGTGATAGAGGTATCCCCCACGGTCAAACACAACTACTTTAACGCCTTTTTCTACAGCACGTTTTGCGACGAGTTCGCCAACTTTGCGCGCGGATTCCACGTTGCCTCCGTTGCCGATTTCTCCGCTCAGCTCTTTATCAACAGTCGAAGCGCTAACCAATGTTACGCCAGCTACATCGTCGATCAGTTGAGCATAGATATGTTTGGAAGAACGGTATACGTTAAGTCTTGGACGTTCAGCCGTTCCTTGGATTTTTTTACGAACACGCAAATGTCTTTTCAGACGAGCTTTGTTCTTATCACCTTTTGTAATCATGACTCCATTTCACTCCCTTCGGTTTACCGTTACAGACATTTCATTTCAAGACGCCAGAAGGATAAGTCTGCTAAGAAGAAACTTATTTCTTCTTACCAGCTTTACCTTCCTTACGAATAATGCGCTCGCCTTCATACTTGATCCCTTTACCTTTGTAAGGCTCAGGTGCACGTACAGCACGAATTTTCGCAGCATATTCACCTACGCGCTCTTTATTGATCCCTTTTACGATGATCTTCGTATTCGTAGGCACTTCAAATTCGATGCCCTCTTCCGGATTGATTTCTACCGGGTGAGAGTAACCCACGTTCAGAACAAGTTTCTTGCCGGACAAGCTTGCACGGTAACCGACACCAACTAGCTCGAGCGATTTGGAGAAGCCTTCCGTTACTCCGCTGACCATGTTGCTCACTACGGAGCGAGTCGTGCCATGCAAAGAACGGTGTAATTTATTATCAGAAGGACGTTCAATGGTAATCACGTTTTCTTCAACTGTTACCTTGAGATCCTTGTGAAGCTCACGAGACAAGGTACCTTTTGGACCTTTTACCGTAATGACGGTATTATCGAGTGTGACATTCACACCACTTGGTACTGCAATTGGTTTGCGACCAATACGAGACATTTATTGCACCTCCTTGTTATAAGACGTAAATTACCAAACGTAGCAGACAACTTCGCCGCCGGCTTTAGACTGGCGAGCTTCTTTGTCGGTCATAACTCCCTTGGAAGTGGAGATAATCGCGATTCCCAAACCGCCGAGGACACGAGGAATTTCATTGCTTTTCGTGTACACGCGAAGGCCTGGTTTACTGATTCTCTTCAAACCGGAGATGACGCGTTCATTGTTAGGGCCGTATTTCAAGAAAATACGAATCATCCCTTGTTTGTTATCATCGATATACTCAGCATCACGAATGAAACCTTCACGCTTCAAGATTTCAGCGATTTGTTTCTTGATCGTGGACGCAGGCAGTTCTACAGTCTCGTGACGCACAGTGTTAGCGTTGCGAATACGTGTAAGCATATCTGCAATTGGATCTGACATAGTCATACGTGTAAACCTCCTTCCCGTTGTTGATTAATTACCAGCTTGCTTTTTTCACGCCAGGAATCTGGCCTTTATAAGCTAATTCACGGAAACAAATTCTGCAAATTTTGAATTTTTGCAATACCGAATGTGGACGACCACAACGTTCACAGCGAGTGTAAGCCCGCACTTTGAATTTTGGTGCACGTTGTTGTTTAACTTTCATTGAAGTTTTAGCCACTTAGCCTGACACCTCCCAAATAGTTTCGGAGAACGAACGACTTTGCGTTATTTTGTAAATGGCATGCCGAGTCCGGCCAGAAGTTCACGGGACTCTTCATCTGTTTTCGCCGTAGTGACGATAACGATATCCATACCGCGTACTTTGTCTACTTGATCATACTCGATTTCAGGGAAAATCAATTGTTCCTTGAGGCCGAGTGTGTAGTTGCCACGTCCATCGAATGCTTTCGTCGATACACCGTGGAAGTCACGGACACGAGGAAGCGTTACGTTGAACAGTTTGTCGAGGAAATGATACATACGTTCACCGCGAAGCGTTACTTTCACACCGATAGGCATGTTTTCACGCAATTTGAAACCAGCGATGGATTTCTTAGCGCGAGTGATAACCGGTTTTTGACCTGCAATCAGCTGCATGTCGTTCACAGCGGAATCCAGCACCTTCGAGTTTGCTACAGCGTCACCAACACCCATATTGATAACCACTTTCTCGATTTTAGGCACTTGCATAATAGTTGTATAGTTGAATTTTTGAACCAAAGCAGGTGTTACTTCGTTCAAAAAGCGTTCTTTCAATCTTGCTGCCATGAATCATGGACCTCCTTTCTTAACGTTACTGGATTAGTCGATAATTTCTCCGGATTTCTTAGCAACACGAACTTTCTTGCCGTTGTCCAATACTTTGTAACCGATACGGGTTACTTTTCCGCTCTTAGGATCAACGTGCATAACGTTCGATACATGAATCGGAGCTTCTTTCTCGATAATGCCGCCTTGCGGGTTCAGCTGATTTGGCTTTTGATGTTTCTTCACCATATTCACGCCTTCCACAAGAACACGGTTTTCGCGAGGATAAGCGGCGATAACGCGGCCTTTCTTGCCTTTGTCTTTACCACTGATCACGATAACCGTATCGTCCTTTTTGACGTGCAGCTTATTGTTATGAGATTCAAGAATCTTCTTCAGTCTAGGCATTTGTTTACACCTCCTGTTTATCGGGGTCCCCGATAGGAAACTTCCGTTTCGTTTTCGGGCGTATTATTTAGATAACTTCCGGAGCCAAGGAAACGATTTTCATAAAGTCCTTGTCACGAAGTTCGCGGGCAACAGGTCCGAAAATACGTGTTCCGCGCGGGCTTTTATCTTCCTTAACAACAACTGCTGCATTTTCGTCAAATGCAATGTAGGAACCGTCTTTACGACGAACCGAACGTTTCGTACGAACGACTACCGCTCTGACTACATCACCTTTTTTGACAACGCCGCCTGGTGTTGCTTGTTTGACGGAACAAACGATCAAATCCCCGATTTGCGCTGTACGACGACCGGTTCCGCCCAGTACGCGGATACACATCAGTTCCTTCGCGCCGGAATTGTCAGCAACCTGCAAACGTGTAAATGGTTGAATCATCGATATTTCCTCCTTTCAGCCTAAGCTACTTTCGATCAGATAATAACCGCTTCTTCAACGACTTCAACGAGTCTCCAACGTTTGTCTTTAGACAGCGGGCGAGTTTCGACGATCTTTACGATATCACCGATTTTCGCGGTATTGTTTTCATCATGCGCTTTAAATTTCTTCGTGTATTTAATGCGCTTATGGTACAAATTATGCTTTTTGTAGGTTTCTACAGCAACAACAATCGTTTTGTCCATCTTGTCGCTGACGACTTTACCAATTTGCACTTTACGGTTATTACGTTCGCTCATGGTTAGCCTCCTTCCTGGACTTAGACGCTTCGCTTACGCTAGAGCGCTCTTCTTAACTAATGATCCCAAGTTCTCTTTCACGTAATACGGTTTTAGCACGAGCTATTTCCTTACGCACATCACGGATCCGAGTCGGATTATCGAGTTGGCCAGTAGCCAACTGAAAACGAAGGTTAAAGAGTTCCTCTTTAAATCCTGCGATTTTTTGTTCGATTTCTGCAGTGGTTAAGTTGCGAAGTTCATTAGCTTTCATTTGCTTCACCACCCAATTCTTCACGTTTCACAAACTTCGTTTTGATCGGCAGTTTGTGGGCGGCAAGACGCATAGCTTCACGTGCAACTTCCTCCGATACACCGGCAAGCTCAAACATGATTTTGCCTGGTTTCACAACTGCGACCCATTTTTCTACGTTACCTTTACCGCTACCCATCCGGACCTCAAGAGGCTTTTGAGTAATCGGCTTGTCAGGGAAAATTTTAATCCATACTTTACCGCCACGTTTGATGTAACGCGTCATTGCAATACGCGCTGCTTCGATTTGACGGTTCGTAATCCAAGTTGGCTCAAGAGCTTGCAAGCCGAATTCGCCGAAGTTCAATTCGGTTCCGCCTTTTGCTTGGCCTCTCATATTACCGCGTTGTTGCTTGCGGTGTTTTACACGTTTTGGTACCAACATGATTAGTTGCCTCCTTCCTGAGCAGCTTGTTGTTTCTTAGCCGTAGGAAGAACCTCTCCACGATAGATCCATACTTTTACGCCGATGCGGCCATAAGTTGTATGCGCTTCTGCCGTACCGTAATCAATGTCGGCGCGGAGCGTATGAAGTGGAACAGTTCCTTCGCTGTAGCCCTCTGTACGAGCAATTTCAGCACCGCCGAGACGACCGCTGACTGCTGTTTTAATCCCTTTCGCTCCCGAACGCATCGTTCTTTGAATCGCTTGTTTCAGCGCACGACGGAAAGAAACACGACGTTCCAGTTGTTGTGCGATGCTTTCAGCGACCAGAATCGCGTCAAGATCAGGGTGTTTGATTTCAGAAATATTGATGTGAACCTTTTTGCCACCTGCGATTTTAGTAATTTCACCGCGCAGGTTTTCCACTTCCGAACCGCCTTTACCGATAACCATACCCGGTTTGGCTGTGTGGATCGTTACGTTCACACGATTTGCCGCTCTCTCAATTTCAATGCGAGATACCGCGGAGTCTTTCAGTTTATTTTTCAGGTGTTCACGAATTTTTACGTCTTCCAGCAAGAGATCACCAAAATCTTTGCCTGCGTACCATTTGGATTCCCAATCACGGATAATCCCTACTCGTAATCCGACCGGATTTACCTTTTGGCCCACACGTTTTCCCTCCTTATTTTTCGGATACCACCAAAGTAATGTGGCTAGTGCGTTTATTGATCCGGCTAGCACGTCCCATAGCACGTGGACGGAAACGCTTCATTGTCGGACCTTGGTTTACGTAAGCTTGCGTAACAACCAATTTATTAACATCCATAGAATAGTTATGCTCAGCATTGGCAATCGCCGAGTTCAAAAGCTTCTCCACGATCGGGGAAGCCGCCTTTGGAGTATGGCGGAGAATCGCAATTGCATCACCGACTTGCTTGCCGCGGATCAGATCAACAACAAGCTGAGCTTTCCGGGGAGCAATACGAATAGATCTTGCATGTGCTTTAGCTTCCATGTGTATTACCTCCTCTCAAACGAAGAACTTATCAAAATTAACGTTTCGTTTTCTTATCGTCATCCGTATGACCTTTGTAGGTACGGGTTGGTGCAAATTCGCCCAATTTATGTCCCACCATATCCTCAGTAACATATACCGGAACATGCTTGCGGCCGTCATATACACCAAACGTATGACCAATGAATTGCGGGAAGATTGTGGAGCGACGGGACCAAGTTTTGATCACGACTTTCTTGTTCGAAGCACTCGCTTCCTCCACTTTCTTCAACAGGTAACCATCGATAAAAGGTCCCTTTTTCAGACTGCGACTCATTCAATTATCCTCCCTTCATTACACTGCTTGGTTCGTCTTCTTATCCACAGGCCGGGAAGTGATCCGCAAGATGCGGATTACTTCGTACGGCGGCGAACAATATATTTATCAGAAGCTTTGCCTTTTTTACGCGTTTTGTAACCAAGGGTTGGTTTGCCCCAAGGAGACAACGGCGATTTGCGGCCGATCGGAGCGCGACCTTCACCACCACCATGTGGGTGATCGTTCGGGTTCATAACAACACCGCGCACTTCCGGACGTTGTCCGAGCCAGCGACTGCGGCCTGCTTTACCGATTTTAACGAGTTCGTGGTCACCGTTACCTACGGAACCGATCGTAGCGCGGCACACTTTCAGGACTTTACGAACTTCACCGGAAGAAAGACGGATTGTTACGTATTTGTCCTCTTTACCAAGCAATTGTGCTTCCGTACCAGCTGCGCGAACCAATTGTCCGCCTTTGCCAGGTTTCAGCTCAATGTTATGAATCACGGTACCAACCGGAATGTTTTCCAGCGGCATAGCGTTACCGATTTTGATATCGGAACCAACTCCGGATTCAATCGTGTCGCCTACTTTCAAACCTTTAGGCGCGATGATGTAACGTTTTTCGCCATCGGCGTAATGGATCAAAGCGATGTTCGAAGTCCGGTTTGGATCGTATTCGATCGTAGCAACGCGGCCTGGAATTCCATCTTTGTTCCGTTTGAAGTCGATAATGCGGTATTTGCGTTTATGTCCGCCGCCATGGTGACGAACGGTAATTTTACCTTGGTTGTTGCGGCCAGCCGTTTTGCTCAGCGGCGCAAGCAAAGATTTCTCCGGCGTATCTGTCGTAATTTCTTCGAAAGTCGACACGCTCATTCCGCGTCTAGCCGGGGATGTCGGTTTATACTTTTTGATTGGCACTAGATTTCCCTCCTTACTTTACCGATTTTTATACCGATTCAAAAAATTCAAGCGGTTTGCTGTCAGCCGTCAATGTAACGAACGCTTTTTTCCATTCGGCAGTATATCCGAAGTGGCGTCCGTAACGTTTTGGCTTCGCAGGAACGCGCAGAGTGTTTACGTTGCTTACTTTAACACCAAAGATCGCTTCTACAGCTTTCTTGATTTCGGTTTTGTTGGCGCGAATATCAACTTCAAATACATATTTCAAGTCGTTCATGTATTCAGCCGTACGTTCCGTAATCACCGGGCGTTTAATAATATCACGAGGATCTTTCATTACGCGAGCACCTCCTCTACCTTCTGAACTGCTTCTTTCGTAATGATCAGTTTGTCGTGCGAGAGCACGTCAAGAACATTAATGCCGTCAGCTGCAACAAATTTTACACCTGGGATGTTACGAGCAGAAAGCGCTAAGTTATCATCATAACTAGGAGCTACAACCAAAGCTTTGCGTTCTACTTTCAGATTGTTCAAAATTGCTGCGAATTCTTTCGTTTTAGGAGCATTCATCGTCAGTGCGTCAAGTACGATAATGTCCTTGTCGATCACTTTTGAAGACAGTGCCGATTTGATCGCCAAACGGCGAACTTTCTTCGGCAGTTTGTACGAATAACTGCGAGGAGTCGGTCCAAACACAGTACCGCCGCCTACCCATTGCGGTGCGCGAATGGAGCCTTGACGAGCACGACCTGTACCTTTTTGCTTCCAAGGTTTACGGCCGCCGCCGCGAACTTCGGAGCGTCCTTTAACTTTATGGGTACCAAAACGCAGGGAAGCACGTTGCATAACAACCGCTTCATGAAGCACGTGAACGTTCGGTTCAATTCCGAATACCGCATCGTTCAATTCCACTTCGCCCACTTGGCTACCGCTAATATTGAAAAGTGCTACTTTTGGCATTTATTGTTCCTCCTTTCTATAAACAATTATTTCTTAATAGTTTGTTGGATTTTAACGAAGCTGTTTTTAGGACCCGGAATCGAGCCTTTAACGAGCAGAACATTACGTTCTGTATCTACACGCACAACTTCAAGGTTTTGGATCGTTACAGTTTCGCTGCCCATATGTCCTGGAAGGTGTTTACCTTTAGGTACACGGTTCGCTTGGATGGAGCCCATGGAACCTGGTCTGCGATGGTAACGGGAACCGTGAGCCATAGGACCGCGGCTTTGTCCCCAACGTTTGATAACACCTTGGAATCCTTTACCTTTTGAAATACCTGTTACGTCAACAAATTCGCCTTCAGCAAAAACATCAACTTTGACCTCTTGGCCAACTTCGTATCCTGCCAAATCAACACCGCGAATTTCGCGAACGTAGCGCTTAGGCGTTGCGCCTGCTTTCTTCGCATGCCCAACTTCTGGCTTGTTAGCTCTAACTTCCTTCTTATCGGAGTAACCGATTTGGATCGCTTCATAACCATCGTTCTCCAGATCTTTCTTTTGAAGAACAACGTTTCCGCCAGCCTCAATGACCGTTACAGGAACTACGTTTCCTTCCGGAGTAAACACTTGAGTCATTCCGAGTTTCTTCCCTAAGATACCTTTCATGTTGACACCTCTTTTCCTTTCCTGGTTACCTTACAATAGTAGGTATTACAATTTAATTTCGATATCTACACCGGACGGCAGGTCCAAGCGCATCAAGGCATCCACAGTTTGTGGAGTCGGGTTAACAATGTCGATCAGACGTTTGTGCGTCCGCATTTCGAATTGTTCCCGGGAATCCTTGTACTTGTGTACCGCGCGGAGAATAGTAATAACTTGTTTCTCAGTTGGCAACGGAATCGGCCCGGATACGCCAGCACCCGAACGTTTTGCTGTTTCAACGATTTTCTCTGCGGATTGATCAAGAATTCTGTGGTCGTAAGCTTTCAAACGAATACGAATTTTTTGCTTTGCCATTTTAGTCCCTCCTTCTATCGCCCAATTTAGTATCGGACATACTCCGTGAAAATTTTCTGACCACTCTCCCATGGCAAAGGGGCCGGGTGTGTCAGTAACCTCTCACATCATCGCAACGTCACAGAACAACATTCACTATTATATAGAAAAGATAGGCGTAATGCAAGCACTACTTTTAAAAAAATAAAATCGCCGAATCCTGTACGGATACGGCGATTTCGGACTGGATACATCTACTTAGAGGATGATCATCTCACTTCCAATTCATCGATAAAACTCCAGGCTCCTGCAGCGTCGATCTCAATCTTGACATAGCGTCCTGTAATGTTCGATAGGCCCGCTGTTTTGTATTCGACAGTCTGCGTATCTTCTGTAATACCTTCCGGTTTTGCTGTTACACCAATCTTCTGAAAGTTCAGGTTATCCTCAGAGATATAGTAAACAACCGTTCTCGGTAAAACGATGCCAACCGGTAACTCCTGCAGGAAACCCGCACTGACTCCTATGATATTCTCGCTCTTTCCTAGATCCACAGTCATGGAGTAAGGTTTGTTTAAATTTCTGCCTTGCCAGGCTACATCTGCATAAGTAGCAATCGCCCGATTTCCGTCTGTCAGTTCCACACCTAACAAATCCGAGTAATTGTCATGGGCAGGCTCACTCACTGTATAGGGTTTGCCCTTAGCCAAGTTTTCCTGTAGCGGCGGTGTCATTACCACTTTGGCAGCACTCCGTTCCGATTCATTACCGGCTGCATCTACAGCACTGACCTCATAAGTGTATTCCGTTTCTGGCTCCGCTGTTCTGTCCACGTAGGCTTGCGGCTGAATTAGCTTGGAAGTGAGCGAAACATCGTTTCGGTACACTTTATAGCCGATTACGCCTATGTTATCTAGTGACGGAGCCCACCGCAGCTGTACTGCTGCCGCATAGTCCGATTCGGCCATCAGATCATCAGGCGTTGATGGCGGCACCGTTTCCAATACGCCGTTTTTTACGTAATCCACATAGGTCTGATGGTAAACATTCTTCCCGACATTTGGGCTGTAATAATGACTGTAAGCAAAGGAGATAATATTGTCGACGTAGGGCTCCACACCCTCCAGTTGTTCCACAAACCGGTTCAGCGGCGCGCTTGACCAATCACTATGATCGAACGTCTCGGCATCGGACCAGAATTGTAAACCTTTCTCCGTGTCAACGGCTTCCCGCAGCACCTGAAACCATTCTCTGAAATTGTCCATGTTCAAGCCTCCGGCACCTACGCTATCCTGCGGAGCAAAGATATCGCCTTTACGGAAGTCTGCCGTCTTAAATACGTTCATCCACATCTGTTTGTACGCTTCAGGTTCACCGACAGCGGAATTCATGAAGGGACACAGCATAAAGGGCATTTTTTTATTCAGTTGCTTTACATACCGCAAATTGATGTTGATGGCTTCTGCGAGCGTCTTTTGTTCTTCTATTTTCTGAAAGTTCAAGTTGTCGACTTCCCAGACCCAATACCAGCCGTAAAATGTATTCTTATACTTGCTGTGATACTTCTTATACAGCTCATCAGCGATTATATTTCCCTCTTCCATCTTGGAGTTAAGCCACTTTGGATCTCTAGCAGATTTGCTCCACCAGTCCCCGTCGAAATTCAGTCCCAGAAACACCTTGAACCCAGCCTGCTGCGCGTTACGGAGAATATTATCGACCAAATCTGGATAACCCTCTTCCATGGTGAAATGATCAGAGGGATAAATCGTTCTTGTTGGACCACCATTTGCACTATACGCCGTCGGGGCAAGTATAATATAACGCATTCCCGCTTCCTTCAAATACCTAAACTCACTTTGCCATTTGGCGTCATCCCACGTCCTCACGAGCTCTTTTTGGATAAACGTGCCTTTCGCAATCGGCCAATCATTCTTTTTAAAATCTTCAGCATATGAAATATTGCCTAAACTAAGCAAGATAAGAACTAATGCCATAGACAGAAACAGTGACTTTTTCATTAATCTCTTCATTAAAATCATCTCCCTCTTTCATTCCCACTAGGGTAACATCGTCAATTTGCCTTCCTCAGCACCTTGCGTCTACAGGATTTGCACTGTCTGAAATGAGGGACGGTAACGCCGCCATGCGCTTGGCCAGCCTTGTGATTGAACCTTCTGTAAAGGTGCCCATACTTGTAATAATCTTGTCGCCAAACGGCTCCAGCCAGCGCGGCTCCAGGTAATCCGGTCCAAAGTACGCGCCCAAAATGGAACCGGAGGTTGCCCCAAAGCTATCCGTGTCATTGCCCTGGCTAACCTGCTTGCAGATGCCGTCCCCGATGCTCTCCGCGAATCGGAGCGTGTTAATCAGTGTCCCCACCTCCTGATACACGCAACAGGCAGCGTATTCCTTGTACTTGTGATGGATCCGGTAGTATCCGTCGATCCAATCGGCCGCCCTGCTGATCTCCTCTAGCGAATCAGCGACGATCTTGTAAAAACGACTCCGCTGCGGTACAAACTTAAGCGCGATCTCGAATATACCGAGACGATCCTGCGTCACAGGTGCAGCGGCGATGGCCGCTGCCACGAACATCGTGCCATAGATGCCCGTGCGGCGATGCGTCCAGCTCGCATCACGCCATGCCAGCTCTGCAGCGAGCTCCGGCTTGCCTAGGCAGGCGTAGCCGTAGGCATCTGCGCGGATTAGCGCGCCGCACAGCTCTTCTCCGGGATTCAGGAACTCTGGCCATGCGCTGACATCGTTACTCTCCTGTGGGAGCAGCGATTCGAGCCCCGCCTTAAGCAGCATGTTCCGTTCCGGCCCCCAGGTTTGTTGAATCGGCAAATAGTCAAGCCACAGCTTACGAATGTCGTCCTGGGTAAACGCAATGCCATGTTTCTCGAGAAGCAGCATGCCCATGATCGTATACGTAATGTCATCGTCCGGTGCCACATAGGAGATTCGACCACGAACGGTTTCGGTCCAAGAAATATTGCGCCTGCCGTAAACATCAAGCATTTTTTCGGAAATGTAGTCGTCCAGTGGCCATTCCCCCGTTTGTTCCAGTGCCTTGCGCACATCATCCAGCGAGGCAAACGGATATTCTTCGATCGGTTTACCGAGGATACAGCCGCACAAGGAGGACAGGAAGGCGGTCTCGGCACGAGATGCCTTCTCTTCATTTGTAAGCGAGCCAATCTCATGGGGTCTTGAAGGATCGGACTCCGTACGAATCTCGTCTAGGCCGCTTGGTTCAACGTAGGGCCAATCCTCACGAAAGGGAAGCCCTGAAAGCTGTAGCGCAAACCCATTCATCGCATCATAGCTGTCAGGAAGCTGAGTAAGTTTTTCCTGTAACCCCATTACATCATGGCCCTGCTGTTCCTTCGTTCTGATGACGCTTTGCAGCAGGCCACGCAATACTCCATAGGATGGCAACATGATTATTCACAACCTCTCCGGTTATTTGGAAAGTGCACCATTAATTTCACCTAGTACGACTTTCACCTTTGGTTCGACCGACTTCTTCCAATCGCTCCAGGCTGTCTCGATATCTTTGTTCTCAAGAATTATCTGGGTAATAGAATCGTCGATTACAACGTTAAATCGCTCTTTATTCGGTGCGGACAGGAACATGACATCATAATCCGGTGGAACCAGATTCGTGATTTTCTCCTTAACCCGAAACATGTTGACAGCGGTATTCCGTATGCTCTCGGGTAAGGAAGGATCTTGAGCCGACCAATCATCCGGCAAGACGACCTTTGTATAGAAGAAGTAATAGGAAGGATACATGTCACCCATATATTTGAAGTTGCCCTGTTCGTCTTTTTCCCGGGTAATCACCAGTTTGTCTCCTTCCATCTTGTAATCCTTTCCCTCCACTCCCGCGAAAATAAGCCGCTGTCCTTCCGGTGTGGCGATATAGTCTAAAATGGATAGAATCCGGTCGAACGTTTCGTCATCCAGCTTGGGACTAAACACCTCACCGGCCCAATAGTTCAGAATATTTTGTTGACCATGGAATTTACCATCAGGGCCAACAACCGTAGCTAGACCGATTGCTTCTTCCGGGTTAATCCCGGGATTGGCTTTGGCAAACGCCTGATATCTTTCATTGACGTTTGCGGCCGAAGCCCCGTCAATGAACATACCGCTGATCCCGGTATCGAATTTGTCGTAATGCTCTTTGCCTTTGAATGTGTAATAATCTTTATCGATAAAGCCTTGCTTGAAGTAGTTGGAAAAGCTCTTGATCCCATCCAGCGTAGAATCTTCCATCCCTCCCCAAATATATTTGCCGTCAGCTGCTTTATAGAACTGGTTGTAAAACGAATTGTGTGTTTGAATGAAGGCACTGTACAACTGATATGGCTGGGAGGAAATGCCGATGGTCCGCCCTGCGCCGTTTCCGCCCGGATCCTGAGCGACGAATGCTTTCCCTAACTCGGCCAACTGCTCGGCAGTAATAGTGTCACCGATTTGGATACCCAATTTGGTAGCCCAATCTTTTCGATAGTATAAAACTTTAGCGTCCAGAACGAGGTCGGTCGTCTCCGTTACCGGCGTGTAGTAGATCACGTTAGGAACCATATAGAGCCGACCATCGGGATCAAGCGACTTCAGGTAATCGGCAAGCCCCGTTTTTGATAAAGCTTTTGCCAGATTCGGATATTTTTGTTCATAGTCTTTCGGTAACGGCTTTATTAACCCCTGTTTCGAATAATTCATATAGTCCTTAAAATCGAAATTCCAGAACATCATGTCCGGCATATCTCCGGAATTGATCCAGATACGATCCCGCTCCACCCAGTTATCCCAACTCAGCGGAATCAGCTTGTATTCGAAATTAAATTTCTCGTCGAAACCTTTATAGATGGCATCGTCCATGTAATTACCGTCGTCACTAAGGTCCAAGGATGTGGCGGAAAACGTAACTCTGTTTTCAAAGCGCTTGCTTTCGGCCGTATCGGTGGACGCGGGACCATTCGTTGCTTCATTCGGTGGAGCGGATGAAGCATCCTTTGAATTGCCGGATGAGCATCCGGCTAGTCCAGAAAAGAGCACAACGATGATGCTGAAGCGAATGACCCATTTTTCCGAAAATTTCACGTTTGTTTTCCTCCTTTTTCGTTCATGATTTTACAGATCCGACCAAAATCCCTTTCATGAAATATTTTTGCAGGAACGGGTAAGTGAACATGATCGGAGCCATTGTGATGAACACAGCTGCCATCTTCACACCGTCTTCGAATACCGTCTTTCGAATCGATACGTTACGACTGCCAATATCATCGATCGTGGACATGACGATGCTTCGGAGCACCAACTGCAGTGGCCATTTCTGTCCTTCGCGGAGAAACAGCATTGCGTTGAACCATTCGTTCCAGCGATCGACTGAAAAGAACAGCGTGACGGTCGCCACGATCGGTAGTGCTAGGGGAAGCATAATCCGCACCAAAATAACGAGATCGTTCGCGCCATCGATCTTCGCAGATTCCTCCAGCGCAGCAGGAATTTCCGCAAAATAGGTCCGCATCAGCAGAAGATAGAAAGTGTTGGCTCCGTAAACGAGAATAACGGAGACCAGATGATTCATCATTCCGAGATCCCTCACCAGCAAATAAAACGGAATCAATCCCCCGCTGAAATACATAGTAAATACTACCAATGCAGTGATGATTCGCTTACCCGGAAATCGTTCGCGTGACAACGCGTAAGCGGTTAATGCAGTCGTCAGCATATTGTATGGAACACCGATCAGTAGAATGAGCAGCGTATTCATATAGCCATGACCTATTCGAGAACTGCTGAAGATATAGGTGTAAGCGTCGAATGTTATATTTTTCGGAAACAGCATAAACGGTGTAGTCATATACTCCTTTTGCGACACAAGCGAGATCAATACCGCGTTGTAGAAGGGATAGAGAATCGTAACGGCAGCGAGGCCAAGTACCGCTGCATTTACGAGGTAGAACCAGTTCAGTTTTCTCGTTTGCCCGTCCGGCCTTTGTACCTTCGCCATAGTTCTAGCGCTCCTTTCATTAGAAAATCCCACGCTCGCCGATCGCTTTGGCCAGCCGATCGAACATCATCAATAGCGCAAAGTTAATGAGTGCCTTAAACAAACCAACAGCAGTACTAAAACCGAAGTCCCCGGAAGTCTGGAAAGTAATACGGTATATATAAGTATCAAGAATGTCGCTGACAGGCAAAACGGCCGGATTGTACATATTAAAGATCTGATCGAAACCGGCATTCATCGTATTCCCCACCGACAGAAGCAACATCAACACTACAGCGGATCGAATACCCGGCCACGTGATATAGATCATCCTCTGAAACCGATTCGCCCCGTCCATATATGCAGCTTCGTACAGATCGGGACTGATCGAGGCAATCGAAGCGAGGTAGATGATGGCCGTCCAGCCTGAGCTTTTCCAAATATCCGAAATGTATAGCAGCGGTCGGAACATATCCTGATTGGCCAAAAACATCTGCTCTTCGATGCCGAACAAGCCAAGGATATGATTGACTGCTCCGTCCGTACCAAAAATGCTCACGATCATTCCGGAAACGATGACCCATGACAAAAAATTAGGGAAGGTAAAAATCGTCTGCAGTGTTTTCTTATATCTTCCCTCTCTCAGTTCGTTGAGCAGCAGTGCCAGCACGATCGGCACCGGGAACTGGAACAACAAGCGGCTGAAGCTAATGACGATCGTATTTTTGAACGCCCTCCAAAATTCCTGGTCCTTAAAAATGTACTCATAATGCTGAAGTCCGACGAAAGGGCTGCCCCAGATCCCCTCGCTCGCCCTGAAGTCTTTGAATGCCAGTTGAATGCCGTACATAGGGGCATAACAAAACAAACCGTAATAAAGTAAGCCGGGCAATAAAATCAAATAGATGTATCTGTTTCTTAAAATATCTCTGCCGAGTGTCCTGATCGAGACAGGGTAGACAGCCGTTTTCCCCGACTTTGCCAACTTTTTGACCCTCCCCTCACCTTGGTTTAAGTCGACTATACCGTCATGGGCTTTTTAAGGTATAGTTTCTATTTTTGACTCGGTCTGGTTGCATATGAAGAAACACCTTTGCAAAAAAAGATAAGGCCACGCAGTTCAACGCGCAGCCTCATTCTCCCTGCCTCCAGCCCTTCGTGCGTCCAGCCGGAAGTCGCTCCTATATTTGCCCGGAGGCACCCCTGTGATCTGTTTGAATACACGGGTGAAATTTTGGGTCGTGGTATACCTCAGCCTGTCTGCAATTTCTTTGATCGACATATCTGAGTACACTAGCCACTCCTTTGCTTTGGAAATGCGGTAGTAAAGAACATAATCGACGAAGTTCACATTCATCGTCTGTTTGAAGAAACGGCTGAGTTGCGAAGAGGAAACACCGAGCTCCCCCGCTATTTGTTGCAGTGAAAAATCCTGATCAAAATGCTCATGGATATATTTCATGGTTGCCTCAGCGATTTGATGACCTTTATCCTTCGACAGACTATCCAGATGTTGTTTCACTGCAGGGAAAAAGGTATTGTTGAACCACCCCTGTGCAAGGCAGAGTGTATTCTGTTCATACAGTTCTGTATATGGATTAAATCCGATCAATTCCTGCAAGGTATGGCCCTGCACTTCCACCATCAACTGATCCACTTCTTCGAGAAAATAGGTCAGCATGCCTTGAATCATTCGAAAATCCGGAAGATGTTTGGGGAGCGTTTCCAACATCTCTTTAAATTGATTTTCAGCCAAAGTGATGTCTCCCTCCGAAACACTGCTCAAAATGCGTTTGTACCATTTTGCCGTGATTCGGTCTTCAGGCTGTATCTTTTCAGATTGCTCCACATCATCGCAGGTTATGGTCACATCTGAGCCGAGCAAATATCGGTAGTTCATCAAATTCTGAGCCTTTTGATAGCTATGGGGAATCTCTTGCAGACCGCAAACAGCCGAAGCAATAGCTACCGTAGCGGTGAACTTGAACTGATCACGCGTTTTCTCACGAATTTCCGCACCAAGTTTTCTGATTTGTTCGTTACTGTCCACATCAGCTCTACTCGATAATGCTAAAAATACAATCTGGCCAGGTTGGGGGTTCACGGTCAAGCATGTATAGCTTTCGCTGCATACCTTCCAAATTATCGTTGAAAGCTCAATCATCATGGATGTACGATCCTCATGCCAATACATCTGCATAAACTCATGCAGCGCATCGACCTCGACGATACCGATATAATACCACTTCCCATGGATTGTTAGATCCACCTGCCTCATCCGTTCCAGAAGTTCCGACTCAGTGAGATTTCCATTAAGCAACTGGAGGATCACACTGTTCTGCACTAGAGGCTGTTGTTCAAACAGCCTGCTGGTCAGCCGTTCGTTCGTTTCAGACATGGCACTCATAAAGGAATCGATCGCCGTAATACTGTCCGCTCCCTTGTCAGGAGGCACAGGAAGCTTCAAAGATATGCGCCGTATCGGGGAGTACATTTTTCGGTAGCTGATATAGACTACACCGCCCCATAAAAAGACGACTGCAGCTACAATCGACCAGGTCCATCGCTTTATTTGCTCTGCCTTCAATTTCAACTCCTTGCTCGGTGTCACCGCCAGATAAGTCCATGAGTTAGTAACCGACTTGAAGGTAGTCACACTGTAATCCTCGTTATCCAAATGCGATGAACCGGATATGGCGTCGAGATTACTCCAATACGGGTATAAGACGGAAGTGCTCGAAATCCTTGTACCAATGTCTTCCGAATGCGGACTGAGTACGATTCGCCCTTGACCGTCTATTACGAACACTCCCGTTGAACCGATGTCAACCTGATTAAGGTATTCATAAAATTTTGTAATATCCACTTGTAACACGACTATTCCGTCAATGGGGTTTTCTACAGAAACAGGCTTAATGATAAGCAGATTTTTCTGGTTGGGATACATGTTGGGTGTGATGACAGTTATCCCAGTATATTGGGGACTAACTGCCTTAACAATTGATGGGTAATAGAGAGTCCTCAGCGATGATGGTCCGTTAAGCGTGGAGTACACCTGGTTGTGCTGTGGATAGAGAAGCGTGACGCTAAAGGGAATTCGGGCCACGCTTCGATACTTTTTAACCGTATCGATCATACTCATCGTCGTTTGAAATTGTTCGCGAGAAATCCCTTTTATAAAAGATTCACGCACAATCAAATCTTCAGATATTTGTAGCGAGGAGACTTTTAGCTCAGACAAAAAAGCATTCAGCTGATATTCGATCTGCTTGAGAATCATCTGGTGGTTCTTATCCACTTCAGCTTGCACACTAACGATTAGTAAATAGGAGGATACGATTCCCAGCAGCGGGGCGGGAAATAGACTTAAAAACAAGGTGGCTGTCAACATTCTTGTCTGAAAAGTCATATTTTGAAAGAGTCGGTGCTTTCTAAACATCGGCATGCCCCCATTCACTTAATCAATTTTAAGCGCTTTCAACATATCTCATAAACCATTATTCTTTTTCTGCTCATCTGACTATCAATATAGCGTATTACGGTGTTTTTATCCATATTCCGTTTCTGTTTTGAAGATTATTTTCTTCCATTCAAACAAAAAAAGAGCTGTCCCCGTACGAAACAGGGAACAGCTCTTTCTATTGGCGGTTAAGCCAAATTATTTGTTGATCTTAACAACAGCGCCGGATCCAACTGTACGGCCGCCTTCACGAATAGAGAAACGAGTTCCTTCTTCGATAGCGATCGGAGCGATCAGGTCAACAGTTACTTCGATGTTGTCGCCAGGCATAACCATTTCAGTACCTTCTGGCAGGTGGATAACACCAGTTACGTCAGTTGTACGGAAATAGAATTGTGGACGGTAGCCAGTGAAGAAAGGTTTATGACGTCCACCTTCTTCTTTCGTCAATACGTATACTTGAGCGGTAAAGTTAGTATGCGGATGAACGGTAGCTGGTTTAGACAATACTTGACCACGTTCGATTTCTTTACGGTCAACACCGCGGAGCAATGCGCCGATGTTGTCGCCCGCTTGTGCGGAATCGAGCAATTTACGGAACATTTCAACGCCGGTAACAACGGATTTCTTAGTGTCTTCGTGGATACCCACGATTTCAACTTCGTCGCCGACTTTAACTGTACCACGTTCTACACGGCCAGTTGCAACAGTACCACGACCAGTGATGGAGAATACGTCTTCGACTGGCATCAAGAATGGTTTGTCGATAGGACGTTCTGGAAGCGGAATGTATTCGTCGATAACTTCGAACATTTCAACGATTTTTTCAGCCCAAGGGCCGTCAGGGTTTTGAAGAGCTTCACGAGCAGAACCGCGGACGATTGGAGTGTCGTCGCCTGGGAATTCATATTCGTTGAGCAGGTCGCGAACTTCCATTTCAACCAATTCCAAGAGTTCTTCGTCTTCAACCATGTCGCATTTGTTCAAGAATACAACGATGTAAGGAACGCCTACGTTACGGGACAACAGGATGTGTTCGCGAGTTTGCGGCATTGGGCCGTCAGCTGCGGATACAACCAGGATAGCGCCGTCCATTTGAGCTGCGCCGGTGATCATGTTTTTAACATAGTCGGCGTGCCCTGGGCAGTCAACGTGTGCGTAGTGGCGGTTAGGAGTTTCGTATTCAACGTGTGCCGTCGAAATTGTGATACCGCGTTCGCGTTCTTCTGGAGCTTTGTCAATTTGGTCGAATGCTACAGCAGCACCGCCATATTTTTTAGACAATACAGTCGTGATGGCTGCAGTCAGAGTTGTTTTACCATGGTCGACGTGACCAATTGTACCGATGTTAACATGCGGTTTTGTACGTTCGTATTTAGCCTTTGCCATTTTAAACAGTTCCTCCTTAAAATATGAATTGTTATGTTTGACCGACCGGAAGAATGAATCTTCCGATCAGTAAGTACATGAAATTATTCTCCGCTTCCGCCTTTGTGCTTGGAAACGATTTCTTCGGCGATAGTCTTCGGAACTTCTTCGTAATGAGAAAGTTCCATCGAGAAGACACCGCGTCCTTGCGTACCGGAACGAAGCGTTGTAGAGTACCCGAACATTTCGGAAAGAGGTACCTTAGCACGGATGATTTGTGCGCCAGCACGAGAGTCCATACCCTCGATGCGTCCGCGACGGGAATTCAGCATACCCATAACATCACCCATGTACTCTTCAGGTACCGTAACTTCAACCTTCATAATCGGCTCGAGGAGAACTGGACTACATTTCTCCTTGGCTGCTTTAAGTGCCATGGAACCCGCAATCTTAAACGCCATTTCACTGGAATCGACATCATGGTAGGAACCGTCAACGATTGTTGCTTTGACGTCAACAACCGGGAAGCCAGCAAGAACACCGTTCTGCATTGATTCCTCGATACCTTGTTGAGCAGGTCCAATATATTCTCTAGGAACGGAACCACCGACGATTTTGCTTTCGAATTGGTTACCAGTACCCGGTTCGAGAGGTTCGAATTCAACCCATACGTGACCGTATTGACCACGACCACCAGACTGACGAACGAATTTACCTTCGACGCGTGCAGGCACTTTGAACGTTTCACGATAAGCAACTTGAGGTTTACCTACATTAGTCTCAACTTTGAATTCACGGCGCATCCGATCGATGATGATATCCAGGTGAAGCTCACCCATACCAGCAAGGATTGTTTGACCAGTTTCTTCGTTCGTATGAGCACGAAGTGTAGGGTCTTCCTCTGTCAGTTTACCAAGAGCAACGCCCATTTTATCCTGGTCGGCTTTTGTCTTAGGTTCTACGGCAATTTCGATAACCGGATCAGGGAAGTTCATGGATTCCAGAATAACCGGAGCCTTCTCATCACACAGTGTATCACCCGTACCTGTATCTTTCAAACCAACAGCCGATGCAATGTCACCAGCATACACTTCGCTGATTTCTTGGCGGTGGTTGGCGTGCATTTGCAGGATACGACCGATCCGTTCACGTTTGCCTTTCGTTGCATTCAGCACGTAAGAGCCGGATTGCAATACACCGGAGTACACGCGGAAGAACGTAAGTTTACCAACATAAGGGTCAGTCATGATTTTAAATGCAAGCGCCGAGAACGGCTCTTCGTCCGAAGAGTGGCGTTCAACTTCCGAACCGTCTTCCAAGTGACCTTGGATGCTCGGTACGTCAATCGGAGCTGGCAAGTAATCGATAACAGCGTCCAGCATGAGCTGAACCCCTTTGTTACGATAAGAAGAACCACAGATAACTGGGAAGATTTTTACTTCACAAACGCCTTTACGAAGTGCATCTTTCAGTTCTTCAACGGTGATTTCCTCGCCTTCGAGGTATTTCATCGTCAATTCTTCATCAAGCTCAGCGACCTTCTCAACCAATTCCGCGCGAAGTTCTTCAACTTTAGCAGCGTATTCAGCTGGAATTTCCACTTCATCAATTTCTTGACCCAAATCGTCTTTGTACATATACGCTTTTTGACCGACGATGTCGATAATCCCGACAAAGTCATTTTCTGCACCGATTGGCAGTTGAATCGCAACTGCGTTCGCTTGCAGACGATCGCGCATGTCTTTTACAACGTTCAGGAAGTCGGCACCAATAATATCCATTTTGTTGACATAGGCGATCCGAGGAACACCATAGCGGTCAGCTTGTCTCCAAACGGTTTCGGACTGAGGCTCAACGCCTTCTTTCGCACTGAATACGCCTACAGCCCCGTCCAATACACGAAGGGAACGTTCGACTTCAACGGTGAAGTCGACGTGTCCCGGGGTATCGATGATATTAACGCGGTGACCTTTCCATTGAGCGGTTGTCGCAGCGGACGTAATCGTGATTCCGCGCTCTTGTTCCTGCTCCATCCAGTCCATTGTCGCAGCACCCTCGTGAACTTCACCGATTTTGTGCGTACGGCCTGTATAGAACAAGATCCGTTCCGTCGTGGTTGTCTTACCGGCGTCAATATGCGCCATGATCCCGATGTTACGTGTATTTTTCAAGGAGAACTCTCTTGCCATGAATCTGTCTCCCTTCAAAATAAAAGTTTTAGGTTGTGAGCGAAAATCCTACCAACGGTAGTGTGCGAACGCTTTGTTCGCTTCAGCCATTTTGTGCGTATCTTCGCGTTTCTTAACGGAAGCGCCTGTGTTATTGGATGCATCGATGATTTCAGCAGCCAAACGCTCTTCCATCGTTTTCTCACCGCGGTTGCGGGAGTAGTTTACGAGCCAACGTAATCCTAGGGATGTACGTCTCTCTGGTTTTACTTCGATCGGCACTTGGTAGTTAGCACCACCTACACGGCGAGCTTTAACTTCCAGTACAGGCATGATGTTCTTGATTGCTGCTTCAAACACTTCCATTGGGTCATTACCCGTACGCTCTTGAATGATGTTGAACGCATTGTAAAGGATGCTTTGAGCAACTCCACGTTTACCGTCAAGCATGATGCGGTTGATCAAGCGAGTAACAAGTTTGCTGTTATACACTGGATCCGGCAATACGTCTCTTTTAGTAACTGGACCTTTGCGTGGCATAGTTATCCCCCTTTCAGCAATATTTCAAACCTATCTTAAGGTTCTGAAAAAAGTCTCTTGATGTAATCTTACGATTTTTTAGCTTTCGGACGTTTTGCACCGTATTTAGAACGGCTTTGCATCCGATTGTTAACGCCTGCAGTATCCAAAGCTCCACGTACGATGTGATAACGTACCCCTGGAAGGTCTTTGACCCGGCCTCCACGAATCAACACAACGCTGTGCTCTTGCAGGTTATGTCCGATCCCTGGAATGTAAGCTGTCACCTCTACGCGGTTCGTCAAACGAACACGGGCATATTTACGAAGTGCGGAGTTAGGTTTCTTAGGAGTCATTGTACCTACACGAGTGCAAACGCCGCGTTTTTGCGGAGAGCTCAAATCAGTAGCCTCACGTTTCAGAGCGTTAAAACCTCTTTGCAGCGCTGGCGATTTAGATTTGTACACCTTATCTTGGCGTCCTTTGCGTACTAACTGGTTAATAGTTGGCATGTTGTTGCCACCCCCTTCCTCAGAATTCATGTTTCTTTACAAACCTTGCGATTAAGCCCACAGACCCAGGCGGTTCATAAAAGAACAAAGGAAAAGTTTTTGCAGAAGAGTTTTGCTCTTCCAGCAAAAACGTTTCAATCAACTATGGTTTTACAATCGCAACCATCGCTGCTCCCACTTCAATCCCGCAAGCTTTCCCGAGATTGACCATCGTATCCACATAAGTGACTTTGACGGCATGTTGGTTGCATAAAGCGACAATCTTTGATGTAAGACGCGGATCTGCATTCTCAGCTACGTAAACTTCCTCGGCCCGTCCCAATTCAACCATTCTCATGGTTTGCTTGGTGCCGATCTTGACCGGTGCGTCCCGCAGTCCTTTATCATTAGACATCATAAACGTCCTCCAAAGTACAGGGTATATCCGTACTCACGCACTATGATATAGTAGCACTCTGATATAGGCAATGTCAAGAAGAATATTGACTGCATTTCAGAGATTTTTAGAATCTTCGAATCGTGAGTCATTAATAAAGCCGGCGCACCCCTTAAACGTATGTTCTTAGGGTCAGCGCCGACAAATTTCAGAGATTCACTATTCTACAGATACCGGCTCTAGATTCTCAGCAGTTGTCTCTTCTTGCTCTGGACCTTCTAGTAGAATGTTGCGGTAACGGCCCATCCCGGTACCTGCCGGAATCAGCTTACCGATAATAACATTCTCTTTCAGGCCGAGCAGCTTATCAACTTTACCTTTAATGGCAGCGTCGGTAAGCACCCGTGTCGTTTCCTGGAAGGAAGCAGCTGACAAGAAGGAGTCAGTCTCCAGAGACGCTTTCGTAATCCCGAGAAGGACCGGTTTAGCAACAGCCGGTTCTTTACCGGTTAGAATTGCTTCCTTATTGGCGGTTTCGTATTCGTACAAGTCTACGAAGGAGCCTGGCAGGAGCGGCGTATCTCCCGCATCAACGATACGGATCTTACGAAGCATCTGACGAATCATAACCTCAACGTGCTTATCGTTGATTTCAACGCCTTGGTTACGGTAAACGCGTTGAACTTCCTGCAGAATATAGTTTTGAACACCGCGAATCCCTTTGATGCGCAAAATTTCTTTAGGGTCAATAGAACCGTCGGTCAATTCGTCACCGGCTTCGATTTGGTCGCCCTCGCTTACGCGCAGACGAGAACCGTATGTGACGGAGTAAACTTTAGTTTCCGCCTCACCTTGAACTTCAATTTCACGGCGGTCCTTCGCTTCGCGAATTTCCTTGATTACGCCGTCAATTTCACTGATCGTCGCTTGACCTTTCGGATTCCGAGCTTCAAACAACTCTTGAATACGCGGCAAACCTTGAGTGATATCGTCACCCGCAACGCCCCCGGTGTGGAACGTACGCATTGTGAGCTGAGTCCCTGGTTCACCGATAGATTGTGCGGCGATAATGCCGACAGCTTCGCCGATCTCAACATGTTTGCCGGTAGCCAAATTGCGGCCGTAGCACTTCTTGCACACGCCATGACGGGCGCGGCAGCTGAGAACGGAACGAATTTGTAGTTTTTTGATGCCCGCATTGATAATTTCATGCGCCTTATCGGAATCGATAAGGTCGTTCCGGTGAATGATGATCTCGCCGGTTTGCGGATGTTTCAAAGTTTCAAAGCAGTAGCGGCCTTCGATCCGATCATACAGGTCCTCAATAACTTCCTTACCGTCTTGAATAACGCTAACGGTAAAGCCTTTATCTGTACCGCAGTCTTCTTCTCGAACGATGACGTCCTGGGCAACGTCGACAAGACGACGAGTCAGGTAACCGGAGTCCGCTGTCCGCAGCGCGGTATCGGCCAAACCTTTCCGTGCACCGTGCGTCGAAAGGAAGTATTCCAAGACAGTCAGGCCTTCACGGAAGTTCGATTTGATCGGCAATTCAATGATACGCCCTGCCGGGTTCGCCATCAGCCCCCGCATACCGCCAAGCTGAGTAATCTGCGATTTGTTACCGCGCGCTTTAGAGTCAACCATGAGCATAATGGAATTGTAACGGTCCATCGATTTCATGAGCACTTCGGTAATTCGATCCTTACATTTGGACCAGATTTCGATAACACGGTCATAACGTTCTTCGTTCGTAATCAGACCACGACGATATTGGTTCGTAACTACGCGCACTTTCTCGTCGGATTCATGCAAGATGTCTTGCTTTTCCTTCGGTACGATAACGTCCGCAACTGCTATACTTACGCCGGCACGTGTGGAATAAGTGAAACCGGTTTGTTTGATTCTATCCAATATGATCGAAGTTTCCGTTGTATGGTAGATTTCAAAACAACGGCCGATAATATCGCCGAGATACTCTTTCCCTACCCCACTAGCTTGCGGCGCGGACATGATTCGTTCGGCAATGTTAGCACCCTTCTCATATATAAAGTAATGATCAGGTGTGCCATTGAACAAATTAGTACGAGTCGCTTCGTTAATATACGGGAAACTGGCCGGGAAAATCTCGTTAAAGATAATTTTACCCACCGTAGTGACCAACATAGCGTTCTGTTGAGCTTCTGTGAAGCTCGTTTTATGGAGCGCTTTGGCAGGAATCGCTACACGTGCATGCAGCGAAGCCGTTCCACGCTGATATGCAGAGAATGCTTCGTTCACTGAAGCCAGGATCATGCCGGCGCCTTTGGCTTCATTATTATCCATGGTCAGATAGTAGGAGCCGAGGACCATATCCTGCGAAGGAGTAACGACAGGTTTGCCGTCCTTCGGATTCAGAATGTTACCTGCTGCGAGCATCAGAAGGCGTGCTTCTGCTTGTGCTTCCGCAGACAGCGGCACGTGAACCGCCATTTGGTCACCGTCAAAGTCGGCGTTATAAGCCGTACATACGAGCGGATGAAGACGAATAGCGCGACCCTCTACGAGGATCGGTTCAAACGCCTGAATCCCGAGACGGTGAAGCGTAGGTGCGCGGTTCAAAAGAACCGGATGCTCCTTAATAACTTCTTCGAGCACGTCCCATACTTCCGGACTAACGCGTTCGACTTTACGCTTCGCACTCTTAATGTTATGAGCAAGTCCTTTATTGACAAGCTCTTTCATAACGAACGGTTTGAACAGTTCCAATGCCATTTCTTTTGGCAAACCGCATTGGTACATTTTCAAATAAGGCCCTACGACGATAACGGAACGACCGGAATAGTCAACCCGTTTACCGAGCAGGTTTTGACGGAAACGGCCTTGTTTACCTTTCAGCATATGGCTGAGGGATTTCAAAGGACGATTCCCAGGACCGGTTACCGGACGGCCACGACGACCGTTATCGATCAAAGCGTCAACAGCTTCTTGAAGCATCCGTTTTTCGTTTTGCACGATAATGTCTGGTGCGCCAAGGTCAAGCAACCGTTTCAAACGGTTGTTCCGGTTAATAACACGGCGATAAAGATCGTTCAAGTCGGAGGTAGCAAAACGCCCACCATCGAGTTGCACCATCGGACGAAGCTCCGGTGGAATAACTGGAAGCACGTCGAGAATCATCCATTCCGGTTCATTACCGGAGCTCTTGAATGCTTCGATGACTTCCAAGCGTTTGATAGCCCGGTTACGACGTTGCCCTTGAGCCGTGCGGAGTTCCTCTTTCAAGAATTCAAGTTCTTTATCGATGTCGAGATCTTGCAACAGCTTCTTAACCGCTTCTGCGCCCATACCGGCTTGGAAACCGTAGCCGTATTTTTCACGGTAGCTGCGGTATTCCTTTTCGGACAGAAGTTGCTTTTTCTCCAGGGGAGTTTCACCCGGATCCGTCACGACATATGATGCAAAATAAATAATCTCTTCCAAAGAACGCGGCGACATATCAAGTGCAAGCCCCATACGGCTCGGAATCCCTTTAAAATACCAAATGTGGGATACCGGCGCCGCCAGTTCGATATGTCCCATCCGTTCACGGCGCACTTTGGCTCTCGTTACTTCAACGCCGCAGCGATCGCAGACAACGCCTTTGTAACGAACGCGTTTATATTTACCGCAATGACATTCCCAGTCTTTGGTCGGGCCAAAAATTTTCTCGCAGAATAGCCCTTCCTTTTCCGGTTTCAATGTACGGTAGTTGATCGTTTCTGGTTTCTTCACTTCTCCGCGGGACCAAGAACGAATTTTGTCTGGGGAAGCAAGCCCAATTTTCATAAACTCGAAGTTGTTGACGTCCAACAAGGAGCATCCCTCCTTAACCAAGTCCTGATATTGACTATCTACGCTCTATTCTACTCCGACTTCCGCGCCTTCCAGATTGAGACTCAGCTTATCTCCCGAGGCATCTTCCTCGTCGTCGATTTCCTTCATCTCTATCTCTTCTTCGTTTTCAGTCAAGATTTTGACGTCCATACCTAAACTTTGCAGTTCTTTGATAAGAACCTTAAATGATTCAGGCACGCCTGGCTCAGGTACATTCTCACCTTTGACAATGGATTCGTATGTCTTCACACGGCCTACCACATCGTCCGACTTCACGGTAAGAATTTCTTGCAGCGTATAAGCGGCGCCATAGGCTTCCAGCGCCCACACTTCCATCTCACCAAAGCGCTGTCCACCAAACTGCGCTTTACCGCCAAGTGGCTGCTGCGTAACGAGCGAGTAAGGACCAGTAGAACGAGCATGGATTTTATCGTCAACCATGTGTGCCAGTTTAATCATGTGCATGACGCCGACAGTAACTTCACGTTCAAACTCTTCGCCTGTCCGGCCGTCATAAAGAATGGTTTTACCATTCCGCTGCATTCCGGCTTCTTCCATCGTATCGAAAACATCGTTTTCGTTTGCGCCGTCAAATACCGGCGTTGCTACGTGAATACCCATTTGCAGTGCGGCCATACCAAGGTGAATTTCCAGCACCTGACCGATGTTCATCCGCGACGGAACCCCCAGTGGGTTCAGTACAACTTGTACCGGCGTTCCATCTGGCATAAACGGCATATCCTCTTCTGGCAAAATACGAGCAACGACACCTTTATTACCGTGACGTCCTGCCATTTTATCGCCTTCGGAAATTTTCCGCTTTTGAGCTATATATACGCGAACCAGTTGATTAACGCCCGGTGGCAATTCATCTCCGTTGTCACGTGTAAACACTTTAACGTCAACAACGATCCCATCCGTTCCGTGAGGCACACGCAAGGAAGTATCACGTACTTCGCGAGCTTTCTCACCAAAGATTGCATGAAGGAGGCGTTCCTCTGCCGTCAGCTCAGTAACCCCTTTAGGTGTTACTTTACCAACGAGGATATCTCCAGCAGCAATTTCTGCACCGACGCGGATGATGCCGCGCTCGTCAAGGTTGCGAAGCGCTTCTTCCCCAACGTTAGGGATGTCGCGAGTGATTTCTTCCGGTCCAAGCTTCGTATCCCGAGCTTCGGATTCGTATTCCTCGATATGAATAGAGGTGTATACATCCTCTTTCACGAGTTTTTCACTCAGCAAGATGGCATCTTCGTAGTTGTAACCTTCCCAAGTCATAAAGGCAACGACAACGTTGCGGCCCAGAGCCAATTCGCCCATTTCTGTCGATGGCCCGTCAGCAAGGATGTCACCTTTTTTGATAATATCCCCACGTTTAACAATCGGACGTTGGTTGATGCATGTTCCTTGGTTAGAGCGCATAAATTTATGCAATTTATGTTTTACAAGGTCGCCTTTGACTTCCTTACCATCTATCGTTTCAACACGGCGCAGCCAGATTTCGTTAGCGGCCGACCGTTCGATAATCCCGTCATATTTCGATACAATGCAGACACCGGAGTCTTTGGCCGATTTGTGCTCCATTCCTGTTCCAACGAGTGGTGCTTTTGGAATCAAAAGCGGAACCGCCTGCCGCTGCATGTTCGATCCCATGAGCGCACGGTTGGAGTCATCGTTTTCCAAGAACGGAATGAGCGCGGTCGCTACGGACACAACCTGTTTCGGTGAAATGTCCATGTAGTCAACACGGTTACTCGGCATCGTCAAGATATTATCGGATTGTTTATTGTACCGAACGATAACAGACTCATCTTCGAATTTGTTCTCTTCCGTCAACTTCGCGTTTGCCTGAGCGATGATGTAGTTATCTTCCTCGTCCGCCGTCAGATATGCAACCTGATCGGTAACAATACCCGTCTTCGGATCTACCCAACGGTATGGCGCCTCAATGAAGCCATATTCATTAATTCGAGCAAATGTGGAAAGCGAGTTGATCAGACCGATGTTCGGACCTTCAGGTGTTTCAATTGGACACATACGACCGTAGTGGGACGGGTGAACGTCACGCACTTCCATGCCGGCCCGTTCACGAGTCAAACCGCCAGGGCCGAGCGCAGACAAACGACGTTTGTGCGTCAGTTCAGCAAGAGGGTTCGTTTGGTCCATAAATTGAGACAGCTGCGAGCTACCGAAGAACTCTTTAATTGATGCGATAACAGGACGGATGTTAATGAGCGCCTGTGGCGTGATTACATTAGCGTCTTGAATCGACATTCTTTCACGAACGACCCGTTCCATCCGGGACAGCCCGATACGGAATTGGTTTTGCAGCAACTCACCTACAGAACGCAGACGACGGTTACCGAGATGGTCAATGTCATCCGTGTTGCCGATGCCATGCAGCAAATTGATAAAATAGCTGATCGAAGAAATAATATCAGCAGGTGTAATATTCTTCACCGATTTATCGATATTGCGGTTAGCGATAACTTTAACGACTTTACCGTCTTCAATCGGCGAGAACACATCGATCGTTTGAAGTGGAACTTCGTCCGCATCGAGCACGCCGTTAGCTACATGATAGTTTTTGAAGCCAACATTGCTCTCAAGATGAGGAAGAATTTCATCCAACAAGCGGCGGTCAACAAGTTGACCTGCTTCTGCGATAATTTCTCCTGTGCTCGTATCAATCAAAGTCTCAGCTAGACGTTGGTTGAACAAGCGGTTCTTGATGTGCAGCTTTTTATTGATTTTGTAACGGCCTACATTGGCCAGGTCATAACGTTTTGGATCAAAGAAACGTGCGACAAGCAAACTCTTCGCATTATCGAGAGTTGGCGGCTCGCCCGGACGAAGACGCTCGTAAATCTCAATCAAGGCTTTCTCCGTCGAATCGGTGTTGTCTTTGTCTAAGGTATTCCGGATATATTCGTCGTTACCGAGTAAGTCCAGAATTTCAGCGTCCGTTCCGAAGCCGAGTGAACGAAGCAGCACGGTTACCGGGATTTTACGAGTACGGTCAATCCGTACGTAAATGATATCCTTCGCATCCGTCTCCAACTCCAGCCATGCTCCGCGGTTAGGAATAACGGTTGCGGTGTACATTTTTTTACCGTTCTTATCTACTTTTGTACTGAAATAGACGCTAGGAGAGCGAACCAACTGGCTGACAATAACCCGTTCCGCACCATTAATAATGAATGTGCCGGTTTCGGTCATCAGCGGGAAATCTCCCATGAATACTTCCTGCTCTTTGACTTCGCCGGTTTCTTTATTAATGAGCCGGACTTTTACCCGAAGCGGCGCCGCATACGTTACGTCGCGCTCTTTCGCATCATCAACCGTATACTTCGGTTCACCCAGGCTGTAATCGATAAATTCCAACACCAAATTTCCAGTAAAATCCTGAATTGGCGAAATATCCTGAAACATCTCCCGAAGGCCTTCTTCCAGGAACCACTCATAGGATTTCTGTTGGATTTCGATCAGGTTCGGAATTTCGAGTATCTCGTTAATTCGCGCATAACTACGCCGAGTGCGTCGACCATATTGAACAAGATGTCCTGCCAACTTAAACTCACCCCTCATGTCTACTCACTTTAAAAATTCATTGCGAACCCGTGTTTGTACCCTTATAATAGGACCATACGGATTCATCCACAAATAAAGAAAAGCCCTTATCGAATGCTTTCGAAAAAAGAGCATCATTATCTGTGTCTTTTCTGACCTGATACCCCGTATTCAGTAGATTTACCCAAAATGTGCGTATTATACGTAAACCAATACGGATTTATGCATAGTTTCCGTAAAATATCTTGACATTTCAGTTAAGTAAAGCCACAGAGGGCATCCTAATGCTGACATTTTATAATAATAACACAATGGTAATTTGAAGTCAACTATATTTGTTGCGACTAATCCTCTTATTCAATCCTTCACCGCTTTAAAAATCCGATACCCTTTTTCTTTGGTTACCTCTTCTACCGTTCCAAATAAAGATTCCAACTTCTCCTTAGCCGAAGGTGCTCCCTGCTTTTTTTGAATGACGACCCAGAGAGATCCACCAGACACAAGGCGTTCATAAGCTCCTTCAAAAATGGCATGCACTGTACTTTTTCCCGCTCGGATCGGCGGATTGGTCAACACGATATCAAACTTCTCATTATTTAGCGCAGCAAAAAGGTCGCTTTCCAAAATGGTCACATTGTTAATTTTGTTCAACACTGCGTTTTCTTTGGCCAATTGGGCGGCACGGCTGTTCACATCAATCATCGTAACATGGCCACGGTTTGCCAGTTTGGCTGCCATGAGACCGATCGGTCCATATCCGCAGCCGACATCGAGAACCTTAGCTCCCTCTGGAATGACCATAGCTTCAATCAAGGTCCGGCTTCCAAAATCCAAGCCCCCTTTAGCGAACACCCCTGCGTCGCTCACAAATCGGAGGACTTGTCCCCGAAGCGTGGTGTCCCATACCTTACGGTCATGTGCCACCGTCGGCTTGCTAGTATAGTAATGGTCTGACATCTGTAGGCTACCTCCGTTCTGTCTCCATAGATAGGAACTTCTCATACCACATACTCATATTGTAGCCCAAACCTTTCTAAAATGAACACTTGCTGCAAATGCAACGGAGCTGCCTGACATACGTTTTTTTGGGACTGGGGATCATTTGCGCCAGCTTCTACTAGTTTTATAGAAACCGGAACAACCGACCACCAGGCCCAAAAGCTTCAGCAGTAAGAAAAACGTCTGTCGATGTACTTTCTAAGGAGACCGACCGCAATTAGTGGTAGTTTTTCTTCAATCTAAAAACAAACCCCTTGAAACAAGTTCAAGGGGTTCGCTGATATGGAAACGTGAAATTACTTCACTTCTACAGATGCGCCTGCTTCTTCCAATTTTGCTTTTACAGCTTCTGCTTCTTCTTTGCCCACTTTTTCTTTCAGTGGTTTTGGTGCGTTGTCAACCAGGTCTTTTGCTTCTTTCAAGCCAAGGCCAGTGATTTCACGAACTACTTTGATAACGTTGATTTTGGAAGCACCAGCGCTAGTCAAGATTACGTCGAACTCAGTTTGTTCAGCAGCTTCAGCAGCGCCTGCGCCGCCACCTGCTACTACTACTGGAGCAGCTGCAGTTACGCCGAATTCTTCTTCGATTGCTTTAACAAGATCGTTCAGTTCAAGAACGGTCATACCTTTGATTTCTTCCAAGATCGTTTCTTTACTCATGGTTGAACCTCCATTATATAATAGTTTAGTTTTTTTAATCAATCAGATTGCCTGTTTCAACAAAAGCTTAGGCGCTTGCGCCGCCTTCTTCTTTCTCGGCAACGGCTTTGACTGCGAGCGCGAAGTTGCGCATCGGAGCTTGCAGCACGCTGAGGAGCATGGAAAGGAGACCTTCGCGGGACGGTAGATCCGCCAGCGCTTTGATTTGGTCGACGCCAACTACACGGCCTTCAACCACGCCACCTTTCACTTTGAGCGCGTCGTTCTTTTTCGCGAAATCGCTCAAAATTTTTGCCGGAGCTACTGCATCTTCTGCACTGAATGCGATGGCCGTAGGGCCAGTCAGCACTTCGTCCAGTTCAGTAAGTTCTGCAGCGGCTGTTGCCCGGCGAACGAGTGTATTCTTAAGCACTTGGAATTCCACGCCAGCTTCACGAAGCTGTTTGCGGAGTTCTGTAACTTGAGCAACATTAAGTCCGCGGTAGTCTGCAACAACAGTCGTCGCGCTTTCGCGCAATTTCGACGTTACAGCGTCAACGGCTTCCTGTTTTGCTTGAATTACTTTTGCGTTTGCCACACTGTACACCTCCTATTAGATTACCTGAGCCTTTAACCATTGAAAAAAGCCTCCGTAGAATCACGAAGGCTTGATAAAATCATGTGCAGCAAAAATTTGCAGCATTCTGACGTTCTATCACAACACCTCGGTAGGAAATTAAGCCTCAGTGGCACCTACTGTCTACGGTAAGCATATTCACATTTAAGTCTCGATCACACAACCATCTCAGTATACCAAGGGTACCAACCTAAGTCAATCCCAAACCCGCTGAATGCGAGTGGTATTATCTGTAAACAGCTGTATTCACGCGAACACTTGGGCCCATGGTCGAAGAAATCGCGATATTTTTCAAGTAAACGCCTTTGGCTGCTGCCGGTTTAGCACGGTTCAATGCGTCTATGAGAGATTTCAAGTTCTCGTTCAATTGATCGGCAGTAAACGACACTTTACCGATCGGCGCATGGATTTGACCTGCTTTATCCAGACGATACTCAATTTTACCTGCTTTGATTTCTTGAACGGCTTTCGTTACGTCAAACGTAACCGTACCTGCTTTAGGGTTAGGCATGAGGCCTTTACCACCGAGCAAGCGACCCAATTTACCAACTTCGCTCATCATGTCAGGTGTTGCTACGCAGACATCGAACTCGAACCAGCCTTGTTGGATTTTGTTGATCATGTCTTGATCGCCAACAAAGTCCGCTCCAGCAGCTTCCGCTTCTTTTGCTTTCTCGCCTTTGGCAAATACCAAAACGCGTTGTGTTTTACCCGTGCCATGAGGCAGGACAACTACACCACGAACGGCTTGGTCTTGTTTACGAGGGTCAACGCCCAAACGAACTGCTACTTCAACGGTTTCGTCAAACTTCGCAGTCGAAGCCTTTTTCACCAGTTCAACGGCTTCTGCAGACTCATATGTTGCTTCGCTGTCGATCAGCTTAGCAGCTTCAAGGTATTTCTTACCGTGTTTAGCCATGAATTCGTCCTCCTTTGTGGTATTAGCGGAAATTCCTCCCACTTAGGATGGATTTTAAAATGTGCATCGCATATTTTTAAAACCATCCGGGGGATGAAAATGTACATTATTGCTATTTCGCAATCCTAACATTCCATCCAATTATCCAAGAATTAGTCTTGGATGGTGATGCCCATACTACGAGCAGTACCTTCAACCATACGCATAGCTGCCTCAACGGAAGCTGCGTTCAAGTCAGGCATTTTTTGCTCCGCGATTTGACGAACAACGTCGCGTTTCACGGTAGCCACTTTTTTCTTGTTCGGTTCGCCGGAACCTTTCTCGATCTTCGCTGCAACACGAAGCAGAACGGCTGCCGGTGGAGTTTTGGTGATGAAAGTAAAGGAACGGTCTTCAAACACCGAGATTTCTACCGGAATGATCAAACCTGCTTGATCGGCGGTACGTGCGTTAAATTCCTTACAGAATGCCATGATGTTGACACCTGCTTGACCCAGCGCCGGACCTACCGGAGGTGCAGGGTTCGCCTTACCCGCAGGAATTTGCAGTTTTACCACTTTGATAACTTTTTTCGCCATGTAAAACACCTCCTTGCCCTAATTGTGGTAGACGGAAACTAGTTCCTCCCACTTTGAAACCCTAAGAAACCTATATCTTTTCCACCTGAGTATAATCAAGCTCAAGCGGGGTTTCTCGTCCAAACATGTTTACGTGAACCTTGACTTTGCTCTTGTCGACAAGAATCTCTTCGATCGAGCCAACAAAATTAGCAAACGGACCAACCTTGATGCGTACGGATTCTTTGAGTTCAAACTCAATAACCGGCTTCGGTTCTTCCATGCCCATATGCTGTAAAATCTGCTCTACTTCTTCAGGAAGTAGTGGCGTTGGCTTGGAACCTGAGCCTGTTGAGCCGACAAATCCAGTGACTCCCGGCGTGTTGCGCACAACGTACCAAGAATCGTCGGTTTGGATCATTTCCACCAAGACATAACCCGGGTAAACTTTACGCATGACAGTTTTCTTCTTGCCATCTTTGTTTACCACTTCTTCTTCCATTGGAACAAGAACGCGGAAAATCTTGTCTTCCATGCCCATAGACTCGACACGCTTCTCTAAATTGGCTTTGACTTTGTTCTCATACCCGGAATAGGTATGAACGACATACCATCTTTTTTCCATATCAAGCCACCTAGGGACCCTTCTTAAATTATCGCTTCGACCGCAGCAGAGATGCCGATATCTAGAACCCAAAAATAAATCGCGACAACAGTAATTGTACCAAGCACAATCAGCGTGTAATTAGTCAGCTCTTTACGATTAGGCCAGCGAACCTTTTTAAGCTCAGCCCAGCTCTCGGAAAAAAAAGAAAACATCGACTTGAAACTACGTTTCATGCGCGATTACACCTCCAAAGACTATCTGGTTTCGCGATGAGGAACTTGCTCGTTACAGAACTTGCAAAATTTCTTCATCTCCATGCGGTCGGGGTGGTTACGCTTGTTTTTCGTTGTCGTGTAGTTTCTTTGTTTACAATTCGTACAAGCCAACGTGATTATTACCCGCATGATGTGCACCTCCCGAAGACATTCTAAATGAGCTGTCTCTATATTGACCTAAAATTGAAAGCACAAATTTAGGCCTACCTAAAACACTTTATCACATGGCCCTAACCGTGTCAACGAAACAAGAGAGCTAACTTATTCAATTATTATTAGTATAACTCAGTATTTTGGAAGATAAACCCTGCTTGGACGTTTTTCTATAAATATATTACTACTCTCGATCTATCAAAAATGAAGCATAAACATCTGCATGTGACTGCTCATACCACAAATTTGTGCACCGTGATCCATACGTTCAGCAGTATAAGCATGGATGTATATTCGGGAATCTTTTACATCCTCCATATGTGTAAAAAAGGCAGACTGCTAGCAGCAGTCCGCCTCTTTGGCTTGTGTCATACGTATGTCTAAATAGTATAAGAGAAAAATAATACCTAAACGCTGCCGTCGCGTATTTCCAAATAACGCTCGAGTTTGCGTTTCACGCGTTGAAGTGCGTTATCAATCGATTTTACATGACGATTCAAATCTACAGCAATCTCTTGATAGGAGCGTCCGTCCAGATATAGCATCAGAACTTTACGTTCCAAATCACTGAGGATTTCAGACATTTTGTCCTCTAAACCGACAAATTCCTCCTGATTGATGATTAGTTCTTCAGGATCGCTCACCTGAGAGCCACAAATGACATCCAACAAAGTCCGGTCGGAATCCTCGTCGTAGATCGGCTTGTCCAAAGAAACGTAGGAATTTAACGGAATATGCTTCTGCCGTGTCGCCGTCTTAATGGCAGTAATAATCTGCCTAGTAATACAAAGCTCGGCAAAAGCTTTGAAGGAAGACAGCTTATCCCCTCGAAAGTCCCGGATCGATTTATATAACCCGATCATGCCTTCCTGTATAATATCTTCACGGTCAGCTCCGATCAAAAAATAGGATCTGGCCTTAGCGCGCACAAAGCTGCGGTACTTGTTAATCAAGTACTCCAGCGCGTCGCTGTCGCCTTCGCGGACCGCCTCGACAATGTCTTCGTCATTTTGGATCTCATAGTCAAACCTTACCCATGACTCGAGTTTGACACTCACCACAAATCCCTCCGGCTGCAACGCACGGTACTCCGTCACTCTTTCAAGTAATACGAACAGTATATATGAAGGTCCATATTAGCGTCAACCGCAAAAGTACCAAAAGATGTAAAGTCGAACTTTGTCAAGAGTATTTAGGAGGAGATACTATAAAATACCCTTTCATTCCCTGCGCCATCTTTCAAACATTTGGCGTACCTCCGGACTCAGCTTGGCATCGATCGTATTGCGGCCCGCTTTTGCGCTGCGCTCCGCAATCTTAAGCTGAATTTCCTTTTCGCTTTGCTCTACCTGGGTTAATAATTCTCTTGCCGAAATGCGCAAGGCGCCTTGCCCGAATATTACATGCTGCTCCACCATATCGCTGGTAGCAACATAAATTTGTCGCCTCCGATGGTTGAATTCGCCCACCAGTCGTTCGATGCACTCATCAGCTGTTTCCTTCTCTTTTGTAAAGTGTAGCTCGACTTTATTCTGGGCAAAAGACTTGCCAAGCCCCGGTACACGATAAGCATCAAATACCACGATTAGCTTTTTCCCGGAAAAAGCTTGATAATCGGCGAGCCTCTCAAGCAGTCGGTCACGCGCACCTTGCAGGTCACGCTTTGATAATTCCGCCAGCTCAGGCCACCCGCCGATCATATTATAACCGTCAACCAGCAACACATCGCGCATATCGCGCATAATAGCTATCCTTCAGCGCGGCGTCGGCGAAGAACTTCATACATCACAACACCTGCAGCAACCGAGGCGTTCAGGGAGTTCAGTTTGCCGTTCATTGGCAGTTTAAGAAGTACATCGCAGGTCTCCCGGACAAGGCGCCCCATCCCTTTGTTTTCGTTACCTATAACGATGGCCACCGGTCCGGTTAGCACATTGCCGCCTTTATACATTTCTTCCTTGGCAGCGACGTCAGTTCCAACGATCCATACTCCTGCTTCCTTCAGTTGCTCCATCGTCTGCACAAGATTAGTTACCCGAGCGACAGGCACGTATTCCACTGCCCCGGCTGACGTTTTGGATACGGTAGCGGTAACCGCAGCGGAACGACGCTTAGGAATGATCACCCCATGCACGCCTGTGCATTCTGCTGTACGTAAAATCGAACCGAGGTTGTGCGGATCCTCTATCTCGTCCAATATGAGCAAAAACGGCGCTTCTCCTTGTTCCGTCGCCTTCGCGAGCAGGTCGTCCACCTCGGCATATGCGTAAGGTGCCGCTTGCGCCACCACGCCTTGGTGCTGAAGGCCAGGAACCATTTGGTCAAGTTTTCTCTTGTCTACAAATTGAACAACGATACCATGGTTTTTCGCCTCCGACAAAATCGGCTGCGTTAAGTGCTTTTGGGCGCCTTCGGCCACCCATATTTTATTAATCGTTCGCCCGGCATTAAGCGCTTCAAGCACCGAATGCTTACCGGCGATCCATTCTTGGTCTTCCATTAAGTTTTCCTCCCAGGGGTATCCCCCACATGATTGTAAACTGCTTCCTGATATTTCTTTATCAATTGATCCCTGACTTCTTATCTTTGTGGTTCTGAGGACTGACGGGTGCTCTCCAAATCCTCAAACCCTTCGTCGATTAAAGAGCGGAGACGTTCGTGAGCACCGGTATAATACAAGTAACCAACAAGGCATTCAAATGCAGTAGCATGCCGATACTCCATGACATCAGCGTTCTTTGGAATCGTACCGGATTTGGCGTTTCTACCCCGCCGCACTACATCCTTCTCTTCCTCCGTCAGCTGCGGCTCCAGCAATGAAAGCAGCTGCGCTTGCGCCTTGGCGGAGACGTATTTCGTCGCCTGTACGTGCAAGTGATGCGGCCTAAGGTTAGGCCGGGCCATCACATGCTGGCGGACGGCGACCTCAAAAACGGCATCGCCAATATAGGCGAGCGCAAGCGGAGGCAGAAGCCGAGCAGGCTTCGACGGAGCATCCGGGAACCAGAGAAAGGCGGGAACGCCGCCTTCCTCTGGAGACGCAGCAGATGGATGCTCCGCTGTTTGCAACTGCCGGCGATCTACTTCGCCGGTGCCAACATCATCGCACCCGTTCATTTGCGCCGCCATCTCATCCCTTGAGGCGTATCCTCGAGCACGATTCCCTGCGCGTCCAGCAGGCTGCGAATTTCATCCGCGCGTGCCCAGTTTTTGTCCTTCCGAGCCTGTGTCCGTTCCTCAATCAGCGCCTCAATTTCGGCGTCGAGCAATTCCGGCTCCTCTGGAAGAACAATACGGAGAATCCCATTCATTTCTGTAAACAGCTTCTCTGCCGCCTCCAGATCTGCTCTCCCTGCTTCCGGAAGCTGCAGCAAACCATTAACTTCGCTCACCCATTCGAACACGGCCGTTATCGCATCCGGCGTGTTGAAATCATCCTGCATTTTCGCATGGAACGTACTCCGGATTTGCTCGAGCTTCTCCGCCCACTCCGGTGTAACTGCGCTGTTTTCCTCTACAGCAGCCTCCAACCGATGATGCAGATTATTTACTGCGTTTGCGATCCGCTCAACGCTTCGTTCTGCCTGACGCATTGTCTCTTCCGTAAAGTTAAGCTGATGCCGATAATGAGTCGACAGCATGAAGTAACGAATCGCCTCAACCTTGTACTGCTTGAGCAAGTCTTTGACAAGAATGCCGTTACCAAGCGATTTCGACATTTTTTCCCCGCCAATATTAATATAACCGTTATGCATCCAATAATTTGCGAGAGGCTTGCCGGTAATTGCCTCCGATTGTGCGATTTCACACTCATGGTGTGGGAACTGCAAGTCTTGTCCCCCGCCATGGATGTCGAGTGTATCACCAAGCATATTTCGGGACATGGCCGAGCATTCGATATGCCAGCCCGGGCGCCCTTTGCCCCATGGGCTGTCCCAAAAGATTTCCCCCGGTTTTGCGGCCTTCCACAAGACAAAATCCACCGGATTTTCCTTTCGCTCGTCGACTTCGATGCGAATGCCGAACTGCAGCTCCTCGATGTTCTGCCCCGACAGCTTCCCGTATTCCTGGAACTTCGTTGTACGGTAAAACACGTCTCCGCCTTTTTCGTACGCAAAGCCTTTTTCCTCAAGCTCACGGATAAAGTTGATGATAATATCCATGTTCTCGGTCACCCGCGGATTTGCCGTAGCATGTGGGATTCCTAGCCCTTCAAGGTCCTCTGTGTACGCTTTGATAAACATATCGGCCACTTCGGGAACGGGTTTCCCCATTTCCTCCGCTTTGCGGATTAGCTTGTCATCTACGTCCGTAAAGTTGACGACATAATTGACTTCGTAATTCTGATTCTCCAAATAGCTGCGCACAACATCAAAAAAAATCACCGGCCGCGCATTCCCAATATGGATATACCCATATACGGTTGGTCCGCATACATACATATTCACTTTTCCCGGTGTAAGGCTCACAAATTCCTGTTTCGTCCGAGTTAACGTGTTATAAATCTGCAGTGCCATGCTCACTTTCCTTTCGGTTTATAGATTAGTTATTTCTGACGTTTGCTCATCACGCTAGCGTTGCTTCATTTCGCGCATCTCACCGCGCAGCTGTTCGATCTCACGCTGCATCTCGCGCATCGCATCAACCACCGGATCCGGGAGCTGATGGCTTAGGCGGTCCAGGCGTTTGCCGTCCAGACGTACGACCTTTCCAGGAATACCGACCACCGTGCTTCCTGCGGGAACCTCCTTCAAAACGACGGAGTTGGCACCGATATTGGCCTGATCGCCAATTTTAAAAGAACCGAGAACTTTCGCTCCCGAACCGATCACTACGTTATTGCCGACGGTGGGATGGCGTTTTCCTTTTTCCTTGCCGCTTCCCCCCAGGGTAACCCCTTGATAAATCACAACGTCATCCCCAATTTCACAGGTTTCCCCGATGACGACGCCCATGCCATGGTCGATAAACAATCGATTGCCGATTTGGGCACCGGGATGAATTTCGATTCCGGTAAAAAAACGGCTGGCCTGGGAAATGGCCCGGGCAAGCGTAAACCACCTGCGGCGGTAGAAGGCATGAGCGATCCGGTGGCTCCATATTGCGTGCAAGCCGGAATACGTAAAAACAACCTCAAACCAGCTTCTCGCCGCCGGATCATTGTCGAAAACCGCCTGGATATCAGATCTGATTCTCTTGAACATAGCTTCCCCCACCTTCTTTTCCTATTACATTTGAATTGAATGATGATGAAATAAGGCACTCGCACCCGCATAAACTTCACACCTAAATGTAAAATGTGCAACTATTTTGCTTGGGCAGGTCCAGTTCTTCTGCATTAGTTGTAAAAAGTACATTTAAAAGTAGTCAATTGGAGAGCCGCCTGCTTATTTGACCCATTTTGATGTACTTTTTGCATTTATTTTCGTCTAGTTCAGCCGAGGGCGGAAAATAGCTGTACAAAATACAGTTAAATGGCTCAGCTGCCACCCTAAGGGCGCGAATGGTACGGCGTTAAGTGCAATCATCGCTACAATACAAAAAAGCACCCCTGCAGCTTTCGCTGCAGAGGCGCTTTATGCGCGGTTCCACTCTGCTTTGGATAAGATGATTATGAACTCAGCTACGCTAAAAATTAAGCGAGGCGACTCATCTATCCCTTCATTGCATCCTTAACGCGGATGTGACGGCGACATCTACTTCGCCGATTAAGGCGTGTTCGATGCCGCGGCTCCCGGGTGCATTTCCGCTGCGCGTATCTAGATAACTTTCAGCCTGGGTTCTTCGTTGCTCCGTAAACGGTCCGCATGAAGGGTCCCGGTTATCCTCTCTGGCAGATACAGCTGCCTCACGTACTTCTCCCGATCTTGGCCGGTGATTAAAGGTGTCAAGTTAGCCCGCTCCGCATGCCGTTTGATCTTCCGATCGCTGTTGCGTCCAGATTGTTTAATTCTACAGAACCTAAAGTAGGTAACAATCCGGATGCAAAGGCGACCACTAACGTTTCTCCAGATTCAAACGGCCTGCTTCGCTAAGTGCATATTGCACACTTTTAATTTTGTAGTAATAAATCCCTGCCCTTATATTACCTGAAAGGCAGGGAGACTGACAAGGAATCATTTGCCGCGAAGACTGGCGATTACAAAGCGGCGATTTGCGCTTTGAGGCGATCGATGACGCGATCCTTGCCTAGCAGATAGATCGTCTGGTTCAAATCGCGGCCATGCATTTGGCCGGTCAAAGCAACGCGGATCGGCATAAACAGGCCCTTGCCTTTAGTCCCTGTTTCCTTCTGAACCGCCTTGATAGATGCGGCGATGTTCTCGGTCGTATACTCCGTCAATGCCTCTACCTTCTCGAGGAAGGCCTTGAGTACGGTCGGAACTTGCGGCTCAGCCAGAATAGCGGCAGCCTCTTCATCCACCTGAAGCTCGGTGCGGAAGAACATGTCCGACAGCTCCACGATATCGGAAGCAGCGGTCATTTGCTCCTGATACAAGGCGATTAGCGCCTTGGCCCAAGCTTCCTGTTCAGGCGACAGCTCCGACGGCAACCGGGAAGCCTTTTGAAGATGCGGAATGGCTAGTGCCGCGATACGTTCAGGTTCGGCATTTTTGATGTAGTAGTTATTTAAATGAGCCAGCTTGTTCTTATCGAACACGGCCGGACTGCGGGATAGGCGGCTTTCATCAAAGATCGAAATCAGCTGTTCTTTGGTGAAGAACTCCTCTTCCCCTTCCGGCGACCAGCCGAGCAAAGCGATAAAGTTGAACAGCGCTTCCGGCAAGTAGCCGAGCTGATCATATTGCTCGAGAAATTGGATAACCGATTCATCGCGTTTACTAAGCTTCTTATGGTTGTCCCCGACGATCAGGGTCATATGGGCAAAACGTGGTGGTTCCCAGCCGAAGGCATCATAAATCATGAGCTGCCGCGGCGTGTTGGATACATGATCTTCCCCGCGCAGCACGTGTGTAATATTCATCAGATGGTCATCCAAAACGACCGCAAAATTGTACGTAGGAATGCCGTCCTTCTTCACGATAACGAAATCCCCGCTGATGTCCGACTCAAACGAGATCGGCCCTTTGACAAGGTCATCGAACGTAAAGGTGCGGCCTTCCGGCACCCGGAAACGGATGCTGTACGGGAGACCCTGTGCGTCATACGAGGCAATTTGCTCCGGCGTCATATTCCTGTGCTTACCGGAATAACGCGGCGTTTCACCGCGAGCGAGCTGCTCTTCGCGCTCCTTCTCGAGCTCCTCCTCCGTGCAATAGCAGCGATAAGCAAGGCCCTTATCCAGGAGTTCCTGCACGTAAGGGCGATACAAATCAAGCCGTTCGGTCTGGCGGTACGGTCCATATTCTCCGCCAACATCAATGCTTTCGTCCCAATCCATACCCAGCCATTTAAGGTAGGTCAGCTGATTTTCTTCACCACCGGGCATATTCCGTTTTAAGTCCGTATCTTCTATGCGGATAATGAATTTCCCGCCGTGGTGTCTTGCGAATAGATAGTTAAACAATGCGGTTCTTGCGTTTCCGATATGTAAATGACCTGTCGGACTCGGAGCATAGCGCACGCGAACCTCTGTCATAGCAATCCCCTCCCTGATTTTAAGAACAAACGACGAACTTAACTCATAACTGTTATAACCTTACGATGATAGCACATTCGAGACAAGGCAGACAATGCATTGTGCCGCAATTCCTTCACCCCGTCCGGTAAACCCGAGTTGCTCGGTGGTCGTAGCCTTCACATTTACAAGCTGCGGATCCGCCTCCAGAACACGAGCGATTACCTCTACCATCTGCGGAATGTACGGTGCCATTTTAGGCCGCTGTGCAATAATTGTTGCGTCTAGGTTACCAAGGCGGTAGCCCTTTCCCTTGCCCATTTCCCATACCCGCTGCAGCAGCTTTACACTATCCGCATCCTTGAAGGTCGGGTCTGTATCGGGAAAATGGCGTCCAATATCCCCGAGCCCCAGAGCTCCCAATATCGCATCGCTTACGGCATGTAAAAGCACATCGGCATCCGAATGCCCAAGCAGTCCTTTCTCGTAGGGGATGGTAACCCCGCCGATTATGCACGGTCTTCCCTCCACGAGTTGATGCACGTCAAAGCCTTGTCCTACCTTCAGCATCATAATCCCTCTCCCAACAAATGTTTCTTTTTGCGAATCCATTCCGCAAAATCCAAATCCTCCGGTGTCGTAATCTTGATGTTATTGTATCCGCCTTCTACAAGCTTGACGGGAATACCTAGCCGTTCTATCAGCATGGAGTCATCCGTACCGATGAAGCCATCCTGAGCCGCCCGCTCATGGGCGGAAAGCAGATCGTCACGTCGAAACGCCTGCGGGGTCTGAATCGCCCACAGTTCACTGCGATTGAGTGTCCCGGCTACCCAGCCTTGTTCATCCGCCTTCTTCACGGTATCCTTGACCGGAACGGCAAGAACGGCTGCCCCATGATGGACCGCCGCTTCACAGCAAGAGGTAATCTGGCTGCTCGTGACAAAAGGGCGGACGCCGTCATGCACCAGTACCCATGGCGTGCTGATATGAAGCAGCCCATGGTATACCGATTGCTGACGCTCAGCGCCGCCCGGAACAACCTTTATTTTTTTGGTAATGCCGTATTCAGCAACCCAAGACTGGCACCGTTCTACGTCTTGCTCTCCGGTCACAAGCACCATCTCGGCAATCCATGGATGGCGGTCGAACGTCTCCAGCGTATGGATGATGATCGGCTTCTCCTCCAGCATCAGGTACTGCTTACTTTCCCGTGTACCCATGCGGGTTCCCCGACCAGCCGCCACAACGATGACTCCCGCCTGGCCGATTGCTCCTGCCTGCATTTATCTCTGCCTCACTCTTGCCCAGTATTAACGCACCGGTTTCGTGCATTTATTTTCATCATACCGAATTTACTGGGCTTTTTCCAACAGTTTCGGTTTGGCAAAGATCATCCGTCCCGCCGAAGTTTGCAGAACGCTTGTGACGAGTACCTCTGTAATGCTTCCGATAAAATCTCGCCCGCCTTCGACAACAATCATCGTCCCGTCGTCCAGATAAGCTACACCTTGACCGTGCTCCTTGCCATCCTTAATGACCTGAACCATAATTTCTTCACCCGGCAGCACGACCGGTTTGACCGCATTGGCCAGATCGTTGATGTTTAAGACCGACACGCCCTGCAGCTCACAAACCTTGTTTAAATTAAAATCGTTGGTGACAACCTTGCCTTGAAGCACTTTCGCCAGCTTAACCAGCTTGCTGTCTACCTCGGATATCTCTTCAAAGTCGCCTTCATAGATCATCACTTTTACATCGAGCTCTTTTTGAATTTTGTTCAAAATATCCAGGCCCCGTCGTCCCCGATTGCGCTTAAGCAAATCCGAGGAATCCGCAATGTGCTGGAGCTCCTCCAGTACAAACTCTGGAATTACAATCGTTCCCTCAATAAAACCGGTTTTGCAAATATCGGCAATCCGCCCGTCGATAATTACGCTCGTATCTAAAATTTTGTGCTCCTGCGTGCGCCGTTCTTCCTCCACAACCGTGTTGCCCCATTTGCCAGACTTCCAAAGTGAGGACAACTCCTCCTTCTTGGCGAGCCCGACATACAGCCCTATGTAACCAAAAAGCGCTGACACGGCAAACTGGAAGAAGCTCTCCAGAGATCCAAGCCAGGACAACAGGGGATACACCATTAAAGAAAGAAGAAGTCCTGCAGTCAATCCGGCCGCACCGGCCGCCATTTCGTTCATAGGAATACGCGTTAGCGCTGCGATCCAAGAACTCACTCTAGAAGCGATGAGATCAGCAGTCAGTGAGAACAAGATCAAAAACATCAAAGCGCCGATGGCAGCCAGCATCAAATTTGAAGCCACCGCATTCATGTCATGAAACCAAGACTGAATACTCTCCGGCAATAAGCTGAGCATACCGCCCGCCGTATAGCCAAACCATGCTCCGCTTAGGCCAGCAAGAATAAGCAAATATTTTTTCAGCATGTTTCTCTTCACCTCCTAAAGAATTGGTAACTCCTTTATCCAGTATGATCCAATTTTCAAAGCCGTAATCGGAGGCAAACAACTTTTTTACCAGGTAAATTTCTGGAAAAGCTTGGAGAGGCCCTGTTTTGAGGGATTTCAGGTTGATATGAGAGGAAAAAGTGGCATATAATGAATTCAATTCATAATATTGAGGTGGATGGAAAATGAGCGCACCAAGCCTTCAATCTTTTCAAGAACAAGTTTCCGATCTGTTGCTCCGTCACCGCAGTTTGCTCGATGTACTGTCCAAAATGGGACAAACCAACGCCGCTGCCGTCCGCTCCGTAACCAAATCGGTTACTGAATGCGGTTGTATTGAACTGCACGCCACCAAGCAAGACTTTGAACCAGGTATGGACCTGCAGAAAGCTAAAGAAAAGATTGCCAAGCATGTCCAGGGGGAATTGTGTGAAAACTGCCGAGATGCCATTATGAATGAGCTGGGACGTAACCTTTTCTATATGTCTGCCCTTTGCAATCTTCTCGAGATCAACATGGACGAGATCATCGAGCGGGAATCCCGAAAATGCTCCACGTTGGGATTGTTTAATTTATCTTAGTCAAATGTATGTTTATGAAGAATATCGCAGCAAAAAAAGGCATAGATGCTTTCCGCCAACCGGGGAGAGATCTATGCCTTTAATATATTTGTTGAATAAATCAGTTATCGTTTTGGCCGAAACATTTTCTCGACGTTTTCTTTATCCTGTCCTTTACGACGAAGCAGCCTTTCAATATTCTGCTTCAAACCATACGCTGCATAAAGTACGAGCGGAACAAAGATCAGCTTGGACGTTTGCGTCGGAAAAATGACGGCAATGACCACGGCAAAGATAACGACAATCGGCGTGTAGGCAATCGCTTTTTTCGGTAAGCCAACCTTCTTGAAATTAGGGTATCTGACCGTGCTGACCATCAAATAAGAAAGAAGTAGCATTGCGATGATGAAATAAGGCGCCGTGATTTCTTTATTGAATAGAGACAAGGTGGCTAAAACGCCGCCCGCTGCAGGGATTGGCAGCCCAATAAAAAATCCTGGAATCCCCTTCTGGACATTGAAGCGCGCTAATCTCAGCGCCCCGCATATGGGGAAAATAGCGGTTACAGTCCAGGCTAATCCATGTGGAATGCTGTGAAAAGAAATTATATACATAATCAGTGCCGGAGCGATACCAAATGAAATAAGATCCGATAATGAATCCAGTTCTTTGCCGAACTCGCTCTGTGCGTTTAAAGCCCGGGCGACCCTTCCATCCAAACCATCGAGCAGCATAGCGACAATTACCATAATGGCAGCTAGGCTGAATCGTCCTTCTAGCGCAAGCATGATGGCCAATATTCCGAGCGTCATGTTCCCCAGAGTGAACAAGTTCGGAATCGATTTTGTAATCATCTTTTCACCTCGAATAGATATTCCTTTACATCATCACTTGATGATAGGTGATTTAAATTTGTCTGTCAATGAATACCTGCTCTTGAAGGCGTTTAAGTCCTTCCTTTATAGCGCGGGCACGAACCTCGCCAATGCCGTCCACTTCGTCCAATTCTTCGATGCTCGCCATCATCACATTTGGAAGCTGGTGGAACCGTTCCACCAAATTATGAATAATGACATTCGGAAGCCGGGGGATTTTATTTAACACGCGATAGCCGCGTGGGGATATCAATTCTTCAGAGGTTGCCGCCGAAGACGGATACCCAAGTAGACGTGTGATATGATTGTCGTCAAGCAGCTCGTCGTCGCTAGAACGCTTCAAGCCTATAATGATTTCCCTGATCACTTCATCGTCATCGTCTTTAGCATAATCCTTATAAAGCAGCCACGCTTCCTCTTCCATATTACTGACAAGCTCTTCCATCTGCATGCTGATGAGGCGCCCTTCCGTCCCCAGCTCATTGATAAAACGCTTGATCTCCATCTTGATGCGTATAACCATCTCAACCCGCTGAATTACATTGATGACTTCCGGCAAGGAAACAAGCTCTTCAAATTCGGATGCGGTTAGATTGGTTAAGGCTTGGTTTAGAACGGACCGATATTTCTCCAAAGTTTGAATCGCTTGGTTCGCTTTGGTCAAAATAACGCCGATTTCCTTTAGCGCATAACGTAAACCGCCTTGGTATAAAGTGATGATATTCCGGCGCTGGGAAATCGATACAACGAGCTTCCCCGTCTGTTTAGCCACCCGCTCTGCGGTGCGGTGACGAATCCCCGTCTCCGAAGACGCGATAGAGGAATCAGGAATAAGCTGCGTGTTGGCATACAAAATCCGCTTAAGGTCTTCGCTGAGGATGATGGCTCCATCCATTTTAGCGAGCTCGTAAAGGTAGTTAGGCGAGAAATCGCAATTGATGGAAAATCCACCCTCCACGACCTCCATTACCTCCGGGCTGTAGCCCACTACAATCAGACCTCCGGTTTTGGCCCGCAGCACGTTTTCCAAACCGTCGCGAAAAGCCGTACCCGGTGCAACGAGCTTCAGCAAATCGTTCATTTTCTCTGCTTGGGTTGTTTCTTTCATCATTTAATGCCCCCTAATCTAACGCAACAGCTAGCGCATCTGCAACTGTATTAACACCAATCAGTTCAATTCCTTGAGGTCCTTTCCATCCCTTCATGCTTTTCTCCGGTAAAATCACCCGTTTAAAGCCAAGCTTGGCAGCCTCCTTGACCCGCTGCTCTGCGCGGGATACCGCTCTGACCTCACCGGTTAATCCCACCTCACCAAAGAAAACATCGAAGGGCTTTGTTGGGATGTCTCGAAAGCTGGAAGCGACACTGACGGCAATCGCTAGATCCACAGCCGGTTCGTCCAGCTTGACTCCTCCGGCCAAGTTGATATAGGCGTCCTGATTTTGTAGGAACATCCCCATTCTTTTCTCCAAAACCGCCAGAATCAGGTTCATCCGTTGGTAATCCACACCGGTCGCCATTCTCCGCGGAGAAGGAAACTGCGTCGAGGCGATCAGCGCCTGAAGCTCTACCAGCATGGGACGGGTGCCCTCCATGCTCGCGACAACCGTTGAGCCTGCCACGCCAAGCGGTCGTTCGGACAAGAACAGCTCTGACGGATTGACTACCTCGGTCAGGCCAGATTCATTCATTTCGAATATGCCGATCTCATTCGTCGAACCAAACCGGTTCTTAACGGCACGCAGCAGTCTGTAGGAATGGTGCCGTTCCCCTTCAAAATAAAGCACGCAATCGACCATATGCTCCAACATACGAGGACCAGCGATCGCCCCCTCCTTGGTAACATGGCCAACCAGCACGGTTGCGATCCCCTGGCCTTTAGCGATGCGCATAAAACGCCCCGTACATTCCCGTACTTGAGATACGCTTCCAGGCGCGCTGGTCACTTCAGGTAAATAAACGGTTTGTATCGAATCGATGACCAGGAAGTCCGGCTTGACACTGTCAATCGCTTCTTCAATGCCGTCCATGCTGCTTTCGCAAAGTACAAACAGCTCTTCAGAAAGCGCTCCCAGACGCTCTGCCCGCAGCTTGGTTTGCCGGACTGACTCCTCGCCTGATATATACAGTACTTTTAAACCCGCACGGGCCATTTCATGAGAGGTTTGAAGTAACAGCGTCGACTTACCGATCCCCGGGTCTCCCCCTACGAGCACTAACGACCCCGGAACAACGCCACCGCCGAGCACGCGGTTCAGTTCCCCGATTCCCGTTTGTATGCGGGGCTCCTTGCCACTTTCTATATTTATGATCGAAAGCGGTTTTTCTTTCGCATGAAATAATCCGGAAGACATTCCTTGGGTTTTCACGGTTTTCTCCACTTCTTCAACCATGGAGTTCCAAGCGCCGCAGCCAGGACATTTTCCGTACCATTTCGGCGATTCATAACCACATTCGGAGCAAAAAAACTTCGTTTTTACTTTAACCATTTATCTCTCCTTCTCATTCTGCAATATTTGACAATCCTCATAGGTCCCGTAGCATATAGTAGCACTCAAATTTTACCATTCTTTCGGATTTAACGTAAAGTTTTTCGGGAGGGAGGAACCTAAAGGGGTGCAGGATGAAAAAAAGCAGCCCCAAAGCAACGCTTCGGAAGCTGCCCTTACTATATTACATCGGTTTAAACGGATACGATTTGAAGTTTTCAAAATGTTTATTTTTTAGTGTCCATTAATTGATTTAGAAGATCGGCAATTCCTGTCGTCCGTGCAACCGTTGAGTTATTGATGAACAGGACATCGGTTATCCCTTGCTTCTTCACAAAATCAGTTAAGCTCTCTTTATAATAACGCGGATCGACAATATAGATCTTCTCGAAGTGCGGAAGTAAAAATGGAATCAGTGCATTGCCGTATGAATCTTTGACGACCATTATTTTGCCATTCTTATTGTCGGTACTGATTTCTCCCCACGGGAAGTCTCCCCCCAGAAATGCTGAATACAGGCCAATGCTCGGTTTTGCATAATCGGGACTGACAACTTTTGACTGCTCAAGCGTTTTGCCGTTCGATAAATGCCGAGTAAAGCTATAATTTACAAAGGGCTTATAATACGTAATGGTGTCCGGGTTCGCCTTGAGCTTGTAGTTCAGTGTCGCTTTATAGGCAGATCCTAAAAATTGTTCGATATTCCCCTTCTCGTACCGGCTTAATGGAGTGGCTTGCTGCCCCATGGCTTCCATCGTTTTCGTGTAAGCATAGTATGCCCCTAAAGCGGTCCAGTGATGATCCGTGCGAAAATACACATATTCCTTAATGTGCTGAGCCATAGCATTATAAGCATCGATCTGAACAATTCCCGGGTCCAGCAGCTCATTAATATGGGCAAAAGCTTTTTTCTGCGAGTCGGTCATGCTCTTATAATTGTCATTATCGATAAATTCGGCCGACGTAGGAGCAAGTAAAGAATATACCCGCACCTTGGAGCCAGCGGCTTGTTTAAATCGGTTAAGTGCCTTGGCATAAGCCTCTGCAGCCCCCGAAGAGTATTGGAACATAGTATACGAATGGCCATTTAAAATCAAATATTGAGCATCGGAGGAGGTATTGTTTTTGACCGTATTGTCTCCCCCTTTCCGGACGAGAGTCGCTTCATTTGACCCGGATAGCCCTTTTAAATTCATAAGGCGTGCCCCTGCTTTCACCAAGGTATTCCGGAATACGAAGTGATCGGCAAAATAGTTGTCAAATTCCCGAGTGAATTCGCCTTTGAAAAGGCGAGCCAGTGTAAATACAGGCTTTTGAGTAAGTACCCTTTGTTCAAGAGAAGATATTTTATCGGATTGGAAAAGAGCCAAGTTGAATATGCCGAAACCAAATATGAACGTCAGAAAAATTATGATATTAAGCTTTGAATTATGCTTCATCTTGTATTCTCCTCGCTAAAATCGATAGTAGAGAAATGGATTGTAGGAACTACCGACGAGCAAAATCGTCGCCGTCACCAAAATCGCAATGTTGATTAGTTGAGAGCCTACAGCGGTCAGGCTTGTTCCAAGCTTCGGGCTACGCTCCGTTATGTGCTGGATCATCCATCTAAGCAGTGGTGTCGAAAGTAGGATACCCGCTATGAACAACAATTCGTTTTCATGGAAATAAATCTGCACTTCGGTTGTGACAAATGGACGCGATGTAATGCCGAACATGATGGACAACGCCTTAATGGCTTGCCGGAAATCGGTAAAGTAGAACCATACCCAGCCGATCAGAATAATGAAAAGTGCATAGGCATGTGAAAAAAAGACAGGCAGCTTTTCCAGCCACTTGAGCAGGAACTGACGTTCGAGATAAATAAGTACCCCGAAATAGAGGCCCCAAATGATGAAATTCCAGCTTGCTCCGTGCCAGAAGCCCGTCAGGAACCATACGACAAACAGATTTCGCACATAGAATCTGCGATTGCCGCCTAATGGGATGTACACATAATCGCGGAAAAATCCTCCGAGCGACATGTTCCAGCGTCGCCAGAAATCACCTGCGGACTTCGAAATGTATGGATAGTTAAAATTTTCACGTAGGTCGATACCAAACATTTTCCCCAATCCGATCGCCATATCCGAATACCCAGAGAAATCAAAATATATTTGCAAAGCAAATAGGCAAATTCCAAACCACATACCAAGCACAGAGGCAGAACTTGAGCCTGGGCTGAGCAACTGCGCGGCAACCTCCCCGAGCAGATTTGCCAGCAGCACTTTTTTACCAAGTCCTAGCAGGAACCGGCTTATCCCTTGGCTGAATTTCGCTAGTGATACTTGCGGATGATCAAGCTGTTGTTCAATATCCGAATACCGGATAATTGGACCGGCCACCAAGTGAGGGAAAAATGAGACATAAAGCAATATCTTTCTCGGAGATCTCGCTGCTCGAATCGTCCCTTTAAATACATCTGTCAGGTAACAAATAATTTCGAATGTGAAAAATGAGATGCCAATCGGCAACCCCACCTGCGGAGAAGGTAGATGCAGCGGTAAAATTGCGTTCAAATTGCCGACGATGAAGCCGGCGTATTTGAAAAAGCCCAGCAGGCTAATGTTGACGACGATCGCTGTAATAAACAGTACTTTTGAGGGCCATGTCCCTCTCGTTCTCTCTATGCCGAGAGCAAATAGGTATCCGAGCATCGAAGCTAAAAAGAGTAAAATACCCCAAATTGGCTCTCCCCAGGCATAAAAGGCATATGAAAACAAAATCAATACCCAGTTGCGGTATGTACTATTGCTTGATACGAAATATGCGATAAGTAATATGGGCAGGAATAAATACAGGAAGAACAAACTTGAAAAAACCATTTTGCGAAGCTCCTCTCGGTCTCTTATCGGACGTCCGAGAAAAAGTATACCGAGAGGAAATTAACATTTCGGTACTGCAATTCTTAACAAATTCTTATCGTTTGCTTAGGATTAATATAGAAATATAGACAAAAAAAACGGACCTGCATAATTTGCAGGTCCGTTTCTTGAATTTATAAATGGAATTCCGTTAAGCGTTTTTCACGTAAGCTCCCGTCCGTTCTACGGTCAGGCTTCCGTTCTCTTCATCGATCGTAAGTGAATCGCCCTTCTTAACATGCCCTGTGAGCAGTTCTTCGGACAACCGGTCCTCGATATGCTTCTGGATCGCACGACGCAGCGGACGTGCACCATATGCCGGATCGAAGCCTTCTTTGGCGAGGAAAGCTTTCGCTTTATCTGTCAGGATAAAGTCGACTTCATATTCATTCAGACGTTTCCGAAGTTCCTCGGACATCAGAGTGACGATTTCGTTAATATGCGTTTGCTCCAGCGAGTGGAAAACGATGATTTCGTCGATCCGGTTCAGAAATTCAGGACGGAAGCCCTTCTTCAGCTCCTCCATCACTTTGCCTTTCATGTTTTCGTAATCCGCGCCAGCATCCTGTACCGCCGTAAAACCTAGACGTGTGTTGCGTTTGATCGCTTCTGCACCCACGTTGGAGGTCAAGATAATTAGCGTATTGCGGAAATCGACAACTCGGCCCTTGGAGTCAGTCAAACGTCCGTCTTCCAGTACTTGAAGAAGGATGTTGAACACTTCTGGATGGGCTTTTTCCACTTCGTCCAGAAGCACAACGGAATATGGTTTCCGGCGTACTTTCTCGGTCAGTTGTCCGCCTTCCTCATATCCTACGTATCCTGGAGGGGCACCGACAAGACGGGCTGTGGAATGCTTCTCCATGTACTCGGACATATCGATCCGGATCACGGCATTCTCATCGCCAAACATCGCTTCTGCCAGAGCTCGGGCAAGCTCTGTTTTACCAACGCCTGTTGGGCCCAGGAAAATGAAGGAGCCCATCGGGCGTTTCGGGTCTTTCAGACCAGCACGTGCACGACGTATGGCGCGGCTGACGGCTTTAACAGCTTCTTCCTGTCCAATCACCCGTTCATGTAAAATTTGCTCCATGTTAAGCAGACGTTCGGTTTCTTCTTCCTTCAGCTTGCTGACAGGAATACCCGTCCAGCTAGCCACGATCTGAGCGATATCCTCTGGCGTAACCTCGGAATCGGTACGACCTTGTTTTTCCTTCCACTGATTTTTCGTGATATCCAGCTCTTCACGAATTTTTTGTTCTGTATCACGAAGGGCGGCCGCTTTCTCAAATTCTTGGCTTTGGACAGCAGCATCCTTCTCTTTACGGATGTCATCCAGACGGCTTTCCAACTGCTTCAGATTCGGCGGTACTGTGTAAGTGCTCAGCCTTACCTTGGACCCCGCTTCATCGATCAGGTCGATCGCTTTGTCCGGCAGGAACCGGTCCTGAATGTAGCGATCGGACAATTTTACCGCTTGTTCAATCGCTTCATCTGTAATTTTTACGCGGTGATGCGCTTCATAACGGTCACGAAGGCCGTGCAGAATTTGAATAGCCTCTTCAACAGACGGCTGGTCGACTGAAATCGGTTGGAACCGGCGTTCAAGTGCGGCATCTTTTTCAATATATTTACGATATTCATCCAGCGTAGTAGCCCCGATGCATTGCAGCTCACCACGGGCCAGCGCCGGTTTCAAAATATTCGAAGCATCGATGGCACCTTCTGCGCCACCTGCACCGATCAAAGTATGCAACTCATCGATAAACAATATAATATTGCCGGCCTGGCGGATTTCGTCCATGATTTTTTTCAAACGATCTTCAAACTCACCACGATATTTGGTGCCGGCGACAACCGAACCCATGTCCAGCGTCATTACCCGTTTATCCCGAAGCGTTTCGGGAATCTCATTGTTGATGATCTTTTGGGCCAGACCTTCGGCAATCGCTGTCTTCCCGACCCCAGGCTCCCCGATCAATACCGGGTTGTTCTTCGTCCGGCGGCTCAGCACTTGAATAACGCGCTCAATTTCCTTCGATCTGCCGATAACGGGGTCAAGGTTGCCATCCTTGGCTGAAGCGGTCAAATCACGCGCCAAGCTGTCCAGTGTCGGGGTATTTACGTTGGCTGGGGCACCATGATGGCTGGATACCGCCTCACTACTGCCGAGTAACTGCAGCACTTGCTGACGCGCTTTATTCAGGCTTACACCCAAATTGTTGAGTACGCGAGCTGCAACGCCTTCCCCTTCGCGAATCAAACCGAGCAAAATGTGCTCCGTACCGACGTAAGTATGGCCAAGCTTGCGAGCCTCATCCATCGACAGCTCAATCACTTTCTTGGCACGTGGGGTATAGGCAATATTGGTTGGCTGCTCCTGACCGCGACCGATCAATGTCTCAACCTCATCTTGAATTTTCTCGAGGCTTAGTCCAAGGCCGATCAATGCTTTAGCCGCGATACCTTCCCCTTCACGAATCAAGCCAAGCAGCACATGCTCTGTTCCGATATTGTTATGCCCAAGCCTAACAGCTTCTTCTTGTGCAAGTGCCAACACTTTTTGGGCACGTTCTGTAAATCTTCCAAACATCATATTCTCCTACACCTCCATAATTGGTCTAATCAATATTCTCCCATTCTCTCCCGAATGAGTTTTGCACGATACATATCCCGTTCTCCCGGAGACATATTCTCGCCATATTTTTTCTGTAAAAAACCCGGCTGTGTCAGCACATTCAGCTCATTTAGTACATTGGGAGATAGATTTTCGATTAACCCTAGATCGACACCAAGACGAACATCAGATAATCGTTGTGCCGCTTCCTTCGAGTCAATAATTGCCGCATGCGATAAAATGCCGAAGGAGCGCATCACCCGGTCAGTCATACGGAGCCGAGATTCTGTAATTAGCTTTTCTCTCGCATTCTTCTCATGCTGAATGATTTGAAGAGCTACACCGTATAAATTTTCGATGATCTCAGCTTCGCTTTGTCCTAGTGTAATCTGATTTGAGATTTGAAACAAGTTGCCCATCGCTTCGCTGCCCTCGCCGTATATCCCGCGAACGGTCAGACCTACCTGAGAAACGGCTGACAAAATCCGGTTTATTTGTTGGGTTAACACAAGGGCCGGTAAATGCATCATGACAGAAGCTCTGAGCCCCGTGCCTACATTCGTCGGACAACTGGTTAAATATCCGCGGCGATCATCAAAGGCATAATCAACATGAGCCTCGAAAATATCATCCACTGAGGATGCTCTCTCCCATGCTTCCTGAACCTGAAAGCCGGGATACAAACATTGAATTCTTAAATGGTCTTCCTCGTTCACCATAATACTAAGACTTTCATCTTCACTAATAAACACCGCACCGTTTCTGGACTCACTTGCAAGGTTCGGACTGATTAAATGTTTCTCCACCAGCACCTTTTTATCAAGTTCATCCAAATCGGCGAGTAGGACCGGATACAGCTTGCCACAGGCTTGTATTTGTTCGTCGGTCAGTACATCTTCAAGCTTCTTTAGAACCTCTTCCGACTGTTGGTTCGTGGCCAGCATTGGAAAGGGCTGATGCATGAGGTTCCGGGCAATCCGTACCCGGGTACTGATCACGATATCTGATTGTATACCACCACGGCTCATCCACTCGCTTAACGGCTGCTCTGTAAATCGGAGATTTGGCATCGCTCATTCCTCCTACTCTGCGGAAATTTCCTTCTCAAGCTCACGAATTTGATCTCGTAGCGCTGCTGCCTCTTCGAATTCTTCTCGAAGGATTCGATACTGCAGCTCTCGACGAAGATCATCGAGCTTGCGCTTTACTTGAAGGCTCCCACCGGTCCGTTTAGGTACTTTCCCCACGTGAACGGTATTGCCGTGCACTCTTTTTAATAGCGGGTCAAGACGGTCATTAAAATATTTGTAACAAGAGCTGCAGCCAAACTTTCCAATCTTGCTAAATTGGGAGTAAGTCATGCCACATTCCTCACACCGTAAGGTCTCCGGGGGTTTAGTTCCAGAAACCTGCCCTTTGACGCTTGGGTTAAAATCAAGAAAACCCGACAGCAGGTTATGAATTGAAAAGCCGCCTGCCGTGCCAGGTATGATCTCTCCCTTTTCTCTGGCACAAGCTTCACAAATGTGAAACTCCGTCTTTTCCCCGTTCACGATTTTGGTAAAGTGCAGTGTAGCGGGACGTTTGCCGCATTCTTGGCATTGCATATGATGTCCCTCCTCAAATGGATAGACTAATGTTACCTAGCTCAACAAAGAGATCAGCATCGCTTTCATCATTCTGGCACGAATTTGATCACGATAAGGCAATTTGACCAACAGCACATCCCGGGAAACGGCTGAACGCATAAGCGCGGCTTCCCTACTGCTTAAAAAACCGGCTTCATGAAGCTGATAAATCAACCCTTCGGCAGCAGATTGCCCCATTTCATCACCGATTGTTTCATGCAAATGAGTGTGCAGCGTCGTGGGGCCAGGCAGCTCTATTCGCCTGATGCGAACATAACCGCCGCCACCGCGTTTACTCTCGACCAAATACCCTTTTTCGAGTGTAAAACGGGTACTGATCACGTAGTTGATTTGCGACGGTACACAGGAGAATTGATCCGCCAGATCATTACGCTGAATTTCTATCGTACCCTCAGGACTTTCATGCAGAATACTTTTGAGATATTTTTCAATGATATCGGAGATATTACGCATCACTCTTCCTCCATCGTCTTTACATAAAGCTCTTGTTGTTTCAAACTATAGATGCCGGGTTGTAGCTATTGTTGATTCAAGCCTTAGGTGCTGGTTGTTCAGACCCTTTGTTGACTTTGACTTTCTTTGACTTTATATTCATTATACCATAATTTGATGATTTGCCAAGGGGAATGCACTCAAATTCAGTGTGAGCGTGAGGAGGGGAAAATATTCGTATTTCACTCGTATGAAAAAGAACCGCAAAAAGGCCACTTTGAACTAGCAGCCTTCATACGGTCTTAGATCCAATGGCAAATGGGATATGCACCAATGACCTGTAGTAGATGTAAAAAGTACATCTATTTTGACTAATATCTCGAATTTACCCATTTTAGTTGCAAAAAGTACACTTAAAATGAGGCCGTAGCCTATCTTTCGCCGTTCTTAGCTCATTTAACTGCACTTTTTGCATTTACTTGGTCTCACTCTGCAAAAATCGAAAAAATAACTGCTCGAAATACAGTTAATCTCTAGCTCTAACGTGGCACCACCCAATACTTACACCGTTTAGCCGAAAAAAGAGCACCACCGTGTGATCGGCAGTGCTCTTTATTGCTTGGCGGCGTCCTACTCTCCCAGGACCCTTCGGTCCAAGTACCATCGGCGCTGGAGGGCTTAACGGTCGTGTTCGGGATGGGTACGCGTGGAACCCCTCCGCCATCGCCACCAAACGTTTTCTC
>NZ_JBHTLM010000021.1:0-75069 GCF_042678945.1 Paenibacillus puldeungensis | reverse complement strand
CTGAGCCCCGCCCAGCGCAGCGCGGCGGGGGCGGCGCTGGGCTTCCTGGCAGAGCGCCAGGAAGCGGCAGCCCGTGGGGTGCGCCGCGAAGCGGGCGCGCCTCAGCCACTCACGCGGTCGCTGCCAAAGCACGACCGCGCCCCGTCCCGGCTGTTCCCCCGTCCAGCCGGAGCCAGCCCGCCGCGCTTCCTGCTCTGGGCCGTAACCGGCGCCGGGAAAACCGAAATGATTTTCCCGTTGCTTCGTTACGTGCTGGATCAAGGCGGGCGGGTTATGGTGGCAACGCCCAGGCGGGACGTCGTGCTTGAACTGGCCCCGCGAGTAGCAAAAGCCTTCCCGGAGGAACGGACGGCCGTCCTATACGGAGGTAGCCCACAGCGCTGGGAGGAAGCACGGTTAGTCCTTTCGACGACGCACCAACTGATGCGATTTCATGAGGCTTTCGATTTGGTCATTATCGACGAGCTTGATGCGTTTCCTTACCACAACGATCCGATGCTAAGCTTCGCAGCGGAAACGGCATGCAAGCCTGAAGGCAGCTTTGTTCTGCTATCGGCGACGCCTCCTACTGCCATGCAGCGGGAAATCCGTGCCGGAAAGCTGCCCCATGCCAAAGTGCCTGCCCGTTACCACGGGCATCCGCTTCCGGTTCCTCGGCGTATTGCGATAAGACCTGTCCAGGATTGTTTACGCCGACAATCGCTACCGACAGTACTGCTTCGCCCCTTGCAACATTCCATTCGCAGCGGCGCACAAATTTTTCTCTTTGTTACGCGAATTGGGCAGATTGTTCCTTTGGTTACGCTGCTTCGTCGCTTTCTCCCGGGGATTCCTATCGAAGGAACTTCCTCCGAGGACAAGGGGCGAACGGATAAAGTGCTGGCTTTTCGCGCCGGAACCATTCGGCTTCTGGTAACTACCACGATTTTGGAGCGGGGGGTCACCGTACCTAAAAGCGATGTCTACATATTGGATGCGGACAGTGACCTGTTCGATGAAGCATCACTGGTCCAAATGGCTGGCCGTGCCGGCCGCTCTGGTGATGATCCGGCGGGGACGGTCATTTTTGCCTCTCCGGAATGGACCAAATCCCAGCGCGGAGCCGTACGTCAAATTCGTTTGATGAACGCCACCGCCAAACGCGATGGCTTTTTAAAAGAAAAGGAGGGAGAGCGAACATGAATCAGTTATTTTATTCTCCGAGAGGGCGCCATATCCAGGTACGAGATCGGGAAGCCATTGCGCGCCGAATGATATGCGATTTTTCCTGCACCGACCTTTATGAGAGCTACTCAAACATGGATGGAGGAATCGAGCAATCTCCTGGAACAGGCATATTGAACTCGCTGCTCAACCTGTTCGCTCCACCTCAGATTCCCTGCCTAGCCTGCGGCAAGGTCATTTCTGAACGTGTTCGGGACTACCCGGAATTATGCGCCTCGTGTTTTGCCTCGATCCCGTGGATTCGAAAACCGCGCTGCATAACGTGTGGCCGACCCGTAGGCTGCCCGGATTGCAGTAGGCCCGAGTTACCCGCGCGCAGCTACTTAATGAATCGCAGTGCCGTAGCGTATAACAAGGTGATGCGCGAATGGTTAGCTCAGTATAAATATCGCGGAAATGAAGCTTATGGTGTTGTACTGTCCCGTATGATGGAGCAGGCGTATTTTTCGATGATCAAGGAATTGGAGACTTTAAGCAGAGGTGAACGGTTCCGCTTTGATGCGGTCACCTTTGTTCCAGTAAGCGATGACCGTCTCCAGGAAAGAGGCTTCAATCAGGCGAACCACCTTGCCTATGGCGCCGCTAAGGCAGGTCGGCTTCCACTGCTTTCCTTGCTGGAGCGGTCCCGGCATACGGAGAAGCAGAGCTTCAAGAGCCGCTGGGAACGTCTGAATAATCTGCAGGATGTATTTCGCCCAAATGACGATGCAATTGAGCGCCTGTCCGTCGCTTTGTTGGAAAACAAATATAAAGGGAAGCGGAAAGGGACGCTGTCATCTTCAAAATCTCTTTTTACAGAAGCTAATCAGGACGACGTGGCTGTCCCCGTCCGTCTACTCCTGGTAGATGACATCTACACCACCGGCAGTACCATCGAAGCCTGTGCCAAGGTGCTTCACCAGCTATGCACAGCTATTGGACGCCCAGCGGAGGTTTACAGCTTAACCTGGGCGCGTTCCTAAATTTGACAAATCTTGCGCCAAGGCGTACAAAAGATATAGACGAACTCCGCTAAAATAGGGTAATCTATCATCAAACTATTGTTTTTTTGAAAGGGCGAGTAAGAGCATGGGGATCAATGTTGGAAATTGTCCACGTTGTGGTAGATTGTTTGCTAATAACTTCAGAGAAATTTGTCCCTCATGTATTAAAGACATCGAGACTGAATACGAGAAATGTCTGGAGTATTTACGTGAGGAAAAGCAAGCGACGATCCAGGAAGTCTCCGAAGCGACCGGCGTCTCCATACGGCAAATTACTAAATTTATAAAGGAAGGCCGCATTTCGGTAGCCAATAATCCGAACATGATGTATCCTTGCGAGGTTTGTGGTGTCCTTATTCGTGAAGGGAATATGTGCGATTCGTGTCGTACTAGGCTTACCCGTGATTTAGCCGCAGCTACAAGAGAGGAATCCAATAAGCAATCCGGCTCGGATAACCAACGCGGGACGGGCGCTTACAACGCGCTCAACAAATTTCGCACACCGTAATCGACTAAATTTCCAATGAGTTGGCATAATATTCTTCATAAACCAAAGGTTCGCTATTAAAAATGTTTCTTAAGACGCCGATAAACTTATTAAAGATTATCGGCTTTTTTATTTGGAATGAAAGGGTGAAGCCCATGAAAATTAATGAAACCGGACGGGTTGGAGCCATCAATAAATATCAACGTCAAGTGGATTCGCTACGAAAAGATATGGATAGCAAGACACGCCGTAAGGATGAAGTATCTATTTCCGCGGAGGCCAAGGAATTATTGAAAGCCCAAGAGGGAGTTACCGATCAGGACCGTGCTCAGCGCCTTGAGGATTTGAAAACGCAGGTGTCTACCGGAACATACCATGTTGATGCTGGTAAACTTGCCGAAAAGCTCGTTCCGTACTTCAAGTCTTTTTTTAACGATAAATAGGGGGCGGCTATGTCAGTTCAGTTATTAATCGAGAGTCTCGCGCAGATGGATGAACTTCATGCAGGTTTGCTGGAACTTATGGAACAGAAGAAACAGGCTATTTTGAGCAGAGATTATGAGGCATTGGTGCGTACGCTATCACGCGAATCTAAGATGGTGAAGACGATCGAGGAACGCGAGAAGCAGCTTATTGTGTCAGCACAAGCCTTTCTGCAATCCAAAGGAATCAAATCGCAATTGGAACTGACAATATCTGAAATTCTCAGGCTCGTTTTTGATCCCGAAGAAAAACGACAGCTGGATGATGCACGAAAGAAACTGGGTGATCGATTGGTCGAGTTGAAACGTGTTAATGCGCTAAATCAGGAACTTATTACCCAGTCGCTTTCTTTTATCGATTTCTCCTTGAATCTGATGATAGGAGGAGAAGATAACGATACTATCTATTCTCCTCCAAAAGCTCAGGATAAAAAGCCGACGATGAGGAGCATGTTCGATACAAGAGCTTAATCTAAAGAAAACGTTAAAGGGGAAATGCAGATGACGTCCACTTTTCATAGTATAGAGACTAGTAAGCGAGCCCTATTTGTCAATACCGTATCTATGCAGACTTTAGGGCACAATGTTGCGAATGCCAATACAGAGGGCTATACACGGCAGCGAGTTAATTTGAATGAAGCTAATCCGATCTGGGCGATGGGGATGACAAAGAGTCAGCAACCAGGCCAGTTAGGAACCGGTGTTGAATATACCAGCATCACACGAATTAGAGACAGCTTTTTGGACACCCAGTATCGTCGTGAAAACCAAATGCTTGGATCCTGGGAAGTGCAAAATTCCAGTATGAATGCGATCCAAGGCATTTTGAATGAGCCTTCTACCAGCGGACTTAGCGCAGTGATGGATAAATTCTGGAATTCATTGGAGACCTTGAACCGTGACCCTTCTTTGCTAAGTGCGCGTGTAGCCGTTGCTGGTGCGGCAAGCAATCTGGTGGATACACTAAAGCATATTGGCGAGTCTTTAACCAACTTGTCCAATGATGTGAATTCCAATATTGATAAGAAAGTACTGGAAGCTAATAATATCGTTGATAATATTGCAAGACTAAATGTCCTGATCCGGGATAATGAGAGCTTTGGTGATAAAGCGAACGACTATCGCGACCAACGGGATTTATTGCTTGATAAGTTATCGACGATTGTAGACGTCCAGTATGCGGAAGATGATAGTGGTATGGTCAATATCACCTCGGCCGGAGTTAATGTGCTCGCTGGTGATACCGTAACGGCGCTTACAGCTGCCAATGCAACTGCAGCCACAGCGGGCCAGCTTAATGGCTATACCCAGTCGCTTCAACAAACGGATCTTATCCGCAACCAATTAAATGGGTTGGTTAACACGCTGGTGACAGGGGATATCAAGGTTACGTTAAGCAACGGCTATGTTACCTCTTCTGATTTAGTCGCACTTAACGATGTTACTGTTGATGGGATGGGTCTTGTTCCTGCGGGACAGACCATTCCGGCCAATTCAAAAATTACATCCTCCGTGGATGTGATGGTCAAAGGCTTCAATGGTTTGCATCAAATGGGCTACTCCCTGACTACCCCAACCTCTTCCGGGATTCCCTTCTTCGTATCGAATAGCGGAACGTTTACGATTGACGATATTAAAGTGAATCCGGAAATTTTGGCCGATACGAATAAAATTGCTGCTTCCTCCCAATATGAGAATGTAAATGGTGTAAGCAAGGCTATTCGGGGGAACAGTGATATTGCCATTGGGTTGGCCAGTCTAAGGGATGCAATCTTTACCTTCCCAGACTCGCTTACCTCTATGTCCGAAGGGACGACAGACGACTATTTTAGAGCGCTAACAGCTGATCTGGGGATTCGCGCCAGTAATGTAAAGCGCAATTATGACAATGAACAGACCTTAACTGATAATTTGCAAATTCAGCGTCAACAAGTCAGCGGAGTATCGATGGATGAAGAACTGGCCGATATGATCCGTTTCCAGCAAGCCTATAATGCGGCAGCCCGAAACATGACCACAGTTGACGAAATGTTGGATCGGGTAATTAATCAAATGGGACGCGTAGGATTGTAGTTATAGATATGGTTTTATAAAAAATGAAGGAGGCTCGATAAATGCGAGTAACAGGTATGATGCAAAACATTCAGTTGCTGAAAAATTTGCGGAACATTAATACGGCGATGATCACTGGTCAACAACAGCTTGCTACCGGGCAGAGAATCAATAAGCCGAGTGATGATCCGATCGGCACGGGGTACCAAATGCGTTATGATACAGATTTAGCACGCAGCCAGGAATTCTTGACGAATACTCAAACGGGCTCGGAAATTTTGAAAACAATGGACTCTCTCATGCAGCAAGCGAATGACGTTTTGAAACGGGCACGCACATTAACGCTTCAGGCAGCCAATGGTACCTATGATTTGGAACAGAGACAGACTATTTCAGCCGAAATCAAACAATTAAGAGAACAGATGGTGACCATTGGGAATAGTACATACAACGGCCGCTATCTATTTAATGGGCAGAAGACGGATCAGCCACCATACACCGTTGCAGGAGCGAACGGAGAACAAACCGATTCAGGGTTGTTTTATCTTAATGTGAGTCCTTCTGTGAAGGTGCCGGTGAGCATCACGGGCGAAGTGGTTTTTGGCGCTGCTAACACGGATAATGTGTTTAAAGTGCTGGATGACCTATCATCGGCGCTTGGCTCAAACAATACTTCAGGAATAAGTGCCGCGCTTGATAAAATTGATGCCTGTGCAGACCGGATATCGGTGAGTTGGGCTGAAATCGGGGCACGCACGAATCGTTTTGATTTAATGGAGAATCGTATTACCAATGACCAGGTCAGTTTGAAAGAACAACGTGCTAATGTCGCTGATGTAGATGTACCTAACGTGATTGTAGATTTGAAATCCAAAGAAACTGTACTGCAAGCTGCCCTTTCCACAGGGGCTAGAATTATGCAGACCTCACTTGTTGATTTTCTAAGATAAAGGTGGGGGTAAACAATGCCTGGTATTAGTTCAAACTTACCGCCTAATTGGGGAGCCTATCGTCCAGCAGAGCTTTCTATCCATTTACGCTCGCCCGAAATGTCTACAGATTGGACGAGCGTCTACAACGATATGGAGCTTAAACGGCCGGCAACTTTAGGCAAGGAGCTAGAACAGCAAGCGAGAACTACAACGATTCAAAATGTAGCGATTAAGGCTCAAGAAGGCGACCGGATGATGAATTCTATTGTTGCTGGAGAGAAAAATGTTTTTGGACGTATAGCGCATGACCGATATATGCGAAGCGGGCAAAAGGACATTACGGTTGAGGCGATCCCTCATCAGGGAGTCATCATCGATTTCCGCATCTATCCTCCTGAAATAAAAGTTGATCCGAGAGGGGTCCTGCCAAAATGAGGCAAATACATAGTGAGGCATATGGTTTGCTTGAGGTCGAAGAAAGCCAGATCTACTCCTTTGAGTCAGGTGTTTTAGGAATACCTGATATAAATCAATACGCTTTGTTTCCGATGGAGGATACCCCCTTTTTCGTACTGTATGCGCTTGGAGGTGAGGTAAGCTTTATCCTTCTCCCCTCGCAGCAGGCTGTTCAGGATTTCAGTTTCAACTTAACGGAGGAGGCAATTGGTCTACTGGAGCTTAAATCGCCTGAAGATGTTGGAACAATGCTGATCGTTAATATCGATAATGGGCAGCTGTACGTTAATTTAATGGCCCCCATTTTACTCTCTCCACATTCCCAAAAGGGATGTCAGTATATTATAAAGGACCAGGATCTCCCTGTTCGGTATCCATTGATGCCAAAGGAGGACTCCTAGATGTTGGTGCTAAGGAGGAAAATCGGCGAAACTGTAATGATTGGCAATGATATTCAAGTGCAAGTGTTGGGTGTCGAGGGAGATCAAATTAAGTTGGGGTTTTTAGCGCCTAAGGAAGTCCAAATATTAAGGCAAGAACTTTACGAAGGCATTGTTGCCGAGAATTTGGCAGCTAAGGAACAGATAAGCCATCTACAACAAGAACAAATCCTGACCCTGCTGAAAAATTTTAAAATGTAAATCATTTTGAAATGGGGAATACGGGATGAATATGAATATTAACCGCTTGGATTCAAACTTTTCTGACAATGTAAGGCCATTGGATTCGGTGACAAAGAAGTCGCTGCCAACCTTGTCTGACATCAACATCAATAATCCAGAGCTGAAGGCGCAGAAATTTCTTAAAGAGCAGCAGGAAGAGCTTGAAAAACAGGCCAAAAAGCTGAACGAAGCGATCGCTGCAAGCGGTAAGGAGCTAAAGTTTAAGTATAACGACGAAGCTGAACAATTATATGTAGAAATCATAGATTCGAAAACACAAAAGGTTTTGTCCAGTCTTCCGCCGGAATTTCTAATTGATCTATCGGTCAAAATGAAAGAAATGATAGGAATGTTTTTTGATAAGAAAATTTGAATATAATGTAAGAAAGGGTGAGTGATTATGTCTATTAGTTTTACAGGATTGGCATCAGGGTTTAATTCTGCAGACTATATTAAAGCTATCATGAATAAAGAAAAACTGCCGCTAACCCGACTTCAGACTAAGAAAGAAATTACAACCGCGTATCAGAATGTATTTAAATCTATTAATACGAAGCTAACTACACTGAAAGATGCTTCTATTGCTTTATCTGATTTAGGTAGCTTCCAGCTAAGTAAAGCTAGTTCATCCGATACAACTAAATTGAATGCTGTGGCAGAAAGCACGGCGGTTGCGGGCGATTATTCTGTAGTCGTTAACACGCTAGCTCAAAAGCAAGTGGTGGCTAGTAAATCTTTTAACGCAACCGACATTTATAGTGCTAGCAGTCCTGACGCATTTCCTTCTAGTCTGAGTATTGGTGGAGTTTCTGTTGATATTTCAGGGCTTAGTCTTGATGGAAAGAAAATGAGTGAAGTACTGAATGCAATTGCTACAAAAATAAATGGAACGGTTGGCATCCGTGCACAGGCATCGGTTATTCAGACTTCAAGTGGGCAAAATGCATTAGTGCTAACTGCAAAAGAGTACGGGAGGGCAAACCAATTTACGTTTGACTCTAGTTCAACTTGGGGATTTGCAAATAAACAAGCAGCTGATGATGCTAGTCTTGTGATCAATGGAATTGCAGTTACAAGTACAACTAACACAGTAAAAGATGCGATTCCCGGGGTCACATTAACTTTAGCAAACACAGGTTCATCAACAGTCAAAGTGGAGCAAGACGTTGATGGCATTGCATCCAAGGTGGATACATTTGTCAAAGCATATAATGATATTATTAATACGATTAAAGATAATACTCAGAAATCTACGAAAAATAAAGACGGTAGCCTCACACTGACTTTGCAGGGAGATCCTATGCTGCGGTCTTTGCGCAGTCAAATGGGGGATATGGTAAACAAGATCGTTGGGGATACTCCAGGATTTAAGTTGCTTTCCGATATTGGTCTGGAAGTTGATAAAGGGATAACCAGTGCTTCCCTTATGACCGGAAATATTACATTTGATAAAACGAAGTTTAAAGAAAAAATGCAAGAAAACCCAGCGCGTGTTGAGAAAATGTTTTCCGGAACAGCAGGAATCGATGGAATAGCAACCTTATTTAAAAACAGTGCGAAGGAATGGACCGACAGTGTAGATGGAATCATTACCTCAAAAATAAAAGGATATGATTCTGAAATCTCGTTCCTTACTGAACAAATTCAAAGTATGAGTGATCGCCTTGATCTCAGGGAAGCATCGTTAAAGCAAAAATATGTTAATTTGGAAGTTGTGATGTCTAAACTGAATAGTCAAAAAGATTGGATTACAAACCAGGCATCTATTCTTACAAAATCGTTATCACAAAAATAATTGGAGATGATCTTATTGGCATCGCCCAACTTAGCGGGCTATCAAGCCTATCAAAAGAACAAATATGAAACGGCTTCACCGCATCGTTTAACATTAATGCTGTATAATGGGGCCATTCAGTTCGCAGGTAATGCCAAATCGTCAATTGAAGAGAAGGATATTATAAAAACAAATAATTATGTTCAGAAGGTACAGAGCATCATTTATGAATTGATTTCTTCCTTGAATATAAAACAAGGAGGGCAGCTGGCTGAAAACCTGCAAAGCCTATACCTCTACATGATTGATCGTTTAATGGAGGCCAATATTAAGAAACAAACTGCGCCTTTGGAGGAGGTTATTGGCATGCTTCAAGAGTTGAAGTCAGCTTGGGAGGAGATCGGAAAGAGAGGAACCCTTGGAACTTAACTATTCCGAATTAGCTGAGCAAAGACAGAAGTTGTTCATGAAGCTCCTGGACAATTCCAAAGAGCAGTTGGAATACCTGGAAATAGTAGAGGAAGATGCGGAAAATAATTTGGTGCGTTTCTTGGAGTTACAAAAGGATTGGAATATGTGTACTCGAGAAATTGATAGATTGAATAATACTCTTCGGGACAAGGCCCCATCCTATGATGCATCTGATGAAGAATGGCGTATTAAGATTTTAGTAGATATAAATGATAACCTCGATAAGTTAGGCAAGGGTTTAATAGAAAGTACTGATCATACTGGAGAAAGCATGCAGAATGTCGCTAATCAGAGAAAGGTTCTAAATGCCTATTATGGTCTGCAACGAAATGACCAAATTCCATTGTACCTGGACGAAAAAAAATAGTCTCTTTTTCGCTAAAAAGCTAATAAAGTATTAACCTGCAACCGATAATATTATTAGGCCACAAGGATGTAGCCAATATAAACCAAATCACGGAGGATGATCACGATGGGAATGTTTATTAACACGAACGTTGGCGCAATTAACGCTAACCGTAATCTGAGCTTCAACAACACTCAAATGAGCAAGACAATGGAAAAATTGTCTTCCGGCTTCCGCATTAACCGCGCTGCTGATGATGCTGCTGGCTTGGCAATTTCCGAAAAAATGATTTACCAAGTAAACGGCTTGAACCAAGCTCAACGTAATGCTCAAGACGGTATTTCCCTCTTGCAAACGGCTGAAGGTGACTTGACTGAAGTTCACTCCATGTTACAACGTATGAACACTTTGGCTAACCAATCAGCGAACGGAACTTATCAAAATGAAGATCGCAAAAATCTGCAAAAAGAAGTAGATCAATTGGTTAAGGAAATTGACAGAATCACTGGTAACTCTAACTTCAATGGTGTGAGTCTTCTAAATTCTGCAACAACTGTTAAATTCCAAATTGGTGTTACTTCTGCTGAATCTTTGACTGTAAGCTTAACAAGCAACAAAGCTAGTGCTTTGAAAATCAGTAACTTGTCAATTAGTACTGCGACTGCTGCTGCATCTGCATTGGCAAAAATTAAATCGGCTATTTCTACGGTTTCTACTAATCGTGCTAACTTGGGTGCTTATCAGAATCGTTTGGAACATACCATTAACAGCTTGGGCGTAACTTCTGAGAACTTGTCTGCTGCTAATTCTCGCATTAAGGATGCTGACATGGCTTCAGAAATGACATCATTCACGAAGAACCAAATCCTTGTTCAAGCTGGTACAGCAATGTTGGCTCAAGCTAACTCAGCTCCTCAAGCTGTACTGAAACTTCTCGGATAATCGTTGAAAAATTGAACTTAAAAAAACCGGACATCTAAACTAGATGTCCGGTTTTTTTACTATATGCTATTGGGAAAAATGTACATATACCATCTATACAAATAGCATAACATTATACCGATAATTATAGTAAACCGAATGTTAGGGTGTGATGTTAGTGAGGGTGAAAATTAACGATTTTGAGGAAAAAATTATAGATAATAGTTTTCAAACGATTAACGAGTGGTGGATTGAATCCACAGCAGACATTCACACACAAGATCAGTTAATTTATTGTGTTGAAATTAATGGGCAATCTTTTTATGCTGGGTATGAACAATTAATAGTAGATAACTATCAAAGAATTGACTTCATCAGAATTGTTACAAAAACAAAGGGAGAAAGCATTGAAGAGACCTTTGTAACTGTTAAAGATTATTTAGATAAATTTATTCCCGCTTCATCTAGTATTGCTGATAGTTTTTATGGTGAACTTACAGACAAGGAATGGAGCAAATTTTCACAGCTTATTGAAGGTATAGAGTGGATTCTAAAAGCTATGGACTTTCTGGAAACTTTAACAATCAATGAAAAGCAGAAAAGAGCAACGATAAATATGAAAATTGAAATAGAAAGAATTGTTTCTGAGATGGATAATAATCTTCAAAGACAGGATTATGTTATGGTGGGAGATCTTATACAATATGAGTTGGTTACTGCTTTGCAGAATTATATGTTAGAAATTCAAGGATAGGAGCTTAAGCATGGATGTATTTGAAAAAAACAAAGCCTTTTTAAGTAAGCATTATCCAGCTTTAATACAAGGACTTGAGACACCATTGCAAGATGATTACGTGTACAAAATAGAGTTGACTCGTAATGAAGAGGTTAATCTTCTTCTTGAAATGAATCAAAACACTTATTATTTGCATAGTCGATATAATGCCCACCATGAAGCAGAAAGATGGGCTAAATCAATTTCAAGTCGAGTTGAGAACGTAGATAATTTATTACTAGTAGGTATGGGCTTGTATTTTCTTGAAGAACTGCTGGCTGTGACAAAAGCAAAATTTATTTATGTTTATGAACCCTTTTCTTTTATTTTTAGAGAATGGATGAACATAAAATTAATTGGACCGATTTTATCTGATCCCAGAATTCGATTATTTGCGTTGGGTGAAAGTGATTTTTTACCTATGAAAATGGCGAATGATATATGTGAACATATGACTGGCACTTTCGTTAAAATTACGCCTCCTATTTATGAAATATTGTTTCCAGGTCTATCAGAAAAATTTGAGATGTTGATGAAAGACACACTTATGCAACAGATTTCAAATATACAAACACGCGATCTAAACCAAAAAACATGGCTTGAAAATATTGTGTACAATTTACCTCATCTTATTAATAATTCATCAATTTCAGAATTGAAAGATTTATGGAAAGGCCAGAATGTAAAAGCTATTATTGTAGGCTCTGGCCCTTCGTTGAGTCAAGATATTCATTATTTATCACAATTGAAGGAAAAGTGCTTAATTATTACTGCTGGTTCAAGCATACAGGCTTTGGAACATTTTGGAGTGTATCCCCATTTTGTTGTTTCTATGGATGGAACCGAAGCTAATTTTCGAGTGTTTAAAAATGTTAATGGTATGAAAACACCTTTGGTTTTTTGTCCAACAATATATAATGAAATTCTTGAGGAATATAGAGGGCCGTTGTATTATGCAAAATTTCAAAATGATGTAATTACGCAGTACCTTTTTGAAGAGGGCGAGGAGCTCCCTTCTTTTATATCAACAGCAACCGTTACAGGAACTGCAATACAAATTGCTGAATATATGGGTATCACAGAGATTATATTGATGGGACAAGACCTATCTTATCCTAACAATAAATATTATGCACCTGGTGTAGAACACGTATCCCAAGAAGTTCAGGAAATCCATGTATCCCATTCTGAAAAAAAAGTTAAAAATGTTGATGGAGGCTATAATCGGACAAAGGGGAGTATGGAAGTATTATTGAGTGATATAGAGGTTCTTGTCAAAATAATGGCTCTAAAGGAGGTCCGAATCGTTAACACCTCTAAGGGTGGAGCTGTAATTGAAGGCACGGAGTGGAAGGCGTTGGATGATTTAGTTCCTGAGTTGCTCGAGGGGCCATCACAGGATTTTAATATCTCAAAACGAATCTCTAAGAAAAGTCACGATATCAAGGAGATACAATTACGGGAAGTCAGTTTGAATCTCAATTTAGCTCGAAAAGAGATAAAAAAGCTTGAATCTAAATTAGTAAAGTTACAAGAGGTCTTTAAAAAACTTGAAAAAGCAGTCTCAGCATATAATGTTAAGAGAACAGCAGATAGACTTTTTGAAATAGATTGTTTATGGAAATCTATCACTAAAATGAGTGCTTTTGATAGTTTTTACTATTATTCATTAGGACATTACATGAATGTATATATGAGGCATGTTACTAAAATTGTAGAAACAGAAGACATTATAGAAAAAGGAAAATTAGTTTTGAAACATCTAGGAGAGTTAACAAGAAAAATGCAAGAATTCTCTCCTATTATAATAGCAACCTTAGATCAAGGATTAACAAAATTAGATGAACTTATTATTACGTAAACATAGAATATACATCAGTCAGAGAAGTACACTAGACAATAAAAAGTAGGCGATTGCATGTTTGAAGATAAAGTGGTTCTGGTTACAGGTGGAACTGGATCTATTGGCAGTGAAATTGTTCGTTGTATTTTGAAAGAAAATCCCAAGGTTGTTCGTATTTATAGCAGAGATGAAAGCAAACAGTTTTATATGCAACATGAGTTAAAGGAGTTTGATAATATTCGCTATTTAATTGGCGATATAAGGGACAAAGAGAGATTGAGTTATGCTGCAGAAAATGTGGATTATATTTTTAATGCGGCTGCTTTAAAACATGTCCCATCCTGTGAATATAACCCTATGGAAGCCATTAAAACCAATGTACTTGGTGTGCAAAATATTATTGAAGTCGCAATACAACATAATGTAAAAAAAGTGATTGCTATAAGTACAGATAAGGTTGTGAATCCTATGAATACCATGGGCGCAACTAAACTTCTTTCAGAGAAACTAATTTCCGCAGCAAATCAATACAAGGGAAGCAGGGATACTATTTTTTCATGTGTCCGCTTTGGAAATGTAATGGGATCTCGTGGATCTGTTATCCCACTTTTTAAATCCCAGATCAGTCGGGGAGAATCTGTAACGTTAACACACCGAGACATGACTCGTTTTATGATGTCAATTCCTCAAGCGGCTGAGCTAGTTTTGAAAGCAGCCAGATTCTCAAGAGGAGGAGAGGTATTTGTTTTGAAAATGCCAACCTTAAAAATAAGTGATCTGGCAGTAGGACTTATAAGATCTTTTGAGAAAAAGTGTGGTTCTAAATATAATGGAGGACTAATAGAGGTAGGGATTCGGCCTGGTGAAAAATTATATGAAGAGTTAATGACAGCGGACGAAGCTGAAAGGGCATATCAAAATGATGACATGTATGTTATTGCTTCCCCATTCAACCAGCTATCATCAGAGTATAATGGATTTATTAGAGTAGATCATCGGGAATATTCATCTCTTAATGCCCCACAACTCACTTTAGAGGATATTGAGGAACTGCTAGTAAAATATCAATTAGGTTTCTAACTTAGGAGATGGTTTTATGTCAATTAAAGAGGTTGTAAATGGGGACCGGAAATCTACTTATATCATTGCTGAAATTGGGGTTAATCATAACGGATCTAAAAAAATGGCTTTCGATTTGATAGATCAAGCTATAGCATCTGGTGCAGATGCGGTTAAGTTTCAAACTTTCATTAGTGAAAAATTAGTTACTTCAAAGGCGAAAAAAGCCGAATATCAAAAAAAAACGACTTTACCTGATGAAAGTCAATTAGATATGCTAAAGAAACTTGAGCTATCTTTTGAGGACTTTGCAGATTTAAAAAGGTATTGTGCCAAAAAAAAAGTTGATTTTTTATCTACCCCATTTGATGAGGAAAGTGCGGATTTTCTTTATTCAATAGGTGTGGATGGCTTTAAAATCGGATCTGGTGATATGAATAATATCCCCTTCATTAAAAAAATAGATAGATATCACCTTCCCATAATTCTATCCACTGGTATGTCTGATTTAGATGAAGTTGGATATAGTTTACAAAATATTCAATTTAGTCCCTTGGCATTACTCCATTGTACTTCTGAGTATCCCGCTCCACTGGAAGAAGTCAATTTATTAGCGATGAAAACAATGGAGTCAAGTTTTAAAAAAATCGTAGGATTTTCGGATCACACTAAAGGTAAAGAGGCGGCTTTAACAGCGGTTGCATTGGGAGCTAAAATTATTGAGAAGCATTTTACATTAGACAGAAATTTAGAGGGGCCTGATCATAAAGCCTCTATGGAGCCTAAAGATTTTCTGCAGTTAGTAAAATCTATTCGAGAGGTAGAACAAATATTAGGTGATGGTATAAAAAGAATAATGCCTTCTGAAAGAAATACGAAAAGTGTTGCTAGAAAAAGTATTGTTTCATCAAAAAAATTGAGTATTGGCGACGTTATTCGCGAGTCTGACTTAATGACTAAAAGACCTGGAACTGGTTTAGAACCCAAACATTTTTATGATTTAATTGGGAAAGTGGTCATAAGAGAAGTAGCGGCCGAACAAATGATATCGTGGGATGATGTGAGATGAAAAAAGTAATGGTTGTTACCGGCACTAGAGCTGATTACGGAATTTATTTCCCAATTCTAAAAAAAATAGAAGAAGACTCTGACCTCGAACTTCAAATACTAGTTACAGGCATGCATTTGACCCCTAAATATGGAAATACTGTGAAATATATAGAGGCGGATGGGTTTCAGATTGCTGCCAAAGTCACTGCAGCAGTTGAAGCAAGCCGTGGAGGTATGGCTAGAGGCATAGGTGAGGGAATCATTGGTATGACTGAGGCGTTTGAAAGTCTCAAACCGGACTGTGTTATTGTACTTGGAGATCGTGGTGAAATGTTAGCGGCTACGATCTCTTCTGTCTATCTAAATATCCCTACTTTGCACTTACATGGAGGGGAAGTATCGGGGTCTATAGATGAATCTGTGAGACACGCTATTAGTAAACTTGCTCACCTTCATTTAACAGCAACGACTGCAAGTAAAGAACGACTAATAAAAATGGGCGAAGATCCATGGAGAGTTTATGTGGTTGGTGCACCAAGAATCGAAGCTATAGAATCAGCCGTATTACCAGATATTCAATCTGTAAAAAGGAAATATCACCTAGATTTTGCAGGTATTTATGGTTTATTTATTTACCACCCCGTTACGACAGATAACCAGAGCATAGAGAAAGAACTTGAGTGTATATTTAAAGCTGTGAGTGAGGAAAAAATACCCTATGTTTGTGTTATGCCCAACTCTGATGCTGGCTCTGAAGAAATAATTAACTTTTACAATAATTTAAGTGAGAAGGATGGATTTTATAAAATCGTCACTTTTGAGCAATATGATTATTTATCCATTTTGAAGCATGCTTACATATTAGTGGGTAATTCATCTTCAGGAATTATTGAAGCTGCTTCATTTAAGGTTCCTGTTATTAATATTGGTTCGAGACAATATAGAAGAGAACGTTCACAGAATACAATCGATGTCTCAGTTGATTATAATCAGATAAGGTCAGCCTTTTCAATTGTTAAAAGCACTGATTTTAAAGAACGCCTTAAAAGAGTGAAAAATGTATATTATAAAAAAAATACTAGCCAGTCAGTTGTTGAAATCATTCATAGATTGAATGATTATGGAGATGAGTTGACGCAAAAGACAATTTCATATTAAGTAGGTGGTCTATATTGGATTACATTCTTATTGGAGCGGGAGGCCATTCTAAGGTTGTAATAGATATTCTTAAAAGTCAGAATGAAGAAGTAGTAGGAATTGTCGATGATGACCCAAAGCGAAACTCTGTTTCAAATACTCCTATATTAGGAACCACTGAGATAATTCCCGATCTAATTAACTCATTTGCTAATGCTTACTATATAGTATGTGTTGGGGACAACCGAACAAGAGGCGATATAGTAAAGAGATTAGAACCACTTGATTTGAAGTATGGGATAGCTGTTCATCCTACGGCTATACTAGGTTCGAATGTCGTTATAAAGGCTGGGAGTGTTGTTATGCCTAATGTTGTTGTAAATGTCGATACATTTATTGGCGAGCATACTATTTTAAATACGGCCTGTACTATTGATCATGAATGCAAAGTAGGGCAGTTTGTTCATATCTCCCCGGGCGTAAATTTAGCAGGAAATGTTCAAGTAGGTTCTTTTTCTCATATTGGTATAGGTGCAAGTGTTATCCAAGGACTGACGATAGGAAGTAATAGTACAATAGGGGCGGGTTCCTGTGTAGTGAATGATATTGAAGATAATATTGTTGCTATAGGTTGCCCAGCCAAAAAGATAAGATCTAAATAAATGGATCAAATTTATATAGTAGGTGATCATATGTCAGATTTTAAACGAATTTACTTGGCCTCCCCACATATGAGTGGTAGAGAGCAGAAATATATCAAAAAAGCTTTTGATGATAATTGGATTGCTCCTCTTGGAGAAAATGTAGATGAATTTGAACGTGAAATAGCAAATTATGTAGGCTCAAAAGGTGCCCTTGCTCTTAGCTCAGGCACAGCAGCAATACACCTTGCTCTTATTTTATTGAATGTAGGAAAAGATGATATAGTTTTTTGTTCCTCTCTTACTTTTATAGCAAGTGCGAATCCTATTTTGTATCAAGGAGCTATTCCTGTATTTATTGATTCTGAACCGGGTACGTGGAACATGTCTCCGACTGCTCTGAAAGAAGCATTAGATACATATGCAGCTAAGAATAAACTTCCTAAAGCACTAGTAGTAGTAAACTTATATGGACAAAGTGCTGATTACAATAAGATCAAGGATATATGTGATTCTTATAATGTTCCGATAATTGAAGATGCTGCAGAATCTTTAGGAGCATCTTATCAGGGGGTAAAGACCGGTACTTTCGGAAAATTTGGGACATTTTCATTTAATGGAAATAAAATCATTACAACTTCAGGAGGAGGAATGCTTGTTTCTGATGATACTGAATTAATAGAAAAGGCCAGATTCTATTCTACACAAGCTAGGGATAAAGCGATACATTATCAACATAGTGAGATAGGGTACAATTATCGTTTGAGTAATGTTCTTGCCGGAATTGGGAGAGGACAGTTAGAAGTATTAGATAAGCGAATTCATAAAAAACGTGAAATTTTCGAAAAGTATGTTGAGCATCTTAAACGTATATCATGCATTCAGTTTATGCCAGAAGCTCAAGATTGTATGTCTACTCGCTGGCTTACAGTAATGACAATTGACCCAGAATTAACAGATAAAAAACCATATGATTTAATACATTACTTGCAACAATATAATATTGAAACCAGACCTGTTTGGAAACCACTCCATATGCAACCGTTATTTATTGAAAATGATTTCTTTAAACATAATGAAATGGATATCAGCCAATTCCTTTTCAATCATGGAATATGTTTGCCATCTGGGACAAATATGAGTGAGGAAGACCAAGGTTTTGTCATAGATAGAATACGGGCATTCTTTTGTTAAACCATTATCATTGGCTCAGAGGAAGTGTTAAACTGTGATAAATAATAAAAGAGTTATAGCAGTAATTCCTGCACGAGGGGGAAGTAAGTCAGTACCCTACAAAAATATAAAGCTCTTGGCTGGAAAGCCACTGATAAGTTGGGCAATTGAAGCCGCTAGAAAGACTCCTGAAATTGATCGTATTATTGTATCAACTGATGACGATAAAATTGCAGAGGTAGCGATTCATTATGGCGCTGAAGTAATCCTAAGACCAGAAGAGCTAGCAAGGGATGACTCTCTAGTTATAGACACAATTAGAGATTTAATTATGAAGTTAAGAGCCAGTGGAGAAGAAGCTGAATACATGGTTCTGCTAGAACCTACCTGTCCTTTAAGAAATAGTTCTGACATATCAGAGTGTTTAAAAATACTTGAGGATAAAAAATATGATTCTGTAGCAACATTTAAAGAAGCAGAATTAAATCCACACAGGGCCTGGAAAATTAATGGAAATAACCCGGAGACATTTATTACTGGGGTAGTTCCATGGCTTCCTCGTCAAAAACTTCCGAAAGCCTATCAATTAAATGGAGCCGTATATTCTTTCAGAATCAATGGACTAAAGGAGGATGATATAAGCTTACTGTTTGGTAAAGAAGGGGCAGTACTTATGCCTAAAGAAAGATCTATTGATATTGATGATGAGTTGGACTTCTTGTTAGTTGAGACATTAATTGAAAGGATGAGTGAATGTGAATAGTTTATCTGAATTATTTTCATTAAAAAATAAAGTTGCCCTAATAACAGGTGGGGCTGGCTATCTAGGTTCGGAAATCAGTTATACTTTAGCTGAGTTAGGTGCTGATATTATTATTGCCAGCCGAAATTATGAAAGTTGTAAACAAAAATGTGAAGAAATAGAGATGCATTTTGACCATTCCATTCGAGCTACAGCAATGCAACTTGATTTACTTAATAAAGAAGATCTAAAAGAGTGTTTTGCAAAAATAGAGGAAAACTATGGCGGACTGGATATTTTGGTCAATAATTCCTGGTCAGGAAATAAAAATTCTTTTGAGTCTATCTCTGATGAGGACTGGGAGTATGACATTGAAATGAGCTTGAATTCAGTATTTAGATGTGTAAAAGCTGCTGTTCCTGGGTTGCAAAAAAAGAAAGGGGTAATTTTGAATATTACATCCATGTACGGTCATGTTGCACCGGATTATAGAATTTATGATGGAATTCAATTTACAAACCCCCCAAGTTATGGTGCTGCAAAAGCAGGAGTCATTCAATTTACAAAATACCTAGCTAGTTTTCTTGCTCCGTATGAAATCCGTGTTAATTGCTTAAGTCCTGGACCTTTCCCACATCCCCAGACTCAATTGAACACTGAATTTATGGAGAAATTGGGCTCCAAAAATCCTTTAAATCGTATTGGACAACCTCATGAGATAAAGGGAGCAGTAGCATTGCTCTGTTCTAATGCTTCCAGTTATATGACAGGTCAAAACATTTGCGTTGATGGTGGATGGGCTATATGGTAAAAAAGATTGGAATAATTGGCATTAGTGAAGGTAATGGGCATCCGTTTTCTTTTTCATCAATTGTTAATGGATATAGTGACTCAGATTTAAAGCAAACAGGTTGGAAAGTAATCTATGATTATGTCTCAAGAAGGGATCCTTCGGAATTTGGATTTGCTGGTTATCAAATTTCACATGCCTGGACTCAGAACAAAGAAGAAACTGATTTATTATGTAAGGCTTGCCTTATACCGAACACAGTGGATCATTTTGAGGAAATGATCGGTCAAGTTGATGGAGTTATTATTGCTCGAGATGACTATGAAACACATTATGAAATTGCAAAAGTATTTTTGGAAAGTGGTATACCTGTCTTTATAGATAAACCCCTAACACTAAATATAAATGAATTACGTTATTTTAAACCTTTCCTGGAAAGCGGAAAACTTATGTCTTGTTCAGGAATGAGGTATGCTAAGGAAGTAGATCAACTTCGTCAAGATATGAAAGAAGCCAGGTTTGGAGAAATAAAATTGGTTAGGGGGACCGTTATTAACTCTTGGGAGAAATACGGGATTCATTTAGTTGATGCAGTTTTAAACCTCTCTCCTTTTGTTCCAGAGTCTGTTCTTTGCATAGGTTCGAAGGAAGATTTAATAAACATTACTATGACTGATGGTACACTTGTACAAATTGATGCCCTAGGTAATATTCCATTGGCTTTTCATATTGATATTTATGGCTCAAAAAAAATCGCTAAAGTTGAAATTAACGACAATTTTTCTATGTTTAGAAGAACCATATGGCACTTTTTTAACTCGATAGATTCTAAAACACCAGCTATCCCTGTAGAGACAACGATAAATGCTATGCGTATATTAATAGCTGGTCAGATATCAAAAAAAGAAAAAAGAAGGGTTTCTATCAATGAAATTTCAATATGAGAAATTATTTAGTTTAAAAGGTAAAGTGGCTGTTGTTACTGGTGGGGCAGGGCTTCTTGGACAGAACTTCTGTAGGGGGCTTGCTGAATTTGGTGCTAATGTAGTTATAGTTGATATAAATAGTAATTTAGTGTCTGGTTTAGCTGAGGAATTAACAACTGAATACGGTGTAAAGTGTATTGGAATTGAATGTGACATAACCAATATTGAATCTATTAGAAGAATGGTAACTGAGACTGTAAAGACATTTGGAACAATTAACATACTATTGAATAACGCCGCCAGTAAAGCAGATGATCTGGAAGCGTTTTTTGCTCCAATCGAAGATTACTCACTTGATGAGTGGAGAAAAATCATGGCAGTCAACATAGACGGTATGTTCTTAGTTGCTCAAGCGGTTGGTAAGCAAATGCTAACTCAAGGTGAGGGCGGTTCAATTATCCAGACATCTTCAATTTATGGAGTTGTTGGCCCGGACAATAGGATTTACGAAGGCTCTTACTATTTAGGTAGAGAAATAAATACACCTCCGGTGTATTCAGCTTCCAAATCAGCCGTAATAGGATTAACAAGATATTTGGCCACTATGTGGGCAGAGAAAGGTATCAGAGTAAATAGTATAACGCCAGGTGGTGTAGAAAGCGGACAAAACCAAGAGTTTAAAATGAAATATTCAAACCGTATTCCATTAAGACGAATGGCCAAACCAGAAGAAATGGTTGGAGCTATCTTATATTTATCTTCTGATGCATCCAGTTATGTTACGGGACAAAACTTAATAATTGATGGCGGACTAACTGCGTGGTGATATAAAACTAAAGACGAGTGGTATAGTCAGAAATGTGAGGCGTGGTTACAAGGGTCACACTCTTATTTGATAATGCAGGGAATATTAGTGCATGCAAGGTAAAGTAAAATGGTTTAACGCAGAAAAAGGCTACGGTTTCATCGAAACTGAAGAAGGCGGCGACGTATTCGTACATTTCTCCGCAATCCAATCCGAAGGCTTCAAAACTTTGGAAGAAGGTCTATCCCTCGAATTTGAAATCGTCGAAGGCGCACGTGAACCGCAAGCCGCTAACGTAATCAAATTATAATCATCCGGCATAGCCGATCTACATAACAAGGTACGATGGTTAACAATTAAAGATTCGCTAGCAAATACCCTGGGGAAGCCCGGGGTTTTATTTTTTCTGGGATTTCTAGCTACCTGGCGATACGTTAATACCTGAGAGATGTCACAGTGTTTAGTCGACATAGTGTATAGGAGATACTATGTGGGCGTCGAACAATTCGCCCTCCTCGAAATCCTAAAGCAGAATTGAAAATAGTCGGGGGAAGGCAGCGAAATTTTTGTGAAATGCATAGGTTATACCATATTTTAGATTGACAAATATTCCCGAATAGGTTTAACATTTAAATGTTGAGAAATGTTTCCAGATTAAGGTACACTAATGTCGAGGTTTCTGAAAAGTGTCCACGACGACTGTATTTGAATATCAAGAGAAGATTAGAAGACTGGCGGTGAAAATCGTCAAACACTACCGGGGAAAAGGACCGGAAAACGTAAAGGTTAACTTGGAAGATGAAGGGAATATCACTGTCCAGATCAAAGGGTTTTTATCCAATCTATCCGAAATTTTAGTGAAAGAAGGTGCCGTTGACCTTGTCACGCAATACTGGGAAGTCTTGCAGCCTTATTTAGAACGTGAGTTTATGCAGGAAGCTATGGATATGATTGGAAGTCCCTTTACTTATGCCTGGACAATCAGAGATGATCTGCAAGGAGAATGGACGATTGTGATTGAAAAATAAAGCGGTTCGATTAAAGAGAAAGAAGCTATGGTTTCTTCGCTGTTTAATAAGCCAATACATTTAGCGAGAAAGTGCGCTATTGTATTGGCTTTTTCTGTTTACCGGGAATGGTGCTTTACTGCGTTCATCTATATCTCTATGAGTATATCTGTGAAAAAAAGCTCAATGCTAGAGGTGTCGGTGATGTCAAAGGGTTTTTATCCAATCTATCCGAAATTTTAGTGAAAGAAGGTGCCATTGACCTCGTCACGCAATACTGAGAAGTCTTGCGGCCTTATTTGGAGCGTGAGTTTATGCAGGAAGCTATGGATATGATTGGAAGTTCCTTTACTTATGCCTGGACAATCAGAGATGATCTGCAAGGAGAATGGACGATTGTGATTGAAAAATAAAGCGGTTTGATTAAAGAGAAAGAGGCTATGGTTTCTTCGCTGTTTAATAAGCCAATACATTTAGCGAGAAAGTGCGCTATTGTATTGGCTTTTTTCTGTTTACCGGGAATGGTGCTTTACTGCGTTCATCTATATCTCTATGAGTATATCTGTGAAAAAAAACTCAATGCTAGAGGTGTCGGTGATGTCAAAGGGATCGATAGTTTTGAACGACGATGGGATCGAACTCGCCTTGATGATCTTTCAAATACAATTAACTAAGGATGTAAAAAAATGAATGAAAATTTGGCAATTATGTATCACTATATACAGATAAAAGGTAAAAAAGGCATTGTTCCACTAGAACCTGAAGACTTCATGAAGCAACTGGAATGGGTGACTAAGAATTATGAGGTGGTTGAGCCTGACAGACTGCTCAAGGGTATCCCTGGGAAAAAGCCCTTTTGCATATTAACTTTTGATGATGCGATAAAGGATCAATACGAGGTAGCTTTTAATATTTTAAAACAAAAGGGACTCCCTGGTTACTTTACTGTCTTATCAAGTCCGTTAACCCATAGAGTAATTCCAGTGGTTCATCTTGTACATGCTGTACTTTCTTACTTTTCAGACGAGGAGATTTGGAATGAATTAAGCAAAGAGTATGTATTGGATCATATACCCAGTTCTATTGGTGATACCTATGCTTATGAAAATGATTTATTTCGTCGATATAATAAGTACGCATTGAATTTTGTATTATCTGAAGAACTAAGCAGAAGATACCTCGAAAAAAAACTGAGTCAGGTGTTCACGGAAATAGATAAATTTATAGAACAGTATTATATTTCCCTCGACGAGTGGCGGAAAATTAAAGAGGCAGGAATGACGATTGGGATCCATGCTGTTAACCACAAAGGATTTAGTGGAGATGCCCAGTGCTTTTTTGATGAAGAGATAGCCCCGTGCCGAGAGTTTATCCGTAACGAAATTGGCATTGACCCCAAATGGTATACCCCTGCATATGGTGGGGGAATGGCCTATGAAAAAATGATGCATGATTTGGAGCCTATTTTAAGAAGGGAAGGGCTACTAGGAGGGTTTACTACCCAGCATGGTTTAATAATGCAAGGGCAAAGCGGGTTTTGGTTTAATAGGGTTGATTGTGCAAAGTTGACTCCGATAAATGTAATAAGTTGAATGTCTGATCACCTTGATGCTATAGATCACAAATTTGAATTTTGAACGGATTGAAAGGAATTCATGCATAATGATAACTGAAGAGAATAAAAGAGAGATGGAATTGTGGAAAAAGGACAGGAAAAATTTTGACCTGCAATGGCCAGATGAAAATGTTGTGAGATATCTTAATAAAAATTTCAAAACGGGCGACAATAAGGTGATTGTTGATTTTGCTTGTGGAAGTGGAAGAAATACAATTGTAATGGCAAAAATGGGATTTGATATTTATGCAGTTGATTATAATATGGATTGTTTATTACTAACAAAAGAAAAAATTGATAAATTGCAGTATTCGAAGATTCAATATATTCAAAATGAGCGAACGGATATACCATTGTCACCCGAGTCTAGTGACTGTCTGGTTGCATGGGGGGCATTGTTCTATGTAAATGGTAAAGAGAGAACAGAATTATTTAAGGAGATTTATAGAGTCCTGAAACCGGGGGGGTTATTTCTAGCTGATTATAGAACAAAAGAGGATTCACACTATGGAAGAGGAAGAGAAATAGAGAAGGACTTATTTGTATTAAATGATTCCGTAGGAAATCTTAAAGGGATAAACTATTGGTTCTGTGGAGAATCTGAAATTAGAGAACTGTATGCGAACAACAACTTTGAAATACTTAATATTGAGAAAAGAGAAATGTATGTTGACAATATGGCTGTTAAGAATTCACATTGGCAAATATGGGCAAGGAAGTTGTGAGGTGTATAAATAATGAATTATAAGGATATGGGGAAATATGATGCAGTAAGACATTTATATGAAAAAAGCTATGAATTTAGATTTTGCAAAATCAATGAAATCGATAAAGTAGAAAAATTTATTGACAATTATTGGCAAAAAGGTCATATCTTCACGAAATCCAAGGAACTACTGGATTGGCAACATCTTGACGTTGAAAATGAAAGGTATAATTTTGTGTTAGCAATTCATAAAAAAACAGGAGAAATTCATGCCTTAGTAGGTTTTATTATGTCGAATCTTTATGATAGAGAGATTGCTAAACCTATTCGCTGGGGGGCAATATGGAAAATCAGAGAGGACGTTGGGGCAAAGGGCCTGGGAATTGCAGTGAAATGGTTTTTTGAACAGAACGCTTCCGCACCATATATTGGGGGGGTCGGGCTGTCCAACGATTCCAAAAGGATTAACAAGAAACTTGGGGAAAAGATAGGGGTATTGAACCATTTTTATATTCTGAATGCGAATAGAACCCATTATAAATTGATTGAGAATTGTGAAAATGTTTTTTTCCCACAAGTCTCGTCGAGACAATCAAAATACTTTGCAGAAGTATTAAAGGATAAATTTGAACGGTTCGAAGACTATTATCAATGGATTCCTCCCTTTAAATCTCCTAAGTATTATGTAAACCGGTATTTTAATCACCCAATATACGAATACCATTTTACAGAAATAAGAACTGTAGACGAAGGCGGAATTGCTTGTTTTGTTTGGAGAAAAGCTGAGCACGAGGGGAATTCCTGTATATTTATTGTGGATTACATAGGAAATGGGAAAGAAATGTTAGGCTGTTATGGTGAATTTCAACAATTACTGATTTCAAACAATGCAGAATATATTAGCTTTTATAACTATGGATTTAAAGAGGAGTATTTTTATAATGCAGGATTTAGAAATGTAAAAGATTCTAATATTATTGTACCAATGTATTTTGAACCTTTTGTAAAGAAAAATGTAGAGCTTGATTATCATTATTATGCAAACGATAATGAGGATAATTGTGAGATCTTATTTAAAGGTGATGCAGATCAAGATAGGCCAAATCAAATATAGGAGAGGTTTGGTTATGAGTAAAAATGTAGTTGATTTGCTAAGCGAAAGTGCTGATAGGGTTCCAGAGAAACTTGCGCTATGTGATAATATCAAGGCAATTTCATATAGAGAACTGAAATGTCTGGCCGAGAACATTGGAACAAAATTAGCAGAGAGTAAAAGCATAAGGAAACCAGTGATAGTTTTTTGTGATAGGGAAGTTGAAAGCGTAGTTAGTTTTTGGGGGGTTGTTCATTCAGGTAATTTTTATGTTCCGATTGATATATCTACACCGGCATCAAGGATAAAGTTATATCTGGAAATTATTAAGCCTTTGGCGATTATCATCAGGAAAAAACAAGTCTCAAAATTACTTGAAGTAGAAATACCTGACAGTATTAACTTATACATATACGACGAAATTATTAATACTACAAGAGATGAGCAGATCCTTAGACGAATTTATAATGAGATAACAATGGAAGATCCTTTGTATTTGGTATTTACTTCGGGATCTACAGGGACACCTAAAGGTGTCTTAAAAACACATCGCTCTCTGGTAAGCTTCATTGAAGAATTTATCCCTTTATTTGGTTTTGAGGGTACTGATGTATTTGGTAATCAGGCTTCGTTTGATTTTGATATATCTGCCAAAGATATTTATACTAGCGTGAGTATAGGAGCTACATTGCACATTATTCCCTCAATTTGCTTTACAATACCAAAAAAATTGGCGGATTTCTTGTATGAAAGAAATATTAATACGCTCATTTGGTCTGTTGCTGCGATGAACCATGTAGTAAATGCAAGAGTGTTTGAGTGTGGAATGCCGCATTCCATAAAAAGGGTTATGTTTTCAGGAGAAACATTATCTGTAAAAGTACTAAACGAATGGAGAAGAAATATTCCTTCTGCAATGTATGTAAACCTCTATGCTCCTAGTGAAGTTACAGGAAATTGCCTTTATTTTATTATAGATCGTTTTTTTGTTAGCGAAGAGCAACTGCCGTTAGGGCTGCACTTCCCGAATATGAAAGTCTTGGTTTTAAATGAAAATCAAGAAGAAGTACAAGATGGGGAATTGGGTGAAATTTATATTGGGGGAGAGTTTTTGTCTTCAGGGTACTATAATAATATGGAGTTGACAAGGAAAGTCTTTGTGCAAAATCCCATTAATAGTAGCTATCCGGAGATAGTATATAGAACAGGGGATTTAGCCAAAATTTCCAATGGGCAGTTATTCTTCAGTTCAAGAAAAGATTATCAAATAAAGCACATGGGACATCGAATTGAACTTGGAGAAATAGAAAGTATTGTAAACGAGATGGTAGCTGTTAAAAATAGTTGTTGTTTTTTAGATCAAAAAGAGCAACAACTCATTTTGGTGACTTCTGGTGACAATTTAGACATTGACAGAATAAAAGAAAATCTAAGAACGAGGTTACCAAAGTACATGCTGCCACATAAAATTATTGAGCTAGAGAAATTCCCATTGAATGCAAGAGGAAAGGTAGATCGTATAAAAATAAAGGAAATATATGAACGGAGCAGATATAAGTGAGAAACAAAATTATCGAATTATTGAAGGATATAAGATCTGATGTGAATTTTGAAAAAGAGAAGGCGCTGGTTTCACACGGAATACTGGATTCGTTTGATATTATTTCTATAGTAGCAAAGTTAGGGGAAGAATTCGAACTTGATATCCCTGTGGAAGAAATTAATGAAGACAATTTTGACAGTGTTGAAGTATTAGAAAGAATGATAACGAAGCTGAAGTCAAATTAACTGGCCGAGTCAACTAACACTTATAGATAGTCATCAGAAGTATGAAATCAGGATGTTAATCGATATGGCAGAGCGATTCGTGGGACAGGTGGAGCCGGTCCTCCCCGCTACTCGCGAACATCCAAAGGGCAGGGATTAATTCGACAAATAATTACAAATTCCTTACAATAAAACCTTTTCCTTGGCAATTGACACTGAATGAGTTCGGGTGGTATAGTCAGAAATGTGGTACTTGGTAACAAGGGTCACACTCTTATTTGATAACGAAGGGAATGTTAGTGCATGCAAGGTAAAGTAAAATGGTTCAACGCAGAAAAAGGCTACGGTTTCATCGAAACTGAAGAAGGCGGCGACGTATTCGTTCACTTCTCCGCAATCCAATCCGAAGGCTTCAAAACTTTGGAAGAAGGTCAATCCGTCGAATTCGAAATCGTTGAAGGCGCACGTGGACCGCAAGCCGCTAACGTAATCAAATTATAATCATCCGGCATAGCCGACCTACATAGCACGGTACGATGGTTAACAATTAAAGATTCGCTAGCAAATACCCTGGGGAAACCCGGGGTTTTATTTTTTAGAATTTCTAACGAACCTGAGCAACGCTATTTGAGGGAAAAAGGGAAGTTTTTGAATCTAAAGAACTCATATAGCGCTATTTCACGGGTTTACCTGCCTTTTACGTATTTTTGCAGCAAATAAGAATGTGTGGATTCGTTAGTGCACATTTATTAAAGTATCGCTTTCAGGTCGGGCCCTGGATGGTCCGTGATAAAGTTCTGAAGAGGTGAATTCGTTGCCTAAATTACATAAGTTTCACAAGCTGTACCGCTGGATCCCGGCAATTGCGCTCATGCTGGTCATTTTCATCCTTTCCTCCCAATCCTACGAGCAGCAGGATCTAAGGCCTGACATTCAGTCGAGTATTTCGGAGCAATCTGTCGCAGACCGCTTTGGCGGAATTTCGTTTCAGTATGCCGGACATGAGATAAGCATCGAGAGCTTGGGAGTTGCGGGATTTATCGAGTTTTTTATTCGGAAGGGCGCGCATTTTTTTAGCTACGGGTTGCTCGCAATTCTTGTGATGTTTGCACTGTATCCGCAAAGAAGGCTCCGTCGCTTCCTATTGGCCGTTATGATTTCATTCCTTTATGCTTGCTCGGATGAGCTGCACCAGATGTTCACGCCGAATCGTACGGCGAAGTTTCAAGATGTGATGCTGGATACGGCCGGGGCGATCTTCGGCGCGATTATTATGGTTTTGCTGATCACCTGGAGGCAGAAGCGGATAGGGCAGCGTCAGTAGGGTTCGTATAAGTGACTGAAAGCACATGAGTTACTTGAGCAGTACAGACGCCCGCTCGGTCTGATCGATAAACCTTTTATGAAAATTGTCCGAATTTTTTGCATAAACCGCTTTTCCGATGGCATGATTATAACTTGTCACACAGCACCCGGCACCCCGCAATCGTATGATACGTCTTGGAGGTGCTAGATAGAATGATTATTTGGAGAGAAGCTTTATCCGTTGGCGTAGATCTGATTGACACAGAGCATCAGGAACTGATCCGCAAACTGAATGATTTCATGGAGGCCTGCACGAAGCAAAGTGGTAAGGACAAAATTTTAGAGACACTGTCTTTTTTGAAAAGCTACACGGTGGAGCACTTTAGCGATGAAGAGAGTCTCATGCAGGAAGTGGAATATCCCGACTATCCCGTTCACAAGCAAATCCATGACGGATTTGTGAACAAGGTGGAGGAGCTCGAGCGCTCCGTGCTGGAGAAAGGGCCGTCTGTCCTGTCCACGATTAAGCTGAACCGCTTGCTTGTAGACTGGCTGATCAACCATATTACCAAGACGGATGTGCATATTGGCGAGTATATCAAAAACCGGGAGGCCGCTTCTTAAAGTGGAGGATTGCCCGGGATTCGAAAAGGCTTACAATAAAGTAACTCTTTTTACATTGGGTTAACATCTGTGGTATAATGAAGGTGCAAAGCAAAGGAGGAGTGCCCTATGAATTTTAGCATTCGTGGACAGCAAATTGAAGTGACTGAGGCCTTGAAAGACTATGTCGACAAGAAGCTCAGCCGGCTAGACAAGTACTTTGATGCACCCCCCACCTCAGATGGTACTGTAACGTTAAGTGTCGTAAGAGGTTTGCACGCGGTAGAGGTTACGATTCCTCTAATCGGCGTAGTGCTTCGTGCGGAGGACCGGAGCGATGACATGTACGCATCGATCGATGCGGTCGTGGACAAGCTCGAGCGTCAAATTCGCAAGCACAAAACGAAGATCAATCGCAAGTTCCGTCAGAAAGGCGTCAAGAGCAGCCTGTTTGTTGAAGGTGCGACTGCAGGGAATGTTGCCTTGGAAGAAGGCGACGATGAACTCGAAGTGGTTCGTACGAAACGCTTCACTCTGAAGCCAATGGATGTGGAAGAAGCTATTTTGCAGATGAATATGGTTGGTCATAATTTCTTCGTCTTCTCCAACATCGATACCCGGGAAGTGAACGTTGTCTATAAACGCAACGACGGCAAATATGGATTGATCGAGCAGGATTAACACCCGTTACATCGGATCCATTCATGACGATTGTATGAATCAGGTGGTAATTCTTGCAATTGAATGCAAACGAAACGAGCCCTTATCCGCCTATGGATAGGGCTCTTTATTCGTATAGAGAAGTGCTTTACCGTGGTGCAGGCGTGACGGAGCGTGTTGCGGCATGCCTTACAAACTGTTACAATTTAGGCAAATCATCTGTTTATGCGTGAAAGGGGTAAATCATGCTGGGATTAGTGAAAAAGATATTTGGCGACACGAACGACCGTGATGTCAGACGTCTTATGAAGACGGTGGACTATATTAATACATTGGAACCGAAATTTGAGGCGCTTACGGACGAGCAATTGAAGGCTAAGACGTCTGAATTCCGGGAACGGATTGAAAAAGGAGAGACGCTGGACGAGATTCTTCCTGAAGCTTTTGCTACCGTTAGAGAAGCTTCCAAGAGAACGCTCGGAATGCGTCATTTTGACGTACAGCTGGTTGGGGGTATGGCGCTCCACGAAGGACGCATTTCCGAAATGAAAACCGGTGAAGGGAAAACGTTGGTCGGAACCCTGCCGGTTTACTTGAATGCCCTCCTTGGCAAAGGTGTGCATGTCGTTACAGTCAATGATTACCTGGCACAGCGCGACAGCGAGCAGATGGGACAAATCTATAACTTCCTCGGCATGACCGTTGGGGTGAACCTGAACGGCATGGAGCATGAAGAGAAGCAGGAAGCTTACGCGTGCGATATCACGTACGGGACGAACAACGAATTCGGGTTCGATTACCTTCGTGATAACATGGTACTGTACAAAGAGCAAATGGTTCAGCGCCCGCTCTATTTTTGCATCATTGATGAAGTGGATTCCATCCTCATTGACGAAGCTCGGACACCGCTGATCATCTCCGGTCAAGCTCAGAAATCGACGGAGCTGTATTACGCGGCCGACCGGTTCGTGAAGACGTTGAAACCTGAAGAGGATTACACGGTAGACATTAAAGTCAAAGCCGTTTCACTTACCGAAAAAGGGGTTGCCAAAGCGGAGCGCGCCTTCGGCATCGACAACCTTTACGATCATAAGCATGTCACGCTCAACCACCACGTGGTGCAAGCGCTCAAAGCGAATGTTATCATGCGGCGCGACGTCGATTACGTCGTAACGGAGGATGAAGTCGTCATCGTCGACGAATTTACCGGCCGTTTGATGGCTGGACGGCGCTATAGCGACGGATTGCACCAAGCGATCGAAGCCAAAGAAGGCATCGAGGTTCAGAACGAAAGCATGACGCTGGCCACGATTACGTTCCAGAACTACTTCCGGATGTACCGCAAATTGGCCGGGATGACCGGTACTGCGAAGACTGAGGAAGAGGAATTCAAGAAGATTTACGGTCTGGAAGTACTCCAGGTACCTACAAACCGTCCGAATCAACGTGTCGACATGCCAGACGTTGTATATAAGAGCGTAGAAGGCAAGTTTAAGGCCGTTGTTGAAGAAATCGTGAAACGCCACAAAAACAACCAGCCGGTGCTCGTAGGTACGATCTCGATCGAGAATTCCGAGCTTGTTTCGGATATGCTGAAGCGCAAAGGTGTACAGCATAAAGTGCTGAATGCGAAATATCATGCTGAGGAAGCGGAAATTATTTCGCGCGCTGGCGAGCCTGGTTCTGTAACGATCGCCACCAACATGGCGGGCCGTGGTACTGACATTTTGCTTGGCGATGGCGTGCCTGATCTTGGCGGCCTCCACATTATCGGTACGGAACGTCACGAATCACGCCGGATCGATAACCAGCTACGCGGTCGTTCTGGACGTCAAGGCGATCCGGGCTCGACACAGTTCTACTTGTCGCTCGGCGATGAATTGATGAAGCGTTTCGGTGCAGACAACGTGCTGAACATGATGGAGCGTCTGGGCTTCGAGGAAGATCAACCGATCGAGAGCAAAATGATCACCCGGGCGGTTGAATCGGCTCAGAAACGGGTAGAAGGCAATAACTTCGACGTTCGTAAAGTAGTCCTCCAATATGACGATGTCATGAATCAACAACGTGAAATTATTTATAAACAACGTCGCGAGGTGCTTGAATCGGATAATATTAAGGAAATCGTACTTGATATGATCAAACCGGTCGTTGAAAGAGTCGTTGAGGCGCATACAGCCGACGAGATTCCGGAGAACTGGGAGCTTCAAGAGGTAGCTGAGTACGTCAACAGCAAGCTGCTGGATGAAGGTGCTTTGACGAAAGACGACTTGTGGGGCAAGGAGCCGCACGAGATGGTTGAGTATATTTTTGAACGTGTCCTGACGAAATACAACGAACGTGAAGAAGCGATCGGACCGGAAATGGTGCGTGAGTTCGAGAAAGTTATCGCGCTGCGTGCGGTTGACAGCAAATGGATGGACCACATTGACGCGATGGACCAATTGCGCCAAGGGATTCATCTCCGGGCTTATGGCGGTACCGATCCGCTGCGTGAATACCAATTTGAAGGCTATGAAATGTTTAATGCGATGGTAGCCAGCATTCAAGAGGAAGTTGCCATGTACCTCATGAAAGCTCAAATTGAGACGAATCAGGAACGTCAAGCGGTTGTGGATGAGGACAAAATCTCCACGAGCGGGGATCCGGTTGAGAAGCGCCCGGTACATCGCGGCGAGCAAATCGGACGCAACGATCCGTGTCCTTGCGGCAGCGGCAAGAAGTACAAACACTGCCATGGACAAAACGCTTAATTGACATTAAACGGGGGAGCGCGCTGTAAGGCGCTTTTTCCCCGATGTTTCTTTATTAGCAGAATAGCGGAATTTAGCGGCATTGTTTTTACGAAAAGACAGCGAATAGAGAAAGCTCGGTGCCTTTTAGTAGAACAAGCGCCATGAATTGCCGCTATTTTTCTTGTAATCTGATATTTTATTCCGTGAAGAAAGGTGATTTAATCTATATGATTGATCCGAGTGTGAAACAAGATATGCGGGAAATCGCTATGAAATTATCCAACCTTAGGGGGTCTCTTTGACTTAGACCTGAAGCAGGAAATGATCGCGAACTACGAGGTGAAAATGGCGGCTCCCGATTTTTGGGACGACAATGATAAGGCCCAAGCCATTATTGCGGAAATGAATGCCGTGAAGTCGTCGGTTGATCAATACAATGCCTTACAGACGGAATACGACGATATCGAAATGATGGCTGAGCTCGCCGAAGAAGAGGGCGATGAGTCGATGGCTGCAGAAATCGGCGAGTCCGTTGCTTCTTTGGTTAAAAAGGTGGAGGAATTCGAGCTGCAGCTACTGCTCAATCAGCCGTATGACAAAATGAACGCCATTTTGGAGCTGCATCCTGGCGCCGGGGGTACCGAATCCCAGGACTGGGGACAAATGCTTCTGCGGATGTATACTCGCTGGGCGGAGAAACGTGGCTTCAAGGTCGAGACGCTCGACTACTTGCCTGGTGATGAAGCCGGGATCAAGAGTGTCACTTTGCTGATCAAAGGCTACAACGCCTACGGCTATCTGAAGGCAGAGAAGGGTGTACACCGGCTCGTCCGGATTTCTCCGTTCGACGCTTCCGGGCGTAGACACACGTCCTTCGTCTCCTGCGACGTCGTGCCGGAAATCAATGATGATATTGAGATTGAAATACGTACCGAGGATCTCAAGATTGATACGTACCGGGCTACTGGTGCGGGCGGTCAGCACATCAATACGACGGACTCGGCAGTCCGGATCACGCATATTCCAACCGGGATCGTGGTGACGTGCCAAAATGAACGCTCACAGATCAAAAACCGGGAGAGAGCGATGACGATGCTACGCTCCAAGCTGTATGAGCGCAAGCTGGAGGAGCAGCAAAAGGAACTGGACGAAATCCGCGGCGAGCAATCCGATATCGCTTGGGGAAGCCAAATTCGTTCCTATGTGTTCCACCCGTACAGCATGGTGAAGGATCACCGGACCTCGGTAGAGACCGGGAACGTCGGGGCTGTTATGGATGGGGATCTGGATGCTTTTATCGACGGGTATTTGCGGAGCCAGATTCGGACGGAAGCTTAATTTGCTTCATAAATGCATATCGTAAAACCCACCTTCGGGCAAGGCATGTTCGGGTGGGTTTTCGTTTGCTTCCTGATGATGCTGGAATACATATAGTAAAAGTAGTATGAGTAAGGAGGGGGCAGGGTGCCGCCAAAAACCCGCAGACGCAGACTTAATGAGTATATTCCTCTAACTGGACCGGTTCGTCATGCCATCGATACGACGATGATTATCGTCGGGTCCTTGATTACCGCATTAGCTTTTAACTTATTCCTTGTGCCGAATCACATTGCTTCAGGCGGGGTTTCCGGCCTGTCGGTTATCGCGCAGTCCTTGTTTGGGATTGAACCGGCTTACACGCAATGGGCACTCAATATCCCGTTATTCGTAGCCGGGTTTTGGATGCTTGGGCGCGATTACGCCATTCGTTCCTTGCTCGGCACGGTAGTGCTTCCACTGTTTGTCTTTATAACGAGAACCTTGCCTGTACCGACCACAGACCCGCTGTTGGCCTCGCTTTATGGCGGTATCGGGGTAGGATTGGGGCTGGGTATTGTTTTCCGGGGGAGAGGCTCTACTGGTGGGCTATCGACCCTGGCGCAAATTATTCAAAAATATAGCGGCTTGAGCCTGTCCGTCTGCGTCGTCATGATGGACGGCACCGTTATTGCCTTGGCCGGTTTTGTGCTGTCCCCGGAAAAAGCGCTGTACGCGCTGATCGGATTGTACATCACCGGCAAAATCATCGACTCCATCGAGCTTGGATTCAATTACACGAAGGTCGCCTACATCATCGCCGAGCAGACCGAAGCGATCTCGGAAGCTGTGCTCAACCAGCTCGACCGCGGCTTGACCAAGCTGAGCGCCCGCGGCGGGTATACCGGGGATGACCGTACCGTGCTGATGGTTGTGGTCGGTCAGAGCGAGGTAACCCGGCTGAAGACGCTCGTTCAGACGCTGGAGCCGAGCGCTTTTGTCATCATCACGAACGCCCACGAGGTGCTCGGCGAAGGGTTTAAGCGGGTGCAGGAGGAGTAGGGTGTAGATGGTAGTTGTAGGTAGTGCAGTAGTGGGCGTATGGGGTGGTGAGTGCACCATACGAAGTGAAGAATCATATTAGTTGATACACTACACAAGTTAATACGCTATGTGACTTAATAGGCTATGTGAGGTGGAGGTAGTGCGTCGGATCGTTCAGGATTTAGTTGTATTTTGTACATTTAGATTTCGGCATAGAGGACATTTGGTGGATTTAGATGTATAAAGTACAGTTAATCGAGCTTTGCAGTGCTGGTAGGAGCGAAATTCAGCTCATTAAATGTAGGAAATACATCTAAATTTGAGAAAAACCGAAAACGGCGCAAAATAGCTGCACTTTTTACATCTATTCAGGCTACCTGGCGATCAGATGGCGCTTAGATAGAACGTCATAACCAAGGAAGCGAGCAGTTCCTTCCAGATCATCCAACCCGTCCGAAGCAAACTTCGGGCGGTTTTTTGCATTTTGTGTGTGATATTAAGTCGAGGTTAAGGCGGCGTTCAGCAGTTATTCAGCTAAGGTGGATAAGATGTTTTCGTAAGCTACTCCAATCATGGAAAGGTGGATGTTGAAGATGAAGAAGACGAAAATACTTATGGCTGGTTCAATAGCCGCTGCAATGCTGCTGGTGGGAGGTGCTCTGCCTGTGCCGAACGCCGGAGCTGCATCTGCATCGGATGCGACCTCGGGTAGTTCCCAGGTTCACTCTAATGTTAAGCCGGGCGATGGCAAGTTTGGCAGATTCGGATTTCGCGGCTTGGAAGATCAACTTTTGCAATACCTGAAACTGGATGAAACGACGTTTAAAGAGAAAATAAAAATGAAGACACTGGCGGAAATTGCCCAAGAGCAAAATATTACCCGTGAGGATTTGAAGGCACAACTCGTCAAGTGGATGGAATCGAATGCTGCCACAAAGACCAATAAGCAAGGCCAGACGAAAACTATCGATTATGCGACTATTGCAGAAAAATGGTTAGACGCAAAAGGCGCATTTACTGGCAAAGGCGATATGGGAAATGGCATGGGTGCCCACCATGGCATCGGTTTTATGCACGGCAGTTCGGAAGAACTGGCTGCAGCACTCGGGTTAACGACGGACAAGCTGCAGGAGGCGATGAAGTCTGGAAAGACCCTTGCTTCAATTGCGGCTGAGCAAAATGTTGACGTTACGACGATCATTAATCTGCTGGTGGAGAAAGAGAAGGAACAACTCGCCACCTGCCTGAAAGACGGAAAAATCACCCAAACGGAATATGATTCGCGGCTTGCTGATGTCACGGATCGTGTAACGAAAATGGTGAATGGACAGCTTCCGGACAAGTCTGGCTTCGGTCATCGTGGTTCATCGATCTAGCCATAAGAAGGTAAAGGTTGACAGCGTAAAGCGTGAGAGTGGGCATCCCCCCCGCATCTCGCGCTTTTTATTTTTTAAATAAAAGGGAATCCTCTAACATGGCAAGTTAAATATTTATGCATAAAGGTTGTATTTATATAAGTTAGAACGTATAATAATACATATTTAATACGGAATATGCAATGTATGCAGCTGTGGAAAGCGAGGTCTGGCTGGTGAACGGGGAAAAAATAAAGGTGGCTATCGTCGGTTCTACGGGGTACGGAGGCGTGGAGCTGATTCGTTTTTTATGGGGACATCCGCGGGTGGAAATCACCTCCGTCATTTCGGCTTCGAGCGCAGGCTCGCTGCTGACGGAAGGCTTTCCGCATTTATCGGAAATTGTGGTTCAAACGCTTGACGGTGTGGATCCGGCGGAAATCGCCGCCAAAGCTGACGTCGTATTTACGGCGACTCCGTCAGGGGTCAGCGGTAAGCTGGTACCGGAGCTGCTCGAGGCTGGGCTGAAGGTAATAGATTTGTCCGGAGACTTTCGCATTAAAGACGGGAGCGTATACGAGACTTGGTATAAACATACTGCCCCGGAGAACGGTCTGCTAGAGAAGGCAGTATACGGGCTGAGTGAAATCTATGACAAAAAGGTAGAAGGAGCAGGGTTAATCTCCAATCCCGGATGTTATTCGACGGCTACATTGCTCGGTCTCATTCCTGTTCTTGATGCAGGTTGGATCGATCCGGCGAGCATTATTATCGATGCCAAATCAGGGGTGTCCGGCGCGGGTCGGGGAACGAGCCTGATGACGCATTATGCGGAAATCAATGAGAACCTGAAAGCTTATAAAGTGAACAAACACCAGCACATTCCTGAAATCGAGCAAACGTTGTCCTGGGTTGCCGGAAAGCCGGTCACGGTGACGTTTACGACCCACCTCGTTCCGATGACGCGGGGGATCATGTGTACGACTTACGCCAGTTTGCTGGGCACATATACTGAGGGAGATTTAATTGAATTATATAGAGGGTTCTACAAAGGTCGTCCTTTTGTCCGAGTTCGGGAAAAAGGCATTTGGCCAGCAACGAAGGAAGTGTTCGGGTCCAACTATTGCGATATCGGGTTTGCGGCCGATTCACGCACGGGGCGGCTAACGATCATTTCCGTTATCGACAACATCGTCAAAGGTGCAGCGGGCCAGGCGATCCAGAACCTGAACCTGATGATGGGCTGGGATGAGACGACCGGGCTGAAGCTGAGTCCTGTATATCCATAAGCTTAAGAGCTAAGCTGCTTCTGATAACTGCTTGGCTTAGAGCCGGGCTACTGGGGAAAACTATGATTTATTCTATTTGTGAGATTGAGGGGAGAGCGTCATGGGAGTGGTTAGCTTATTTCGTGTGGCACCGGAAGGAACGATTACTTCGCCGAAGGGATTCCAGGCCGGAGGACTGCACTGTGGTTTGAAAAAAACATCACGCAATGACCTCGGGGTCATTGTGTGCGAAGTGCCTGCGGTTGCCGCGGCAGTGTACACGACGAACGTGTTCCAGGCCGCCCCGCTGAAGGTGACGCGTGAGAGCATCGCGTCAGGAGGGCGGCGGCTCCGGGCCGTCGTGGTCAACAGCGGCAACGCCAACGCCTGCACCGGCGCGCAGGGCGAGGCCGATGCGTACGCCATGCGCCAAGCGGCGGCCGCTGCGTTTGGGCTCGGCGAGCACGAAGTCGCCGTAGCCTCGACCGGCGTCATCGGCGAGCTTTTGCCGATGGACCGCGTGCACGGCGGCATCACCGGGCTGCCGGGAGCGGTGTCGGGCAGTGGCGAGGGTGCCGAGCAGTTCTGCCAGGCGATTATGACCACCGACCTCGTCAAGAAAGAGGTGTGTGTCAAGCTGGCCGTGGACGGGCGAGAGGTGACCATCGCCGGAGCGGCCAAGGGCTCGGGGATGATTCACCCGAATATGGCGACGATGCTCGCTTTTGTCACGACGGATGCCGCAATCGAGCCGCAGGCGCTGCAAGCGCTGCTCGGCGACACCACCAACGTGACGTTTAATATGATTACCGTGGACGGAGATACCAGCACGAACGATATGCTGCTGACCATGGCCAGCGGACTTGCGGGCAACGAGGAACTGTCCCCGAAGCACGCAGACTGGGACGCGTTCACAGCCGCTTTCCGGCATGTGTGCGAACGGCTTGCCATGTCGATCGCCCGCGACGGCGAAGGCGCTACGCGCCTTGTCGAGGTGAAGGTGAGTGGGGCAGTCACCGACGCTTCCGCCGCTGTGATCGCCAAGACCATTATCGGTTCCAGCCTGGTGAAATCGGCCGTGTTTGGCGCCGATGCTAACTGGGGCCGGATCATCGCGGCGGTCGGCCGCGCCGGGGAGCCCGTCAATCCAGACACTGTGGACATCAAGCTTGGCGATATTGTCGTCTTGTCCGCTTCCCGTCCGGTATCGTTCGACGAGGAGGAAGCGCTCGCCTACTTGAAAGGCGACACCATCGCGATCACCGTCGATTTGCATAACGGCAATGGCCAGGCAACGGCCTGGGGCTGCGACTTGACCTATGATTATGTACGTATCAATGCGGCATACCGCACTTAAAGAGGTAGTTCAAAAAGTCATCTTTTGATCACGAAGTAGGGGCACGAAGCAGAATCGACGTCGAATCTTGAATTCAGCCGGGCCGAGCATATGCTTACGAAGCATGTTTCCTTCGGAAACATTTTAGTTGCTCACGTAGGATCCACCTACGCTGCGCTACTCATTCCCTAGCTTCATCCAATCTAAAGCGTTTTGCAAAAACGCACTTCGGAAGCATATGCTTCGGTGCTGAAAACCTGACTTTTTGAACACGCACTTAAGATAAAAACAATTTAGAAAGGGGCATAAATGAAGATGACGACCGTAATGAACAGCGCCGCAGCTTCGGCGGAGTGCCAGCCTCGCGCAGGCCAGATGTTCGTGATGAAATGCGGTGGCAGTACGCTTGCGGAGCTGCCGGATTCTTTTTACAGCGATTTAGCGGTGCTTCAGGCTAACGGAGTCTTGCCGGTGATCGTACACGGCGGGGGGCCAGCCATTTCGGAAAATCTGGAGAAGCTCGGGATTGAAACGAAGTTTGTGAACGGACTAAGGTTTACGACCGAGGAAGTGCTGGACGTCGCAGAGATGGTGCTGGCGGGCAGCATCAACAAAACGATCGTACGCCGCATTGCTCAGGCAGGCGGATCGGCGCTCGGCTTATCCGGAGTTGACGGTGGTCTGCTTAAGGCAAAACCTGTGGCGGCCAGCGCTGAAGTGGGGCTGGTAGGAGACGTGACGGAAGTGAATGTTGCCTTAATCGTCGGTGTACTTACTCTAGGCTATATCCCGGTAATTGCGCCTGTGGGGATTGGGGCAGGCGGCCAGCGTTACAACATTAACGCCGACACCGCAGCCGGGGCTGTCGCCTCGGAGCTCGGGGCATCGCGTATGATCGTCGTGACCGATGTGCCCGGCATTATGAAGACAGTGCAAGGCGAGAAAAAAGTGCTTGAGACGATTACGGTGCAGCAAATCGAAGATATGATTCTCACCGGGGAAATTTATGGCGGTATGATTCCGAAGGTACGCGCGGCGGTGTCCTGCATCAGCGGCAAAGTAAAGGAAGTCGTCATCGTCAACGGCAGCGAGCCTGGCGTACTTGGCAAAGTGCTGTCCGGGGAGCGCATCGGTACGCGAATTGTCCGGATGTCATAGATCGCATGATCTTTAAGGTGATAAAAGATTTATCAAATTAAATTTAAAAGAATTTCATAGGGATAGGAGTGGATGAGGATGGCACAAAGTGACCTGCAGGAAAAGAAGGCTTCTCCATCAGGCCAAGAAAGTTCAAGCGCATTGTTTCCGAGCTATTCGCGGTACCCGATTTCATTGGTCAAAGGACAAGGAAGCTGGGTCTGGGATGACCAGGGGAACCGCTACTTGGATTTCATGAGTGGTCTAGCGGTTGTCAATCTGGGCCATGCGCCGGAAAAGGTAAAGGCCAAGGTGAAAGCTCAGCTCGACGAGCTGTGGCACGTATCGAACCTGTTTCATATCCCGCAGCAGGAGACGGCAGCCCGTCTGCTGACACAGGTCAGCTGCGCGGACGTCGTGTTTTTCTGCAATAGCGGTGCCGAAGCGAACGAAGCGGCGATTAAGCTGGCTCGGCGCTATCACCAGAAGGTTAAGGGTGAGCAGCGCTACGAAATCATCACCTTCGCCCAGTCGTTCCATGGCCGGACGCTGGCTACGTTGACGGCGACCGGGCAGCAAAAGGTAAAGGAAGGCTTCCTGCCGCTGCCGGAAGGCTTCGTCACCGTGCCGCTGCATGATATACCAGCTTTAAAAGCAGCCATCGGCCCGAACACGGCGGCGGTCATGCTGGAGATGGTTCAGGCGGAAGGCGGCGTTCATCCGGTCGACCCGGGATTCGTGCAGGAGCTGGCCGCGCTTTGCAAGGAGCAGGGGCTTTTGCTTATCATCGATGAGGTACAAACGGGTATGGGCCGTACCGGCAAATGGTTCGCGCATCAGCATTACGGCATTGAGCCGGATATTTTTACAGCGGCTAAAGGTATTGCCAGCGGGATCGCGGCAGGGGCTATGCTGGCGAAGGAATACCTTCGCGAGGCGTTTTCGCCGGGAAGTCATGCCTCCACTTTTGGCGGCAACCCGATTGCGGCGACGGCGATCATTGCTACGGTTGAAACGATGATCGAAGAGCAAATTCCGGAGCATGCCGAGGAGATGGGGCGTTACCTCATAAGCCGCCTGCAGGCCGCATTTAAAGACGAGCCGTTTGTCAAAGACATTCGTGGCAAAGGCCTTTTGATCGGAATCGAATGTGCAGGCCCGGTGTCCGATGTGGTCGCCGAAGGACAGAAGCAGCGTTTGCTTTTTGTCAATGCCGGTCCAAACGTCGTTCGTCTGCTCCCGAATTTAAAGGTCACTCGTGACGAGATCGACCAGGCTGTTAATATACTGGCAAAAGTCATTGCTGCTTATACCGCCAAGGAGGGGAAATAAATCATGAGTTTGCTGGATCAGACGAAACGTAGCACCATTAACCTTAGCGGACGTGATTTTATTGAATTGACGGACTACACGACCGAGGAAATTCATTATTTGATCGATCTGGCCATCGAGCTAAAGCATAAGCAAAAAAGCGGGGAGATTTATCAACCGCTTAAAGGCAAAACCATGGGACTAATTTTCGAAAAATCGTCGACGCGGACCCGGGTTTCTTTTGAAGTAGGGACTTATCAATTAGGCGGTCATGCGCTATTCTTAAGCAAAAATGATATTCAGCTCGGGCGCGGCGAAACGATTGCTGATACGGCTGGAGTCATGTCCCGATATTTGGACGGCATCATGATTCGTACCTTCGGCCACGACAAGGTCGTAGATCTGGCCCGCTACGCAACCGTGCCGGTCATCAACGGACTGAGCGATTTGGCTCACCCTTGCCAGGTGCTGGCTGACTATCAGACAATTTATGAGCATAAAGGAAAGCTGCAAGGGTTGAAACTAGCTTTTGTCGGCGATGGAAACAATATGGCACATTCCCTGATGATCGGCGGAGCCAAGCTGGGCGTGGACGTTTCCGTGGCGAGCCCGGAGGGCTACGAACCGGATCCGCAAATTACAGCGGACGCTCAGGAAATTGCCAAGTTGACCGGAGCCAAAATAGAGGTCGTGCGCGATCCGCGCGAAGCTGTAGAGAACGCCGATGTTATCTACACGGATGTTTGGGCGAGCATGGGTTTTGAAGAGGAGCAAAAGGCGCGGGAGATTGCCTTCCGTAATTATCAGGTGAATGATGAGCTTGCAGGGTTCGCGAAGTCGGATTACGTCTTTTTGCACTGCCTGCCTGCTCACCGGGGTGAGGAAGTCAGCGCAAGTGTGATCGACGGGACACATTCGATTATTTTTGATGAGGCGGAGAACCGGCTGCACGCGCAAAAAGCGCTGATGGCCGCTCTGCTCGGTTAACTTTTGAGGAGGATAAAGGATCATGGCAAAAGACAAAATTGTACTAGCATATTCCGGCGGACTCGACACCTCTGTCATTTTGAAATGGCTTAAAGAGACTTATGATGCGGAAATTATTGCGTTTACCGCCGATATCGGGCAGAAGGAAGAGCTTGAAGGGCTCGAAGCCAAAGCGCTGGCCACCGGAGCTTCGAAGGTTTACATTGACGATCTGCGCGAGGAATTCGCGAAAGACTTTATTTATCCGATGTTCCAATCGGGGGCGCTTTATGAAGGCCAGTATTTGCTCGGCACGAGTATCGCCCGTCCGCTGATTGCGAAGCGGATGGTTGAGATTGCTCGGGCGGAAGGCGCGACGGCGATTGCCCATGGCGCTACCGGCAAAGGCAATGATCAGGTTCGCTTTGAGTTAGGTGTTGCGGCGCTTGCACCGGAGCTTTCCGTGATTGCCCCTTGGCGGCTGAGCGAATTCCGCGACCGCTTCCCGGGCCGTGCGGAAATGATCGCGTATGCGGAGGCTAACGGCATTCCGGTAACCGCATCGGCGGCGAAGCCGTACTCCATGGACCGCAACCTACTGCATATCAGCTACGAAAGCGGCATGCTGGAGGATCCTTGGTTCGACGCATCGGCGCCGGAAAACAAAGGCATGTACTTGCTGAGCGTATCGCCGGAGGATGCACCGAATGAACCGGAATATTTGGAGCTTGAATTTGAGCAGGGCGACTGTGTTGCGCTGAACGGCGAACGGCTGGATCCACTCGGCGTTATGGAGAAGCTGAATGAGCTAGGCGGCAAGCATGGCATCGGCCGTGTAGACATGGTTGAAGACCGCTTTGTCGGCATGAAGAGCCGCGGCGTCTATGAGACCCCGGGCGGAACGGTTTTGTTTGCTGCTCACCGCAAAATGGAGTCGCTGACGATGGACCGCGAAGTGATGAATTTGCGGGATAGCTTGATTACGCGTTATAGTACCCTTGTATATAACGGCTTTTGGTTCGCGCCGGAGCGCCTAGCGCTGCAGGCCTTGGTGACCGAAAGCCAAAAGAACGTAACAGGGACGGTTCGCGTGAAGCTGTACAAGGGCAATGTGATTGCTGCCGGCGTGAAAAGTCCGGTCAGTCTGTACAATCCGAACATTGCCACGATGGAGGCCGATCCGTCGCAGGCGTACGACCAGGGCGATGCCACAGGCTTCATTCATCTCAATGCCCTGCGGCTGAAAGTCGGCTCCGGCGTCGCGCAGTATAACAGCAAGAAATAGCAACTAGCAAGCAGGATGCAAATAAGGAGTGAGTCAGTTGAGTAAGCTTTGGGGTGGCCGCTTTACGAAGCAGACCAATCGGTTAGTGGAGGAATATACCGCCTCTATCGGTTTTGATAAAGCGCTGGCGGAGGAAGATGTGCAGGGAAGCCTCGCACATGTCACGATGCTGGGCAAATGCGGGATCGTCCCGGAAGAGGATGTTGAGAAAATTAAGGAAGGCCTGCATACGATTTTGCAAAAAATACGCCGTGGCGAGCTGGAATATTCCGTAGCGGATGAAGATATTCACATGAACATCGAGAAGCAGCTCATCGATGAGGTGGGCCCGGTCGGCGGCAAGCTGCACACCGGGCGCAGCCGGAACGATCAGGTCGCAACGGACATGCACCTTTACCTGCGTAAACGGGTCATTGAATTTGCCGGATTGCTGCAAAATCTGCAGGAGGCGCTGCTGGGACAAGCCAAAGCCAATCTGGATACGATTGTGCCAGGCTATACCCACTTGCAGCGGGCGCAGCCGATTCTGTTCGCGCATCATTTAATGGCGTACGTTTCCATGTTTCAGCGGGACATCGAACGCCTGCAGGACAGCTACAAGCGCATCAACGTGCTGCCGCTCGGGGCAGGGGCGCTGGCGGGAACGACGTTCCCGATCGATCGCCATTTTGTCGCGGAGCAGCTGCATTTTGACGGCGCCTATGAGAACAGTCTCGATGCGGTTAGCGACCGCGACTTTATCATCGAGTTTCTGTCCAACGCCTCGATGATCATGATGCATCTGTCTCGCCTGAGCGAGGAGCTAGTGTTGTGGAGCAGTACGGAATTCCGCTTCATTGAGCTGGACGATGCATTCTGCACCGGTAGCAGCATTATGCCGCAGAAGAAAAACCCGGACGTACCCGAGCTTGTCCGCGGCAAAACCGGCCGCGTCTACGGCAACCTGATGGGGCTGCTCACCGTGCTCAAGTCGCTGCCTCTCGCCTACAACAAGGATATGCAGGAGGACAAGGAAGGCATGTTCGATACGGTCGCAACGCTGCAGGGAGCTCTGCAATTGTTCGCCCCAATGATTGCGACCATGAAGGTGAACAAGGAGCGGATGCGCGAAGCCGTCAATCAGGACTTCTCGAACGCAACGGACATCGCTGACTTTCTGGTAGGTAAGGGCCTTCCTTTCCGTCAGGCGCACGAAGTGATTGGCAAGACAGTGCTGTACTGCATTCAGCACGGCAAATATTTGCTGGATTTATCGCTGGAGGAATTCAAGCAGTTCTCGCCGCTGTTTGACGACAGCATCTATCAGGTACTGCAGCCGGAAACGGTCGTTAATGCGCGGAATGTGTACGGCGGGACGGCATCCGGCCAAGTGGCTGCGGCGATTGGCCGGGCCGAGCGGAAGCTGGAAAGCGGCCGGGCATGGGTTCAGGAGTACGAGGAAAAGAGTAAATAACAAGCGTAAATAAAAGCGCTAATGCAGGGGGAATGAGGGTCCCTGCATTTGCGCTTTTTTTGGGGCAGAGTTTATATCGTTCCTGGGAGATGATCTTTATTTAAGGGGGCTGAAGGAACTTACTAAATGTATTTTATACAGTTAAAAATCGTCTTTTTGGAAGTATTGAGCATTTAGATGTAAAAAGTGCAGCTAAAAGGAACAAAGTAGCTCACGCGATAGCTGAGTCCCCAATTTAGATGTACATTATGCAGTTAAAATTCCATAATCAACAATTTTTCCAAAAATAACTGCACTAAATACATCTAATGTGGTGGAAAGTATTTTGCAAACAATCTTTGTCCAAATTATTTTAACAATTTACATAAAGTTTCTGAAAACCATAAAGAATCAGTCGGATTATGTCGAAATAAATAGTATACCGTACAGTATATTTTTTTACATATGGCAGACAAAAAAATGGTTTATGTAGGGATGGGAATTTTGCAGCTGCAGCTGAATTGCGGGTACATCCAGTATGAACAACTTCTGGTTTTCTTCCGTCTTTCAGCAATCCTTGAAATGTTGTGATTAGTGAGGCGAAAACTTAACACCGAAGGAGAGAGGACTATGACCACCTTTTTCACCCGACTGAGACGTCTTTTGGAGATTCGAAAGCTGCGCAATCGATTGTTGTTTCTATTTGCCTGCATGCTTGTCATTCCGAACGTACTCATTTCATATTCCAGTTATAACAGCGCAAGCAACGAGCTTCACTCCAAAATGGAGGACAACATGAAATCGAGCATCAGCTTGATGAATGATTCCCTTACCAATATCGTGCAAGCGGAAGTTCGCAATGTTGAGCAGTTGGCCATGCAAATCGACTCCGCTCAAGTGGATGCTAAGTCACCGGAAGCCCGGAGCTTAATTGATCTGTTCATGGAGAAGCATCCTGAGCTGGAAATCCTCGTCGTCGGGAACGAAAAAGGCTCCTGGATGAAGGCGCCCGATCCTGGCAAGCAGCAGCAGTACGATCCGCGGGAGAGAGATTGGTATAAGGGTTCGCTCAAAAGTCCGGATGAGACGGTGATCCTCGATCCTTTTAAGTCATCCACTACCGGCCATTTTAACTTGTATATCAGCCGGGCGCTGAAGAATAAGCAAGGGGCGGTTTCGGTCTCCTTGAACCTGGCTAGTTTGAACGCGATGGTCAAGCAGGTTCGACTGGGCGAAAATGGATATATTTATTTGCTGGATCGTACGAACAAGTATGCCTCTCACCCGACTATAGCCATTGGCGAACAAGCGAAGGGCGATTATTTAAATAAAATGCAGGGTTCGGAATCCGGATTTTACGGTTATGAAAATGAAAAAACAAATGTGCAGGAAAGCGCCTATTATACAACGAACAAGCTTACAGGTTTTAAAGTCGTAGGCGTGCTCGATAATAAAGAATTCAGCGATGCCTCCATGCCGATTTTTTGGACCGGACTTATTGCGGTAGGTGTTACATTGGTGGTGGCAAGTATTCTGCTCTTCTTTGTCGTTCGGAACATAACCCGCCCGATTGAGCATTTAAATAATTCCGCTAAACGGGTTACGGAAGGTTATTTAAATGAAGACGTGACGACGAAACGGAAGGACGAAATTGGTCAGCTTGCCGCAAACTATAATGAAATGCTGGCATCACTGCGGAGTATGGTGAAGGAAATGTCGGAAACCGCAAGCCAGCTAGCCGCTTCCAGTGAAGAACTCAACGCTGGTGCTGAGCAGAATGCGAAGGCCGTTGAATATGTGGTAGAGCTGGTGCAAGGTGCGTCCACGGACGCCGAAACCCAGGCCAAAGCCTCCGAGGACACCGCCAAGACGATGGAGGAAATGTCACTCGGTATTCGCAAAATCGCCGAATCGTCCGGTACGATTGTCGAATCCTCGATTCAGACGGAAAATGACGTACAGCTCGGCAGTGAGAAAGTGAGCCAGGTAGGACGGCAAATGGAAGAAATCCGTCGGACGACGGAGCAATCGGCTGCATTGATGAATCAGATGCATGACTTAAGCGAGCAGGTAGCCGGAATGAGCGGCGCGATTTCCGATATAGCGGTGCAAACGAATTTGCTCGCGCTTAATGCTTCGATTGAGGCAGCGAGAGCTGGCGAGCACGGACGAGGCTTCACCGTCGTCGCCGCCCAAGTACGGAAGCTGGCTGCGCAGTCACGTGAAACCGCGGAAATGATTCAGGACAATATAGCACAGATGACAGAGCTTACGAAAAAAGCATATCAGGTTATGAGTAAAGAAGTTACCTCGAATGTAGAACAAGGTATTTCCATCACCGGAGAAGCACAAAGCGCCTTCTGCGACATTGAAGTTTCGACGAAACGGATTTCGGAGCAAATTCATGAAGTATCCGCGATTACTCAGCAGATGTCGGCTAGTGCGGATGAAGTAGCCGACTCGGTGGAACGGATTGCGGTTGCATCGTCGCAAAGCTTGAACAGCTTCCAAGGTGTGACGGCTGCGACCGAGCAGCAGCTTGCCACCACGGAGGAAATCACCTCCGCATCGGAAGGTTTGGCCAAGATGGCTGCGGATATGCATCACCAGATTGATCGGTTTAAGCTGTAGCCTAGAATGAACAAAACCTCCAAACCCTGTGTCGGGCTTTGGAGGTTTTTGTTTTGCTCACTGGCTTTGATAGGACTCAGGTTTACTTGGGACCAACGTATCCCTTACGTCCGGCGGCATAGCCAAAAATAATCGTAAAGATGGATAAGCCAACGATGACGGCAAGCGGCGTGTTCCAGTTTCCGGTTTGGTCATGAATGAAGCCGAACAGCGTAGGTCCAAACGCAGCCAAAATGTAGCCAACCGACTGGGCCATCCCGGACAGCTCAGCCGCCTGTTCAGCTGTGCGTGCACGAAGGGCAAAGAAGACGATGACAAGACCGAATGTAGTGCCGCACCCAAGGCCGATTAAAATAATAAACAATGTCGCAAACGCTGTGGGTGCCAGCCATATTCCGCCAAACCCGACAAAAAACAAGGCGGCGGAAGCGGCGGAGAGTATCTTTTGACTGTGGGTCCGCGCCGCGATCAGTGGCATTACAAACGATCCTGCCATACTGACCATCTGCATTAAGGAGACCATCCACCCGGCTTTTTCTGAGCTCATCCCCTGATCGTGGAGAATTTCCGGAAGCCAGGAGATGCCAACGTAGAACATGATCGATTGAAATCCCATAAAAATCGTGACCTGCCAGGCGACCGGAGAACGCCAGATCGTGGTGCGTTTAAGCTCGGCGTGAGCTGCGGCGGATACACGAACTGGGCGCTGCGGTTTACGCCGAAGCAGGGGAAACCAGAAGATCGCCGTGATGATTGTCAGGATCGCCCAACAGCCCAAGGCCCCACGCCAGCCGAAGGCGCTGTGGGAAATCGGAACGCTGATGCCGGAGGCGATGGCGGCCCAGAGGTTTAGGGCTGAGGTGTACAAGCTCGTCATCAGGCCTACTCTATGGGCGAAATCCTTTTTAATCAGACCCGGAAGCAGCACGTTACATACAGCGATCGCGATGCCGATGAGCGCGGTGCCGCCAAAGAGAGCCGTAACCGAAGGCAAGGAACGGATCACGATGCCGACCGTCATCAGAAGCATAGAGTAAAAGAGCGTTCGCTCCATGCCGAGCGAAGCGGACAGCCTAGGGGCCGTGAGGGCGAAGATTGAGAAGGCGATCAATGGCAGCGTGGTCAGCATGCCCGACATCGTATGGGACAAGCCGGTAGCGGCTTCGATCTCTCCGATAATGGAGCCAACTCCGGTAATCGGAGAACGAAGGGCAGAAGCCGTTAGCAGCACGGCGGTAATGAGCAGCCAAACCGAGGCACCGCGCGGTTGAGAACGGGGATATGTGCTATTTTCATGATTATTCATTGAATATGGAGTCCTCCTGAGAATCGGTAAACTTGAACCTTGATTGTGAGAATAAGGCACGATTACCTTACCATAGGTAAACATTTACTACAATCCATAGTTTATGAGCTGCTTTATTCTTTTTATGTAATCAGGTAAAATGAATACACAACCATTCTAGTATAAATTTGGAATTTGTAAACTGTTGGAGTCGTGAAGCACACGCCTTCTGTTAACGGGACGTTCCCGTCGGCAGGGGGCGTTATTTTTTATAGAGAGATGGTGAAAGTGATTGCAATTTGAAGAGGCTTACGCAGAGCTTTTTGATACGCACTTAGCGCAGCGAAATGGTGAAGGCGCAAGGAGGTTACAGGAGGGGCACGGATACGCGGAAAAGATGTTTTTGGAGAACGTATGGTGGCCGGCTTTTCTACACTTTCATGAACTGCATCCCGAATATGAAGTTAGTGACTTCAAAGATGGGACGCGGTATCTTGACTTTGCCTATTTACGCTCGGGAGTTCGGCTCGCGATTGAAATTGATGGCTATGGTCCACATCTGAAAAATATTAGTCGGTGGCAGTTTTCCGATCAATGCAGGCGTCAGAACGATCTTGTCATGGATGGCTGGCAGGTGCTCCGATTTACGCTTGATGATGTTAAGGAGAGCCCGCGCTACTGTCAGCAAGTGCTGCATCAGTTCATGGGAAGATGGTTTGGGGATAATCGTCAGCTTGCCGAAGCAGATTGGGTTGAGCGGGAGGTGATTCGTCTTTTCCTTCGTGAGAGGAAAGCGATATCCCCGGCTGATGTGTGCCGTCACATGGGGGTAGAGCGAAAAACAGCCCGCAAGTGGCTGCTGTCATTAGCAGCAAAGAATTGGATCGAGCCAGCGAGTGGCAGCGAGCGCATACGCTCTTATCGGCTTGTGGTAGAAGGTGAGCATTTAAAACTATGATGCACGGTAGCTACAGATCTTTGACTGGTAAGTTGGGGGAACTGGCGGCGAATAATAGGAGACTTTTATGGCCCTATTCGCCTCAAAAAGTCACTTTTTCGAAAAATAAGGGAATTTTGTGTACCTATTTTGTGCGAATGCCCCATTTTGGGCAGGTTTTCAGTAAGAAAACCCAAAATAGGGCCATAAAATACCCCTATCCGATGGGCTTCACGTAAAAAGAGGAAAATAAGGCCAATTTTTGGCCTTATTTTCTGGATGGACTATGTGCGGCCAATGATTTATCGGAAATTTGGGCCGCTTACACCATCCTCCACGTAGGGGGAGGGGGGCACTGGCTCCATAGGAGCGGGGGCGGATTGGCCCGAATCGGGAGAGCCGGGTCGGTTTGAGCCAGCTCCACCCCCTGACTCCGCTACGGGCACGGCGATGACCGAAGGCTGCGGCGGGTAGGTGTCCCTGGAGAGCAGGACAGAGTCCGTTGTCCGGCCATCGATTTTTTTGATTCGGTATGTTTCCACGACGTATCCAGTAGTGCCCTTCAGAATAATCTGCTTGCTGCCAAATGGGAGCGATGAGTTGGTGACGTATTTCTCCGGCGACGGGAGCATTTTTGTCGTGCGGGACTCGATGGTGTAGCTGATATTTTCCGGCATATCCCCAAACAGCTTCACGACGAGTTGATCATTTTCAACCTCGGCGCGGATCAGAAGATGGTGACCGGAGGTATTTTTGAAGCGGAAATTAATGTAGTCTTTGGCAAAGGTTGCGTCTTGTCCTTTGGGAAGGTAGCTCACCGGAAGGGAATGGTTACGGCGCTCGACAATTTCAAGTCCGGTGCGAATTGCCGCATTGTAAAGGGTGCTGGACACCTGGCAAATGCCTCCGCCGATTCCCGGTACGAGTTTACCGCGGAATATGACAGGCGCTTCGCGGAGGCCGTACGTTTTCTCGGCGTATTCGATAACTTTGGCGTAATCGAAAATTTCGCCCGGTCCGAGCACGATGCCATCGATACTGCGAGCCGCCGCAGCGACGTTATGCCGCCGCCCGGGGCCGCTGGTAGATAGCCCGGTGGAAAATTGCGTTATTTTTCGCCGAATGCCCTCGCGCTTTAGCGATTCTACGGTTACTTTAGGCTGAATACTGCGCAGCGGTACATCTAGCCTAATAGGCTCTGAAGTGTTCGGAGGAAGGAAGTTATGGTGGTTTCCGCCAAGCACTTGTCGCCTAGCCCAGTCGTTTGCCGCACTAGTCAGCTCTCTGCTCAGCCGCTCCCGGTCGATGCGCAGCACCGATTGCCCGGGAATATAGCGAATCATGTCATCTGGAGCAATCATTCGGACGGCATCTACTGGAACACCGAACTGCTCTTTTTCCCAATCAGGGGTAAACAATGAGCCGAGTGTTTTTGGGTCTAGTGCGGCCTCAAGCCCCCACACCTTATTAAAATTGAATCTTGTACGTAGCCGTTCCCACAATGTGCCACGAGAAAGCTGCTGGACCGCCTCGCGGAATGATGCTGCATCAAAGGAAATTCCTGCTTTTGCCCAGGTCATAGTCAGCTCTCGCCCATCAACCACCATAATGAGGTTCTTTTGCTCAAGCCTAGCAATTTCTTGATCAATAAGGCTGTAGGCTTTATCGGTCTTATAACCGCCGAGCTCCAGGCCCGCAACAACCGTTCCTTTGGGAATCGTGCCTTGATTTGCAAATAGGTAGAGTGCACCTAGCACGAATGAGCCGATTAGCACAACGAGACTTATAGTAATTATTGCTAGAGTTTTTTTTGCCATGGCCTGCTCCTTTAAGAAATACCTATTGGGAAATTGGAAAAATCCTCGTACAACTATATATATGATGGAAATGAGGGAACTTTCGGGTACTCAAAAGGTAACATATTTGTTACAATAAATATCGGACTGAAATGAATTTGCTCAGGTTTTAAAGGATTTGGCAAGAACGTGTCGAAAGTAAACTGAGGGCATTTACCGATTAGGAATCAAAGGTTTAGGACGTGATCAAGTGATAGAAATGCAGGATGTTTGGAAGACATATCCGAACGGAACACATGCCCTAAAAGGGGTTTCCGTAAAAATTGACCGTAATGAATTCGTCTATTTGGTCGGTCCCTCCGGAGCGGGGAAATCGACGTTTATGAAGCTAATATACCGGGAAGAAGTTCCGACAAAAGGACAAATTTCCGTAAACGGTTTTAATATCGGCAAGCTCAAACCTCGTAAGATTCCTTATGTTCGCCGGAATATCGGCGTCATTTTTCAGGACTTCAGGTTGCTGCCGAAGCTGACAGCCTATGAAAATGTAGCGTTTGCCTTGGAGGTTATTGAAGCTCCCAAGAAGGTGATCAAGAAGCGTGTGATTGAGGTGCTCGACCTGGTTGGACTGAAAAATAAAGCTAATCGCGACCCATCCCAGCTTTCGGGCGGTGAGCAGCAGCGTGTGGCCATCGCCAGAGCGATCGTCAACAACCCGTCGGTGATTATCGCGGACGAGCCCACAGGCAACCTTGATCCCGAAACGTCATGGGGAATTATGCAGCTGCTGGATGAAATCAACTTTCGTGGTACCACGATCGTCATGGCTACACACAACAAAGACATCGTCAACACGATGCGCAAACGTGTTATAGCAATAGAACACGGCAACATCGTACGTGACCAGCTAAGAGGGGAGTACGGTTATGATTTTTAGTACCCTCCTGCGCCATTTTCGAGAAGGCGCCAAAAATGTGTTTCGCAATGGCTGGATGTCGGTGGCATCCGTCACCTCGATTATTGTGTCTCTATTGATTTTAGGAGTGTTTATTTTGCTTGTGCTTAACGTGAACTCTTTTGCAGATGAAGCGGACAGCCAGGTGCAAATTAAAGCCTTCTTGAAATCGAACGTTACGCAGAAAGTACGTGATCAACTCGCAACCGATATCGGCTCAATGCAGGAAGTCAGCCACGTAACTCTGATTCCTAAAGCAGATGGGCTCAAGGACTTCAAGAAGAAGCTCGGGGCCGAGGGTAAGGATTTGCTGGAGGGTTACGACGAGAAGACGAACCCGATCCCTGATACGTTTAAGATAGAAGTCATTGAACCGACCACAATCCCTTACGTAGCCAGCAAAATCACTGCACTTAACGATAAATATTCAGACAAGCCTATTTATAAAGTCAATTACGGTCAAGGTACGACCGAAAAGCTGTTTAAAATTACGAGAGCGATCCGCAATATCGGGTTTGCGTTTGTCGCCGGCCTGGGCATTATGGCGATGTTCCTGATTTCCAACACCATTCGGGTTACGATCTTGGCCCGCCGACGCGAAATCGGGATTATGAAGCTCGTAGGCGCAACCAACACCTTCATACGTTGGCCGTTTTTTGTGGAGGGAGCGCTCATTGGCCTTATCGGCTCGCTAATTACCGTAGCGATTCTGTTCTTCGGTTATAACGAATTGGCCGAAACCGTGAAATCTGATGTGACCTTGGCTTTCCGACTCGTACCGATGGAGGAGATTCAGTTAAGGCTCGGCGGACTGCTCATTGGCCTTGGACTTTTGATCGGCGTTTGGGGCAGTACCATGTCAATCCGCAAGTTTTTGAAGGTTTAGCAAAAATTTGTTTAAAGCCTCGCAGAGGATGCCGGTTTAAACAAGCCTTTTGCTTTGAAGATGATAAAGAAGGACGGGGAAACGAAGTTGAAAAAGTGGATATCCATGATTGCCGTTATCGCCTTAGCTGCTATAATCTTCCAACCTACCGAAGGCTTTGCCAAGACCAAAACGATACGCCAGATCGATAAAGAGCTCAAACAGCTTCAAGAGCAGGCCAAACAGGCTAAGAAGCAGCAGGATCAGGCTGCGAACCAGAAGCAGGAAGCGCAGCATTATGTAAATAAGAACACGAATTATGTACAGCAGCTGCTGGGACAAATTGATACCGTAAGCAACGAATTAACTAAAATATCGGTTGAAATCGATAAAACGGAGGATGATCTCCGGAATACCGCGACCAAGCTGGAAGAGACGAAAGCCCGGATTCAGGAGCGCTCTCATTTACTAGACTCCAGAGTTCGCTTGATGTATACCGATGGAGCGGTCTCTTACTTGGACGTATTGTTGTCCTCGACGAGCTTTTCTGATTTTCTGGAGCGCGCCGATTCGCTGCAGGCTATAGCCAACCAGGATCATGTTTTGCTGGACGAGCATAAGCGGGATAAAGAACTGATCGTGAAGCAGCAGGAGCAGCTCAAGCAGGATTACGCCAAGGTGAAAAAGCTGTATGCCGATGCCGAAGATCGTAAGAGCGATTTGGAAGTCAAAGAGAATGAAAAACAGCAGTTGATCGCCAAATACAACTCCGATATTGAAGAATCTGACGATATCAGCGCAGACCAGGAAGCTTTGCTGGTGGAGCTTGCCACTAAACGCGCCGCATTGGAGAAAGAGAAGAACAAGCTTAAGGCGGCTCAGGTATATACCTATAAAAGAAAATCATCCTCAAGAACCAGTAGCGGAAGCAGCAGTGGCGGCTTTAAAGGAAACGGCGGCTCAATGGGCCTTCCTGTAGACGGTGCCCGGATATCGTCCGGATTTGGATCACGGATTCATCCAATTACCGGCGTGAGAAAGGATCATACTGGGGTTGACTTTGCGGCTCCGCAAGGCACAGATATTCACGCAGCCGAAGGCGGCGTTGTGATTGTTGCAGAATGGTGGAGCGGATATGGCAACACGGTTATTATCGACCATGGTGATAATGTCTGGACATTGTACGGGCATATTCGCAACGGCGGTATCGCGGTGGAAAAAGGCCAGCAGGTGAAAAAAGGCGAGAAAGTCGCAGAGGTCGGCAGCACAGGCAATTCGACCGGACCTCACTGCCACTTTGAAGTTCGCATTAACGGGAATCCGGTGGACCCAATGCCTTATTTATAATAATATTAATATTGTGTTCGTCGAAAACGGATGCCACCCCCCATGCGGGATGAGTTATCCGTTTTTGTTTACTCTGTTCAGTCTTGTAAATATTTAACGCAGGCTGGACATATACTATGGGACAACTATTCCCAGGACTTACTCAGCCTTATCGCTGGGCCAACATATTGAAAAAGGCGGTGATTTCATTATATGTTCAAGGGACGTACTGTAACTCTGCTCGTTCTGATGACCATGCTCGTCAGCAGTCTGCTGACCATGACCTTGACCGGAGAATGGAGCTTCGCCGGTTCGGCTCCGACGCGCAGCGGAAATTTTGCTGATAACGAGGCGCGGAGCAGCAAGGATGGAGTTCAAAAGATTGAGACGGCGCTGAAGCTGGTTGAGAACAACTATGTGGAAAAGGTGGACCAAAACAAGCTGGTCGACGGTGCGATCGACGGGATGATGGATGCGCTGGGAGATCCTTTCTCTTCGTATATGGCTCCCGAAACAGCGCAGCAGTTTTCTGAAGAAATCGAAGGTTCCTTTACAGGAATCGGCGCGGAAGTATCGATGGAGAACGGTAATGTTGTTGTTGTTTCTCCAATTAAAGGTTCACCGGCGGAGAAAGCCGGAATTCAACCCAAGGATATTTTGCTGTCGGTGAATGGACAATCGTTTGAGGGACTAAATTTGAACGATGCGGTCAAGAAAATTCGCGGTCCCAAAGGCACAGAAGCAAAGGTTAAGGTGAAGCGGGAAGGTTCCTCGGCGGTTTTGGAATTTAAAATCATCCGTGATGATATCGCCATGGAAACTGTATACTCTCGTATGGAAAACGGCGGAATTGGCATCATTGAGATTACGGAGTTTTCGAGCAATACAGGGGAGCGGTTTAAGAAGGAACTGACCGCATTGGAGAAGAAGGGCTTGAAGGGCTTAATTATCGACGTTCGAAACAATCCGGGCGGTGTACTGGATGTGGTAGAGGAAATGAGTGGGCTGTTCGTACCGAAGGGGAAAGTGATCGTCCAGGTAGAGGACAAAAACAAGCAGCGTGAACAGTCCGTTTCAAAGGGAGCAAGCACGGGAAAAACGTATCCTATTATTGTCTTAACGAATAAGGGGAGCGCCAGCGCTTCTGAGATTATGGCCGGTGCTTTGAAGGAGTCGGCAGGGGCCAAGTTGATTGGCGAGACGACATACGGCAAGGGAACGGTACAATCTGGCTTCACCCGGGAAATTGGCGACGGCAGCCTGCTCAAAATTACGATTGCCAAATGGCTCACGCCAAACGGGGAATGGATCCATAAAAAAGGGATCAAGCCTGATATTGCCGTAGCTCAGCCGGACTATTTTACGGTAGCGCGAATTGACAAGGAGAAGACCTTCAAATACGACATGGTTGGCGAGGATATCAAGAGCGCACAAATCATGCTGAACGGTCTGGGGCTTGAACCGGGACGCAAGGACGGCTATTTTGACCGAAAAACGGAGCAGGCGCTAAAGCAGTTCCAATCGTCGCAAAATATCGAGGCAAGTGGCGTCCTGGACGCCAAGACGGCCAAAGCGCTTGAGGATAGCATTATCAAGAGCATCCGCGATCCGAAAAACGATGCACAGTTAAAGCGGGCACTGGAGGAAATCCGGAAGGAAATATGATCTAGCGTGTCGAATTCTTAAAGAAGGCTGAATTTTAGCCTTCTTTTTTCTTGGCTATTTGGCACGTTCGCTGCACAAATACGCATTTCTGTGGGAGAGTATACGCTATCCCCATAAATTGGATTATCGATATTACGCTGTCATGGATTACGATAGTTATAAAAAAGGAGCGTGAGGATCTCTTGGATCTCATTCTTGAAGGATTGTGGAATTTGGCGGAAGCGGGAGCGCAGCTGTTATTACAGCCGTTCTTATATATTTCGCTCGTGATAATCGCGCTTATCTACCGCAGACAAGTGGTGTTGGAGCGGAAGCTGTTCCATGTGCGTCTGCACGGCTGGGGCGCTCAAACGTGGCGAACTGCTTTAGCGGGCTTGGCGGCCGGTGCTGCGGTGTCCGTCATCTTCGCTTTCCTTGGAATGAATTTGACGATGGAAGGCATCGTTTGTATCTGGGTGATCACGCTGGTGCTTATGTTGTTCCGCATCCGCTACTTATGCCTGGCTTATTCGGTAGGGCTGCTGGGGGTAATTCAGTTTGCGTTGAATTTGTTCCCCGGGTTTACCGGAACAGACTGGCTCGGGGAAGCGGTTCGGATCGTACGGGAACTGGACATTCCGGCTTTGCTCTGTCTGGTCGCACTGCTTCATCTGGCAGAGGGACTACTTGTCCGCTGGCAGGGAGCCTCGTTTGCCGGCCCTCTCTTCTATGAAGGCAAACGCGGAAAGCTGGTCGGGGGTTATCAAATGCAAAGTCTGTGGCCGGTGCCGCTCTTTCTGTTGATTCCGGCGCAGACTACAGGCGGCGTGCTGCCATGGACGCCGCTGTTCGGCGGGGATGCCTGGCAGGGCGGCTTTGGGATGATCGCGCTGCCCATCGTCATCGGCTTCTCGGAGATGACGATTGGTCTGCTGCCGAAGGATAAAGCACGCATCTCTTCCGGGCGACTGCTTGCCTACGGGTGCGTTCTATTGGCGCTATCGCTGCTCGCCGCTTGGTGGAGTCCGCTGATGCTGCTCGCTGCGCTGGCGGCATTCGTACTGCACGAAGGGCTGATCTGGTACAGCCGGTATGAGGAGCAGCAGCGCAGTCCGATGTTTGTGAATCCGCAAGGCGGGCTGAAGGTGCTCGCCGTGCTTCCGGGAAGCCCTGCAGAGGAGCTGGGCATTCGGGCAGGCGAGACGATCGCCAAGATCAACGGCGTACCCGTCTCCACGAAGGAGGATATGCATGCTGCGCTGCGGATCAACCCGGCCTTTTGCAAGCTGGAGGTGCTGAATCTCGCGGGCGAGAGCAAGTTCCTCCAGCGCGCGATTTACGCCGGCGACCATCACCAGCTCGGCGCGATTCTCGCGCCGGACGAGCTTGCGCCGGCGGCGGTAAAGCTGCAGCCGCTATCGCTGCTGCAGCTGCTGCGGCCGAAGCGGAGCGCGCGCGCCGAACGCGGCGAAGGCTCCGCGAGCAGTGCACCCGCGCCGGATGCGGCGGCGCGGGAGGGGGCTTCGGCGGCGGCTGGCGGCGACGCCGCCGCGAAGCTGTGATGGCTCCGCGCGCTGGGCGCCAGGAGCCATAGCAACCCCCCGGACCGGGCTGCCACGCTGCCCGTCCGGGGGTTTTTGCATGCCTGCCGCAGGATGCCCGTCGTGGGAGCAGCATGCTCGCATAGCAGCAGCCGCTCTTCCCGCCTCAGTATATGCGGCGTTTCCTTATCCCTGCTCTACATCTGATGCACATCTTTCCCCCATTCAAGTGCCGGCTGAAGACAACACCAGTCCACCCCCAGCCGCCCGGATATGTGCCTACCGCTACCGTCGCTGAAACATAGAATAAGGGAAAATTATGGCCTTATTTTTGAATTTTCAGCTTTTCTCGTGGAAATAGGGGTATTTTATGGACCTATTTTCGTCAAAACGAGGCAAAAGGACAGTTTTCCAGGGATGAAGTGGAGAATAGGTACATAATTTCCCCCTATTTTGTGATCCAGAGCTGAAATCACCTAAATAGGGCCTAAAATTTCCCTTATTATCGGCTGACCAGCTAGCTCTATACAAAACTCCCCGACACAAGCGCTTTGTGCCGGGGAGTTTGCTTTCTTTCTATTGCTGCAGCTGCCGGAGTACGGTGATTTCGACGCGGCGGTTTTTTTGCCGGCCTGCATCGGTTTTGTTGTCGGCTGTCGGACGGGTGTCGGCGTATCCGGCATATTGGAAATGCTCAGGGTCGAGCTTCTCCCGGTCAATGAAAAAGCGCAGCACGGACAAGGCTCTGGCACCTGACAGCTCCCAGTTGTCCTTGAACTTCGAGGCGCTTCCAATCGGCATGCTGTCCGTATGGCCTTCGATGCTGATGACCGTATCCAGCGTAGAGAATAGACTAGCCAGCTTGGAAAGTGTTTTGGCGGAGCCGCTTTTGAGATCGGCTTTCCCGGCATCAAACAGGAAACGATCGCTCAGTGTGATCGAGATTCCTTTCGGCAGGTCCGCCACACGAATTTGGTCTTCTAGGCCATTATCTTTGATATACTTCTCAATGAGGCCCATGAGGTTGTGCAACTGCTCCTCTTGCTTACGAAATGCCAGCTCGCGTTCGGTCATCGGCTTTTCGTTAGAGTTGCTCTCTTTCCCTTGCTGCTCAGTACCCCGGTTATTGCCTTCTTTGGCCGTAGGTGACGGATTTTTATGATTGAAGCGATCCGCGGAGCCGGTGATCCCGGTGCCTTCCTCTAGCAAAGAGTCCCCGCTTTTGAAGGTAGACTGCAGCGAATGGGTGACGATATCATATTTTTCCACATCTAAACGACTCATCGCATACATCATTACGAAAAAAATAAGCAGCAGGGTGATCAAATCCGCATAAGTAATCATCCAGCGGTCTCTCATATCGTGTCCAGCTGTCTTGCGCCGGCGGCCACGCCTAGATCGGTTCTCCGGGCCTTTCATACGGCCCTGGTCCATCAGCTTTCTCATAGCTCGCTCTCCCTGGAGTCTGGGCTAAAGGAAGTGCCGGTACTGACGTCGTCATGATGGAGCAGGCGCCGGGCATTAACGGAGAATGAGTCTAGCTTACGGCGCACCAGGAGCGGATGATCTCCATTTTGTATCGAAAGGATGCCTTCCAGCATCAGCTCCATGCGATCGATTTCCTCTTCACTGCGCGTTCTGATTTTAGAAGCCAGCGGAAGAAAAATAAGGTTTGCACTAGCGACACCATATAAAGTAGCCGTAAAAGCTACAGCGATCGATGGACCGAGTGCCGTAGGCTCGGTTAAACTGCCGAGCACGTGGATTAGGCCCATGACTGTGCCGATAATCCCAAACGTTGGTGCATAGCCACCGGCTGATTCAAAAATTTTAGCATAGCCTTCGTGTTTTTTTTCTAAGGCTTCGATTTCTAGCTCCATAATTTGCTGCACCATGTTTCGCTCAGTTCCGTCAACGACGAGTTGTATCCCTTCCCGCAAAAACGGATTTTGATGCTCGGCCGCTCTTTTTTCCAAAGCCAGAACACCCTCGCGTCGTGCGGTTGTTGACATGCCTACGATATCCTCGATAAGCTCGCTTGGATCAGGAGTTTTTGAGGAAAAGGCGAAGGAAAGTGCGCGTGGTACGGTTCGTAATTTGGCGATCGGAAAGCTGATCATTACGGCAGCTATTGTGCCTCCGAACACGATCAAGGCTGCAGCCACCTGTAAAAGCCCACCTAGTTGGCCACCCTCCCAAATAAACCCGCCTATCAAGGCGGCTAGTCCGATAATTATGCCTAGCAGCGTCGCGATATCCATATGAATTTGTACACTCCTATTCTTGACTTTACTGTTTGCATCTCAGGGATGAAAAAGGTATAATACATGGGAACACCCATTCCTATTTTTGCATTGGATTGCGAGATAGATATGGTTTGTTTATGCTTAGCGATATTGACCGATCATGGTTAATAGCACATGACAATGACATGATGAGGCAAGAGGTCTCATTTACTTTCATAAACAGGTTATCGGTTCCTATAGTACTTCATTTTAGACGATAGGGTGATGTTGGACAATGAGTGAAATAGTATTCAGTGATAATAAATTTGAGCTCATCTCCGAGTTTTCTCCACAAGGGGACCAGCCGGAGGCTGTAAGGCAGCTGATTGAGGGCGTGTTAGGTGGTAAAAAGCACCAAACCTTGCTTGGCGCAACCGGTACCGGGAAAACTTTTACGATCGCCCATACAATTGCTAAGCTTGGCAGACCAACCCTTGTCATCGCCCATAACAAGACGCTTGCCGCGCAGCTGGCGAGTGAGTTTAAAGAGTTTTTCCCCAACAATTCGGTAGATTACTTCGTCAGTTACTACGATTATTACCAGCCAGAAGCCTACATTCCTTCCTCAGACACCTACATCGAGAAAGATTCCAGCATCAATGAAGAGATCGATAAACTGCGCCACTCGGCTACCAGTGCTTTATTTGAGCGACGAGATGTAATTATTGTGGCCAGCGTATCGTGTATTTACGGTCTCGGTTCTCCGATAGAATACCGTAATTTGGTGCTGTCGCTTCGGATCGGAATGGAGAAGCCACGTAATCAGATATTGAGCCGGCTGGTGGATATACAGTATCAGCGAAACGACATCAACTTCGTGCGCGGGACGTTCCGTGTACGTGGAGATGTATTAGAAATATTTCCTGCCTCCAAGGGTGAGCATGCGATCCGGGTTGAGTTTTTTGGTGATGAGATCGAACGTATCACGGAGATCGATGTGCTGACCGGTGAATTGGTTGGCGAACGCGAACACGTGGCAATATTCCCGGCGTCTCACTTTGTGACGCAGGAGGAGACGATGCGGGTCGCTATCAAGAACATCGAGCGGGAACTGGAGGAGCGGCTGGAAGAGTTCCGTTCCAAGGGGAAGCTCCTGGAAGCACAACGGCTTGAGCAGCGAACACGTTATGATATTGAAATGATGAAGGAGGTTGGCTTCTGCTCCGGGATCGAAAACTATTCCGGTCCGCTTACTTTTCGGGAGCGGGGAGCAACTCCGTACACGCTGATGGACTATTTTCCTGATGATATGCTGATCGTGATCGATGAATCTCACGTGACGCTGCCGCAAATCCGGGCGATGTATAACGGTGACCAGGCGCGTAAGACGGTGCTTGTGGAACATGGTTTCCGGCTCCCGTCAGCGCTCGATAATCGGCCGCTCAAGTTTGAGGAATTTGAGGGCAAAGCGGATCAGCTGATCTACGTATCGGCGACGCCAGGACCTTATGAGCTGGAGCACTGCAACACGATGGTGCAGCAGATCATTCGTCCGACAGGCCTGCTTGATCCTGTTATAGAGGTACGGCCAACGAAAGGGCAAATCGATGACTTGATCGGAGAAATCCGTGATCGCATTGCTAAGGATGAGCGTGTGCTCGTCACTACGCTGACCAAGAAGATGGCCGAGGATTTGACGGATTATTTGAAGGAAGTCGGCATCAAGGTTCGCTATTTGCACTCGGACATCAAAACACTGGAGCGGATGAGTATTTTGCGCGATTTACGCCTTGGTACGTTCCATGTGCTGGTGGGGATCAACTTGCTGCGTGAAGGTCTGGATTTGCCAGAGGTATCCCTCGTGGCAATTTTGGATGCGGATAAGGAGGGCTTCCTTCGTTCAGAGCGTTCGCTCATCCAGACGATCGGGCGGGCTGCCCGGAACTCCGAAGGTAGAGTGTTGATGTACGGCGACAATATAACGGAGTCGATGGATAAGGCGATTAAGGAAACCGAGCGGCGCCGCAGCATACAGATCGCTTATAACGAGAAACACGGCATCACGCCGCAGACGATTCGCAAAAAAATACGCGATGTCATTGAAGCGACGCGAGTGGCCGAAAGTAAGGCTGAGTATTTGACCGATGTGTCTAAAGGAAAAATGTCGAAACGAGACCGTGAGAAGGTCATTGCTCGTTTAGAAGCCGAGATGAAAGAAGCCGCCAAGAACCTGCAATTCGAACGTGCAGCCGAGCTGCGTGATGCGATGCTGGAGCTCAAGGCGGAGTAAATATATAGTAGTAAACAATAAGTAGAGGTACCTTTTGAAGGAGATGAACCGATTGGCCATTGAGAACATAGTTATCAAGGGAGCAAGGGCACACAATTTGAAAAACATCGATATCACGATTCCACGGGATCGTTTTGTGGTGTTGACGGGGCTGAGCGGTTCCGGCAAATCGTCGCTTGCGTTTGATACGATTTACGCGGAAGGGCAGCGGCGCTATGTGGAATCTCTATCCGCATATGCACGGCAATTTTTAGGACAGATGGAGAAACCGGACGTTGACTCAATCGAAGGCTTGTCTCCAGCGATTTCTATCGATCAGAAGACGACAAGCCGTAACCCTCGTTCCACAGTAGGAACGGTAACCGAAATTTACGACTACCTGCGTTTGCTATTTGCACGGGTAGGTCATCCTCACTGTCCGGAGCATGGGATCGAAATCACATCCCAGACGGTCGAGCAAATGGTTGATCGCATTATGCAGTACCCGGAAAGAACGAAATTGCAAATCTTGTCCCCAGTCATTTCCGGTAAGAAGGGCGAGCACAAGAGCCTATTGAGCGAAATTGCCAAGCAGGGATTTGTGCGTGTTCGGATCGATGGCGAGCAGCGTGACTTGTCAGAGAATATTGAATTGGAAAAGAATAAGAAGCATTCCATTGAGGTTATTGTCGACCGGATCGTGGTCAAAGAGGATGTTCGCAGCCGCCTCGCAGACTCGATCGAGACGGCCCTCAAAATGTCGGATGGTCAAATCCTCGTCGATATTATCGGGCAGGAAGAGCTGCGGTTTAGTTCGAATTTTGCCTGCCCGATCTGCGGGTTCAGCATGGATGAGCTGTCGCCTCGTATGTTCTCATTCAACAGCCCGTTTGGGGCCTGTCCGGAGTGTGACGGGCTCGGCGTCAAAATGATTATCGACCCGGATTTGCTCATTCCCGATAAGTCGAAGAGCATTGAAGAAGGTGCCTTTGAGGCTTGGGCGGGCGGTATGTCCAATTACTATCCACAGTTTCTGAAGTCTGTGTGCGAGCATTACGGTATTCCGCGGAATGTTCCGGTCTCGGAGCTGACGAAGGAACAGATGGACAAGTTGTTGTATGGAACCGGCGATACTAAGATTCGTTTCCGCTACCAGAACGACTTCGGTATGAGTAAAGATGCGTACGTGACATTTGAAGGCATTATCCCTAACTTGGAACGCCGTTATCGCGAAACGAACTCGGAAGGAATCCGTGAGTATATTGAGGAGTACATGGGTTCCAAACCATGCGGTACCTGTAAAGGTAATCGTTTGAAGAAGGAAAGCTTGGCTGTTACGATCAACAGTCAAAATATGGCATATGTCACGGCGCTGTCGATCGGAGAAGCGCAGGACTTTTTCAACCATTTGACCCTAAGCGAGAAAGAGACGACGATCGCCCATATGATCTTGAAAGAAATCAACAGTCGACTTGGTTTTCTGGTGAATGTGGGACTGGAGTATTTGACGCTCAGCCGCGCCGCCGGAACGCTATCCGGGGGTGAAGCCCAGCGTATTCGACTGGCGACGCAGATCGGCTCCAGTTTGATGGGCGTTTTGTATATTCTTGATGAGCCCAGCATCGGCTTGCATCAGCGGGATAACGACCGTTTGATTTCTACGCTGGCCCATATGCGCGATATCGGCAACACACTGATCGTCGTTGAGCATGATGAGGATACGATGCTGGCTGCCGATTATATTATAGACATTGGACCCGGTGCAGGTATTCATGGTGGGGAAGTGATCTCTCAAGGTACGCCGCAGGAAGTGATGAACGATCCTCGGTCATTGACCGGACAATACCTAAGCGGTAAGAAGTTCATTCCGGTTCCTGTGGAGCGTCGCCAGCCGGATGGCCGGTGGCTTGAGGTCAAGGGCGCCAAAGAGAACAACTTGAAGAATATCAACGTCAAATTTCCAATTGGCGTATTCGCAGCGGTAACCGGGGTGTCCGGTTCGGGTAAATCCACGCTGGTGAACGAAATTCTCTACAAGACTCTGGCACGTGATCTGAATAAAGCAAAAGTCCGCCCTGGACAATACAAGGAGATAAAAGGGCTAGAGCATGTGGACAAGGTAGTCGACATCGACCAGTCTCCGATCGGACGGACGCCACGTTCTAACCCAGCGACCTATACCGGTGTGTTTGACGACATTCGGGACTTGTTCTCGCAGACTAACGAAGCGAAGGTCCGCGGCTACAAGAAAGGGCGCTTTAGTTTCAACATTAAAGGCGGTCGCTGTGAAGCGTGCCGGGGTGACGGAATTATCAAGATCGAGATGCACTTCCTTCCGGACGTGTATGTCCCTTGCGAAGTATGTAAAGGGAACCGGTACAACCGGGAAACGCTAGAGGTCAAGTACAAAAATAAGAGCATTGCAGAGGTTCTGGAGATGACGGTGGAGGATTCGACGGAGTTTTTCCAAAACATCCCCAAAATCCATCGTAAGCTGCAAACCCTGCTTGACGTTGGCTTGGGCTACATTAAGTTAGGCCAGCCGGCAACAACGTTATCCGGTGGGGAAGCGCAGCGCGTGAAACTGGCTTCCGAGCTTTACCGCCGCAGTACCGGTAAGACGATTTACATCCTGGATGAACCGACTACTGGACTTCACGTCGATGACATAGATCGGCTGCTTAAGGTGCTGCATCGCCTTGTCGATAGTGGAGAGACGGTCCTTGTAATCGAGCATAACCTCGATGTAATCAAGACGGCGGACTATCTCATCGACCTAGGTCCCGAAGGCGGAAGCGGGGGCGGGACGATCATCGCTACAGGCACGCCAGAAGAAGTCGTACGGGTGGAAGAATCCTATACCGGCCGTTACCTGGCACCGGTCCTGGAGCGTGACACAAAGCGTACATCGGAGCTTGAGGGATTGGAAGTAGACAGCCGAGAAGTTTGTTAATCTCGGTAAAGTATCTTTTATAGTAAAAAAGGCAGTTTCCTGAATGTGATCGGATCAGGAACTGCCTTTTTGATTGAGTAGGTACTATATACAAAATATGGTACAATTAACCTAACAACAGTATAGGCAAAGATGGGCGGTCGGCTAGTCTCCTAGTAAGGAGGTGATGCCTGTGGAGGTAAAAGATGCTCTGACGTTGATGATTAGTTTTGGTGCTCTCATTGTTGCGCTAATTGGACTAGTTGTTACCATCGTCATAGCATTAAACCAAAGCAAAAAGAAATAGACCGCACCAGGTGAAGGTATCCGGTCTATTTCATAGACAAAACCTTTGACTGCCTACCGCCCTTAAAAGCGGCTGTTGCCGAGTGGAGATGTTCGCGCATCTTCACTCTTTTTTAATATATCCTTCTGCCTCCATAATATCACAAGAAACGTGGGAATTTAAAGAGCTCGTGTATTTATACAATTCCGTTCGTCACGACGCGATCCCGGCACCCAAAATGTCATTCAGCTTCTCTTGGAATGCTGGGACTCCTACACGCAGTACGAAATCATGGAAGGCTTCGGCTTCGGTTCGATTTTCTTTGTAGAACAGGATCAGTTGTTCCAGAACCTGCGCAACCTGGTCACCTTTCACGCGGCCTTTCAGGTTTTGGGTGAATTGTGCTTTCGGGCCGTTATCGCCGCCGCCAAGCGTACCGCCTATTGCAATATCAAACGCATCCACCATGCCCTCGGCCGTTTTAACGAGTGACCCCTGCAGGCCGATATCCGCAATATGCTTATGACCGCAGGCATTCGGACAGCCAATAAAGTGGATGCGTACCTTCTCATCCAGTTCGATATGGTTATCTAAATACTCAGCTACTCGCGCAGCCCGGTTTTTCGTTTCCACGATGGCGAGATTGCAAAATTCGTTGCCTGTGCAGGAGACCGTCCGACTCGTGAAATGTTTCGGATAAGGGGATAGACGACGAAGCACCGGAGCTAGGAGTGCATCCTCCAATTTGCTGTCCGGGATACCGCTGATCAAAATATTTTGCGACATCGTGGTCCGAATCAAGCCTTCCCCGTACTCGTCAGCCACATCGGCGAGCTGAATCAATTCCTCTGCATTTAACCGGCCGATCGGCACGTTCAATCCGATGTAGTTAAGCCCAGCTTGCTTTTGCGGATGTACGCCGTCAAAATAGGCGGCTTGCCAACCCACCGTTTTGTCTTCCCCGCGCGAAGGCAGTTCTCCAACTAGCTCGATCAATTTTTCCTTAAACTTTTCAGGGCCCCAGTCCGCGACAAGAAATTTCAACCGCGCATGATGCCGCTTTTCGCGATAGCCGTAATCTCGGAATATAGTCGTTACACCAATAGCTACCTTGAGCACTTCTTCCGGTCTGATAAAAATATCAAGCGGTTTTGCCAAATGAGGTTTGGCTGATAAGCCGCCTCCTACCATCGCATGGAAACCGATCACTTCCTCACCGTCAATCACTTTCACGGCAGGAGTGAGGGCCAAATCGTTGATTTCCGCCTGGGCGTTGTTGTATATATTCGATGAAATCGACATTTTATACTTGCGCGGCAGGTTGGAGAAGTCCCGGTTAAGTAAAAAGAAGCTGTTCACCTCTTCGACAATCCCCGTCGTGTCGATAAGCTCATGCTTGTCGATTCCGGCAAGAGGGTTGCCGACAATCGTACGCGGGCAGTCTCCACAGGCTTCATAGGAGTATAAGCCCACATCCTCCAGCCGTTTAAAAATATCCGGTAAATGCTCTACCCGCAGCCAGTGGAACTGAATCGCCTGACGCGTGGTTACGTCAATGAGATCCCGTCCATACAGCTTAGAAATCTCCGCAAGAGCGCGTGCCTGGCGACTGTTCAATATCCCGGTGTTGATGCGCACGCGCATCATGAAGTGCCCATCTTTTGGCTTTTGCTGATAGACGCCAGCCCATTTGAACCGATCCATATCGTCCGCCGGAATCGAATCGTATCCTTTTTGCGCATATTCCTCAATGATCGTGCGGATGACATCCAATCCGTCCTTCTCCAGCTTAACGAATTCGAACTTGTTCAATTTGTCCGGCTCAGCGGCCCATATCGGTTCATAAGCCATACGTTTTTGCCTCCTTTTATTGATATGCGATGCACTAGTATCATCAAATCTATAAATCCGACTATTTAACTATGATATAATATGATTATGGTACCATAGTTCCTCACCAGCGTAAACATAGATACACGCAATTAAATATAAGTCTTGTTTATGAGAGTTGAAAGTCAAGATAATAATGACAATGTCAATGTAATTAATCACATTACATCCAGCATAATTAACCGGACGGACAGAATTAGGTTGATTTTTTTGACAAAAGTTTGTCTTTCCTCTTGCATCCAGCCAGTGGGGAAGATAACATATAAGGAGATGTGTATATCCGTTTATACAAAAAGGAGGGTTCGCGATGCTGCTCGCCGCGGCGGGAGAAACGGCAACGAAATTCAACAGTTTCGATATTTTTATGATTCTGTTCACCGTAATTATTTTTATCGGTGTGGTACGCCTGCTGGTTGAACGTCCGAAGAAAAACTTATTTGCCATCGGCTTCGGAATCATCAGCCTGCTCGTCTTTTTGGCTTCGGATGCCGTCATGATCAAATCCTGGTTTTAATTGCTTGCTTACATATTACTTCCGTTTGAATCAGGAACTAGTGTATAATACAAAAAGGTGAAGCACACCTTGACCATCGGTAATCGATTGGTTGAGGTGTGCTTTTTTGTGTCGCTGAAAATGGATTATATTATCAAATTAGTAATATAGAAGGAGGTTGAGGCGAAAGTCGTAGCGAATAAGAAAGGATGCCTATTTTTTCAAAAATTTAAGTAGAGAAGAGGTTTGATTTTTATGAGAAAAGTACCTGCCTTACTGCTATGCGGGATTATCGCTTTCAGTATGCTGCAAACGGGCTCCGCAAAAGCGGATAGTAAAAAAATCGTAGGGAGTCCCAAATTGGCTGTACTAGTTGACGGGAGAAAGGTCAAGTTCCAAGGAGGCGACCCAGTTTCAGAAAACGGGCGTGTCCAAGTTCCGCTCCGGGGTATTGGGGAAGCATTAGGTGCAAAGGTGGCGTTTTCCGGAAAATCCGTCTCCTATCAAAAAGCGGGAAAATCCATTGAGCTCACACTTGGGAGTAGAGAGGCAGCCGTTGACGGTAAAATCGTAACGATGGATGCCGAAGCGAAGGCAGTCAAAGGAAGAACTTATGTACCGCTGCGGTTTGTGAGCGAGAATCTCGGGGAAGCAGTTAGCTGGGATCAGGTGGGGAATTGGGTTTGGATAGGAAATCAAAAAGTTCCGGATATAACTGAGGTTACAAAATTGCAGAAAATCGAGTCGTATAAGAATTACTTTCATGGTGCAGAGGATATGTTGGTAGCTATTGATAAAAAGTTTACTGATGTCAGGGTAGTTTCTCATGAAACAATGCCTACATATTTCAAAGAAATAACGTTTTTAAACATGTGGATGGTGACAGATAGTGAAAACTATGGAGTAAGGGTTAGATATAAAGGACCTAAAAAACTTGTTATGTACTTTCTAAGTGGGAACGGTGATATACGCTCAAGAACAGGTCATATTATCGAACAATCTGACGGTACGAAAATCGCCCAATTTAGAATAAAAAGCCCAGGAGACAATGTAATTTATCAAGATAAAAATTGGAAAAATTATTCTATTAAAAATATCGATTATTTCTTTTTTCCTCCTTACTTAGAAGATGACAGTATACATTTGATTTCAAATCCATTTAAATAAGTGTTCAAATAAGCTCAGGGAGTGTGGAAATAGTGTGAGTTATAAGAAAAGAGCCGTGCTTTCTTTATTAATAATATGCCTGCTACTTATAACAACCAAAGGACAAGTAACACAAGCAGCTGCGGGTGTAAAAGGTCCAGTTATTTTGCAGTGGACAAAAAGTGAACAAGAGGAGAACACTTATTATTCCGTTGGTATGGGATATGCCGATGTATGGACAAATTCCGCTGGTATATATATTGAGGATCCATATACTGGTGAGAAGCTAGAAATCGGATCAACAATGGCGGAAGCTCATTACGATTGGGAATATCAAATGATCTATTCTGGGAGGAAGATAAAGTCAATTATAGCAACAAAGTTTAATCAACCTATCGTTCCTGGAGAAAGCTCGGAATGGGTAAATAAGATGTTCAAGTATGCAAGGTATGGTGCAACCTGGTCTCAGCTTCAATCAACTTTTGCCAACGTTAATTCGGTAGCCATTAAAGGAAAAAGAGGTTTAGGGACAGACACAGCAACAATTACGATAAATGAATCTTTTACTTTAGATGGAGAGAGACCAGAAGAACTTGATACTACTGGATTATCGGATGGAGTACGTGGGTACCGTTTTTATTTTCCTATCCTTTTTAAAGCAGAATTAGAACCTCTTGAAGGCCAAGCCATCATTAAGCACTTTACAACAACTGGTCAATCTTTAGATGGGATAGAGAGCTTTACTGATCGCACGGAAAAATTGGTGAATGATCGACCGTACTCGTATACTCATACGCCTGGAACAATGAATTACGAATACAAAGGCTATCAAAAAAGCACACAAAAAGAACCGGTTGGTGGGCCTAATGCGACAGGAGATCCGCCGGGGTTTACGTATAACGGGGATTTTCCAATTTACTATGTATATTTTTACTACGATAAAAAGGGTGGGCCACCAGATACTCCTACAAGTGGGTGCACGAGGCCAACCCCCAGCGGTAACGTCATCGACGTTCCGCTGAATGACCCGGGCGTCAGCGCTGTAATCAAGGCGGACAGCCGGGGGGGTGAGCGGTTTAACGTGTTGGACGGGATTCCGACATCGGAGAGCTTGTACGGTAATGTTTTGGCCAAAAGTTATCTTCACCAAAACAAGTTTGTGGAAATGAGCGGCAAGTGTACATATAACATCACAGTAAATCGGACATATACGTTGACCTGGGACCCCGGTAAAACTGAAATTGGACCCGACAAAAAACCTCGAACCGTTCCGGATCCGCAGACAGATACCGAGACGGTTACGAAGTCGTACCCTGTAGAGCGCGATTACTCGTTCTGGGTGATCGATAACCTGGAGGTTTACCAAATTAACGAAGCTGCTTTGCAAAATTATGCTTTTGAAGGCAATGGGATTCGGATTCAGCCTAACGGGTATACACCGCCTAGTTATGCCACGGCCAAATCGGGCGGATTTACGCCGCCATCTCCCTCCACCACTGTAGAAGCGCCGCCAGGCAGTAAATCAGGTGGGAAGGAGAGACCCGATGTGTCCGGAGAAAATCTGGAATCTTTTGCTCAAGATGAGGTGAAAAAAGTAAAGGTCAAGAACGATACGCTTACTTTTAACGGAGGCACCACAATGAGCGGAGCGGAAACGGAAGAGAAAGGACCAAGACCCGGACAAATTCCGGTGGCGTCGCAAATTGGCCAGAATGTGCTTTACAGCCCGGGGAATGTCATCCCGCTCAGCAAGACGAATAAAGCCAATCAAACTAGCTCCGGGACGATTTATTACGGGGTGATGAGCGGCAGTATTAACGGTGGGGCTGATAAAAGTTTTCCGATCTACGGCATCAACTCTGTGACGGTACATACCCCGGTTGTCATTTATCCGAGCGTATCGGACGACCAAGCGCATAATCAGAAAACGAAGCCGGCTGCGGGAAGATCAGCAATTATTCTTGATCGCCCGTTTACGGTAGAGATGCCGAACAGCGGGCAGCACACGAATTACCTCGGATATGGGAATCGAAACTATCTCAAGTATATAGGCAGCAAGCAGGTGCGGTTTCCGTTTGATGTGTACGATGGATCAAAGACAACTTTTTATCCGAAAAATACCTGGATAGAAGTGGACAAGTCCAAGGAGTCGTTCACCTTTTTCCTGCCAGTGTGGGTGGATGAAGGTTTTTATAACGTCGAGTTTCGCACGATTGCGCATAACGCGCCTGCCGGAGCAACGCAGCAAACGAATGCCAACCTGGATCTTACTCACCATATCGCCTATGATACGGTTTCCGTGGATGCCATCGGGCGCGTGTACGATTTTCGGATCACCGACATTGCCGACTACAACTGGGAGAGTGTGTTTCGAGTGAAGCCGGGGAGCAGTGTCCCCATCGGAACGTCCTATTGGGTGGGGCAAAACGGAATCGACGGAGCCGTGCGCGGGAATGCTGCCAGATACACACTTCCCATTCGACCGGGAAGTCACCCGCTGTACAAAAACGCCGTGATCAAAACGGGGTATCATTTCAAATTCGACCTCAAAACGAAAGGAAACATGTTCGGCCCGCAGGATCAAATTGTGATCACGCCTGCGTTTGATTTTATTAGTGCTTCCACCGGCAAAAGAGTTGCCGTCGATTTGTATTACAACACCGGCAGCAGCAAATTTGTGAAAATAGGATCTGCCGCTGACAAGGTGCAGCGTTATGTCATTTTAAATGAGCGGCTGCGAAATGTGCCTACGGAGGAATTGACCGACACGGCGTTGTACAAGTATGACCATGAATATACGTTTAATCAGGTGGCGGGGATCGGACGAGGTCAGTTTGTACAAAATTTTATTCAAAAATGGTCTAAGCAAAAAACGTCGGTAGGGAGCTTTAGCCGGTTAAGACTGCCGGAGGGAGTTCGTACGTTGATCGGGCCAAAAGAAGGCATTCCCTCTGGTGTTGATCAGGCGCGCGTAAATGCAGCCGAGCAAAAGTGGTACGGCGAGTATAGTCTGCCATCCGACCTATATGCGGTTGCTGCGGGGACGAATGTGGCTGAATACGGGCGGACGCATGGCGGATTAACCGACAAGTCTCCGGTTTTTCTCAAAAACGGATACATTGTCGTCAACTTCAACATCGAAACGGTCCGAAATGGGGAGATCAGCAGCCCTTATCTCCAATATATCCATGGGCCGCTGATGAATCAGTGGCATGGAATGGAGGGATTTGCGCGAACCGTGCGGGATCCCTATGGACGAACCTTTTCTTTGCGTGACGGGGATGTTGTGTTCTATCACGCGGACAAGTCGAGCCGGGGCGATTTTCGGTCCATGGTGACGCATTAAGCATGCTTTTGAATTGCCGAGTACATGCCCTGAAACTTAGGGTGAGTGGCTCGGTATTTTTTTCTTGCTGAAGGACATTTCTAAAACTAGAGTCCCGGGGCAATGTCTGCTAAAATAAATAAGTTACGGGAATCTAAAATTTAAATGAGTGAATAAATCCGCAAAGGGTTTATTGGGAGGATATAAATGAGCAAGACGGCATTAACAAGGCAGGACGTAGAGCTGCTTGCACCGGCCGGCGACTGGGATTGCATGCGGGCGGCGGTGGCGAATGGGGCGGACGCGATATTTTTCGGCGTGGAGAAGTTTAATGCCCGGGCCCGGGCGAACAATTTTCGGATGGACGAGCTGCCGGAGATTATGGCTTTTTTGCACAGCTATGGTGTGAAGGGTTTTTTGACGTTTAACATTCTTGTATTTGAGGACGAGCTGAAGGACGCGCGGGAGCTGATTGATGCCTGCATCGGTGGCGGTGTGGATGCGGTGATCGTGCAGGACCTGGGACTCGTGAAAATGATCCGAGAAATCTCGCCGGATTTTCCAATTCACGGCTCGACTCAGATGACGATTACTTCGCCGGAGGCGGTGGAGTTCGTCAAACCGTGGAACATGGAGCGCGTAGTGCTTGGACGTGAAAATAACCTGAAACAGATCCAAATCATCGGGGAGCAGGCGAAGCTGCCGATGGAGGTTTTTGTGCACGGGGCGATTTGCGTATCGTATTCCGGTCAATGTCTGACGTCGGAAATGTGGGGCGGACGCTCCGCTAACCGCGGTGAGTGTGCGCAGGCGTGCCGGCTGCCGTATGACTTGATGGTCGACGGGGAGCAGAAGCCGATGGGGGATGTCGCCTACTTGCTGTCGCCGAAGGACCTGGCAGCGATCGACATCATGCCGGAGCTGATCGAAGCGGGCGTGACCTCGTTTAAAATCGAAGGCCGGATGAAGAGTCCGGAGTATGTAGCGAATGTAGTCAGCAAGTATCGGAAGGCGATTGACCGTTATTTTGATGGAGATCAAGAGCGTCCTTCCAAGGAGGAGATCCGGGAGCTGCAGCAAAGCTTTTCGCGCGGCTTTACGCACGGCTTCCTGGAGGGTACGAACAATAAAAAGCTGGTGGAAGGGACTTTTCCAAAAAGCCGGGGCGTGTATCTGGGCCGGGTCGAGAAGGTGCTTCGCGACGGGGTCATCTGCAAGCTGGAGGCGCCGCTGAAGCGCGGAGACGGGATTGTTTTTGACGCCGGGGATCCGACGAAAAAAGAAGAAGGCGGGCGCGTCTACGATTTGCGCCGCCAGGGCGTGAAGCAGGAGGGCGAGGCCGGCGAGGGCTGGATTGTCGATATCGTGCCAGGGCGTAATGACGTCGATCTGCGTCGCGTGCATGTTGGCGATCGGATCTGGAAGACAAGCGATCCGGCGCTGGACAAACGGCTTCGTCAAACGTACGAAACGGAGAAGCCGTACCGAGTATTCCCGGTGCATGTCCAGGCGATGGGGCATGCCGGGGGGCTTTTGACGACCCTCTGGACGGATGTGCAGAAGGGGACAACCGTGCGCGTCGACTCGGAGCTTGAGCTCGAGGTCGCGCAAAAACGGCCGATGGACGCGAGCCTGCTCGAAGAGCAGTTCGGGCGTCTCGGCGGCACGGTGTTCCAGCTCGAGGAGCTGGACGCGGTGCTGCATGGCGACGTGATCCTCCCCATGCGAGAGCTGAACAGCATTCGGCGGCGAGCGGTGGAACAGCTCGCCGCCGAGCGGCCCAAGCCGCCCGTGTGGACACGGGCGGCGGGTGTTGGCGCCCCTGACGCAGTCGGGGCGCTGGCGTCGGCCCCCGCGCACGGCGGGGGGCC